>NZ_JBIMKZ010000022.1:0-40335 GCF_051860865.1 Polymorphobacter sp. | reverse complement strand
ATAATATCTATCGGAACGTTCAGGAAATTCTAAATTAAGATCGGCACGCCCTGCTTCGACCAGCTGCAATTGTTCGTCGCCGTGGTCGACGCCGGCGGCTTTGCCGCCGCCGGGCGGCGGCTGGGCCGCGCGACCTCGGCGGTGAGCTATGGCATTGCCAATCTGGAAGCGCTGCTCGGGCTGCGGCTGTTCGACCGCGCCGGCACGCGGCGGCCGCAGCTGACCGCCGCCGGCGCCGCCGTGCTCGCCGAGGCGCGGACGCTGGCCGACGACATCGCCGGGCTGAAGGCGCGCGTCGAAGGGCTGGTCTCCGGACTGGAGGCGGAGGTCAGCCTCGCGGTTGACGTGATGTGGCCGAGCCACCGGCTCGCATCCACACTGCGCGCCTTCCAGGACGCGTTCCCGACCGTGCAGCTGCGCCTCCATGTCGAGGCGCTGGGCGCGGTGTCGGCGCTCGTTCTCGACGGTACCGCACGGATCGGCGTGTCCGGCCCGCTCTCCGCCGAAGCCGGGGCGCTGACCCGCCACGCCGCCGGCAGCGTTCGCCTCATCCCCGTCGCCGCCCCCACCCACCCGCTGGCGCAGGGACCACAGCGCCCCGGCGCCGTGCGCCAGCATATCCAGCTGGTGCTCTCGGATCGCTCGCCCTTGACCCGGGGTCGGGACTTCGCCGTCTCCGCCTCCACCAGCTGGCGTCTCGCCGACCTCGGCGCCAAGCACGCGCTGCTGCTCGAAGGCGTCGGCTGGGGAAACATGCCGCAACCGACGGTCGACGCCGACGTGCGCGCCGGGCGGCTGGTGCGGCTCGACCTGCCCGACCATCGGGCGATGGGATACCCGTTCGACATCATTTACCGAACCGACGCGCCACCGGGACCGGCCGGGCAGTGGCTGGTGACGCGGCTGGGGCAGTGAGGATGCCGCCGGCGGGGGGGGGGCCGGCCCCCCCCCCCCCCCCCCGCCGGAGGCCATTCTCCCCTCCCCTAATCCTTCCGCTGGCTCCGGGCGGCCTTGGCGACGAGGTGGGCGACGACGGGGGCGGTGATGAACAGGAACACCGAGATGGCGAGTTCGGCGACGGCGAGGCGGCCGTCTCGGGCGCTGACGTGGATGACGGTTGCGACGATGATGGCGCCGATGCCGAGGGTGGTGGCCTTGGTGGGGGCGTGGAGGCGCATGAAGAAGTCCGGCAAGCGGGCGAGGCCGATGGAGCCGATGAGGGCGAAGCTGCCGCCGATCAGCAGCAGTAGCGAGACGAGGAGGTCGATCAGCATCGGTCTGTCCTCATTCGATGATGTCGCCGCCGAGGACGAACTTGGCCAGCGCCACGGTGCCGACGAAGCCCATCGTGGCGAGGACGAGGGCGGCTTCGAAGAAGACCGTGGTCTGCAGTGCCATGTCGAGCAGCAGCACGAGGGCAATGGTGTTGATGGTGAGGGTATCGAGGGCGAGGATGCGGTCGGCCATGGCCGGGCCTTTGACCAGTCGCCAGAGATTGAGCGCCATGGCGACGGCGACCATAGTGAAGACGATCGGGACGACCAGGCTCAGCATCCGAAGATCTCCTTCAGCGGGGCTTCGTAACGTGATTTGACGCTGGCGATGGTAGCGGCGACGTCCGGCACATCGAGGCCGTGGACGAACAGGCGCCCGGGGCGTTCGGGCGTGGCCATTTCGATGTCGATGGTGACGGTGCCAGGGGTCAGCGAGATGATCCCGCCGAACAGGGTGGCGACGAAGGGATCGTCGAGGGACAGAGGGACTTCGAAGAAGGCGGGGCGCAGCCGGGCGGGCGGGCCGAGGACCTGGCGGGCGACGGTGACATTGGCGGTGACGATGTCGACGAGGACGCGGCCGATCAGGCGCAGCGCGGCGCCGGGGCGGCGCAGCCGGGGCGGGTGGGGCCAGAAGCGGCGGGTGGCGAGCGGCAGGAGGAGGCCGATGGCGAGGGCAAGCAGCACGGTGCCGCGACCTGGGTCCGGACTCAGCGCCAACCAGAGCAGGATGATGAGCAGGGTCATCACCGGGAAGGGCAGGACACGCTTCATGGCCGCCGCTCGCGCAGGATCGGCTCGTCGGGGGGTAGCACGGCGTCGAGATAGGCCTGGCGCTGGTGGAGCTGGGCGGCAGTGGCGGCGGCATAGTCTGAGGCCGGGCGGGCGAGGATGACCAGCAGCGGCCCGGCGGCGACGAGCAGCCAGAGGCCGAGCGCTGGGGCCGGGCGGTGCAGCCCGTCCGGCAGCCGCGCGACGGCCGGGACTTCGCTCGCCTGCCAGAACAGCGGGCCGGCGGCGCGGGCGAACGCCAGTGTGACGGCGAGGCCCGAGGCGAGGAGCGCTGTCCACCAGGCCAGCCGCCAGCCATCGGTGGCGACGGCCTGGAGCAGCATCAGCTTGCCGAGGAAGCCGGAGAGCGGCGGCAGGCCGGCGAGGCCGATGGCGAGGACAAGATAGGCCGGGCCGAGCCAGGCACGGCCCGAGGCGGAGGCGCCGCGGGTGAACCGGTCGCCGAGGCCGGGGCGGCGGGCCTCGACATGGGCGGCGAGCAGGAAAAGGCCGGCGCCGACGAGGGTGGACTGGGGGAGATAATAGAGCAGTGCCGCGGTGCCGCGCTCGCCGCCATGGCCAAGGGCGAACAGCAGCATGCCGGCCGAGACCAGCACCAGCTGGGCAGCGACGACGACCAGCCGGCGGGCGGCGAGTGCGCCCAGCGTGCCGAAGACGACGGTGGCGAGCGCCAGCGCCGGCAGCCAGGGCGTCAGCAGGCCGCGGGCAACGGGCGCGTCGCCGAAGCCGGTGACGCTGACGCGCAGCAGCATGACGATGCCGACCTTGGTGAGGATGACGAACAGCGCGGCGGCGGCAGCCGGGGCGCGGGCATAGACGTGCGGCAGCCACAGCGACATGGGCAGCACGGCGGCCTTGAGCAGGAAGACGGCGGCGAGCAGCGCCAGCGCGGTGCGGACTAGCGGCGTGTCGTCGGGCGGTACCTGCGGCAGCAGGCGGCCGAGGTCGGCGAGGTTGAGCGTGCCGAGCGTGCCGTAGAGAAGCGCCAGCGCGATCAGGAACAGGCTGGAGCCGACGAGATTGAGGACGACATAGACCAGCCCGGCGCGGACGCGGCCGGCCTCCGCAGCGGCGGGACCGTGCATCAGCAGCGCATAGGAGGCGAGCAGCAGGATCTCGAAGAAGACGAACAGGTTGAACAGGTCCCCGGTCAGGAAGGCGCCGGTGAGGCCGGCGAGCTGGAGCTGGAACAGCGGATGGAAATGCTTGCCCGTGCTGTCGCTGCCGCCGATCGCCATCAGCAGCGCCGGCAGGCCGAGCGCCGAGACCAGCAGCACCATCAGCGCCGCCAGCCGGTCGACGACCAGGACGATGCCATAGGGTGCCGGCCAGTCGCCGAGCCGGTAGACAGCGATGGTGCCGGCATCGGCGGCGATGAGCAGCTGGACAGCGGCGACGAGGCCGAGCCCGGCGGCGGCGAGCGCCAGCCCGCGCTGAACGGCAAGCCGGCCGTTGGCGAGCAGCATCAGCAGCGCGGCGGTGAACGGCACCAGCACCGGCAGGATCGGCCAGACGCCCATCAGTCGTCGGCCTGCGTCGGGGTGGGCTCTGTCGGCCGGCCTTCGCCCAGCTTGTCCGAGCGATTGACGGCCAGCGCCTTCAGCGCCAGCGCGATCAGGAAGGCGGTCATGCCGAAGCCGATGACGATGGCGGTGAGCACCAGCGCCTGGGGCAGCGGATCGGCGAGGCCGGTGGCGCCGGGCAGCGCGAGCGGCGGCATCACCCGGTCGACGCGGCCCGAGACCAGGATCAGCAGGTTGACGGCATAGGACATCAGCGTCAGCCCGAGCACCACCGAGAAGCTGCGTGGGCGCAGGGCCAGCCAGACGCCGCCGGCCATGATCAGGCCGATGGCCAGGGAGAGGACGACCGCCATCGTCTAGCCTGCCCGCTTTTCACGGGTGCTGAGCGTACCAAGCTCCGACAGCGCGAGGACGAGGCTGGCGACGACGACCAGCATGATGCCTAGATCGAAGGCCAGCGCCGAGGCGAGCTCGAATGGTTCGATGAAGGGCGGGTGGACATAGCCGTGCGCCGAGGTGAGGAACGGCCGGCCGAAGGCGAAGGCGGCGGCGCCGGTCAGCGCGCACAGGCCGAGGCCGGCGCCCAGCACGGCGACGAAATCGGCGCGTATGCGGGTGCGGGCGAAATCGATGCCGCTGGCCAGATATTGCAGCAGCAGTGCGATGGCCGCGATCAGCCCGGCGACGAAGCCGCCGCCCGGCAGATTGTGGCCGCGCAGGAAGATGTATGTGGCCACGGCGAGCGCCAGAGGCAGCATCGGCTGCATCATCATCCGCAGCATGATCGGGTAGCGGTCAGCGAGCGTGGCGGCGCTGCCGACGGCGGGCGGCAATTGCAGGCCGGCGAGCAGCGCCTGGATGCCGAGCGCCGCCATCGCCAGCACGGCGACCTCGCCCATGGTATCGAAGCCGCGGAAATCGACGAGGATGACGTTGACGATGTTGGTGCCGCCGCCACCGGGGACGCTCTCGGCGATGTGCCAGGCAGAGATCGTTTCGAATGGCCGGGTGAGCATCGCCAGCACCAGCGCGCTGGTGCCGAGGCCGACGAGACCGGCGAGGCCGGCATCGCGCCAGCGGCGGTGCCGTTCGGCGGGATCGGACTCGGCGCGGATGTGCGGCGGCAGATAGCGCAGCGCCAGCAGCAGCAGGACGATCGAGGCGACCTCGACCGACAGCTGGGTGAGCGCCAGATCGGGCGCTGCCAGCCGGACGAAGGCCAGCGCCACCAGCAGGCCGACGACCGACAGGAACATGACGGCGACGAGCCGGTTGCGGTGCATCCGCACGGTGCCGCCGACGCCCAGCGCCAGCGCCGCCAGCGCCAGCGCCTCTGCGACGCCGAAATCGCCGACGCCCAGCGGGCCAGCGAGGGCGCCGCCGGCCGACCACCAGGCCCAGGCGCCGAGCGCGAGGGTGAACAGCAGGAACAGGGCTACGTTCTGGCGGACGCTCTGCCGGTCCACCGCGGCGATCAGCCGGCGCGAGGCGGCGGCGATCAGATTGTAGACACGCTCGAAGGCGACCGGGCTGGGCATGCCGATGGCATAGCGGTCGGCGATGCTGAAGATCTGCTCGCGGCGGGTGAACCAGACCAGGCCGCCGCCGAGCGCGACGACACTCATGACGACGGGCAGGTTGAAGCCGTGCCAGAGGGCGAGATCGAGCGGTGGCACCGGGCCGCCGAGGACGGCGGCGGATGCGGTGCGCAGCAGCGGCGCGACGACCAACTGCGGGGCCAGCCCGACGAGGACGACGATGGCGACAAGCAGGTCGACGGGGACGCGCATCAGCCAGGGCGGCTCGTGCGGGGTCCGCGGCAGGT
Source organism: Polymorphobacter sp. (assembly GCF_051860865.1). Taxonomy (GTDB): domain Bacteria; phylum Pseudomonadota; class Alphaproteobacteria; order Sphingomonadales; family Sphingomonadaceae; genus Sandarakinorhabdus. The sequence continues at coordinate 34,921 of NZ_JBIMKZ010000022.1, read as the reverse complement.
CCGTGGACGGGGGGCCGAGGAAGACATCGTTGACGAACTTGGCCGAATAGGCGACCGCCAGCACGCCGCCGATGGTGGCGATGATTGGCATCAGCCAGCTGAGATAGCCGCCGAGTGCCACCGTTTCGGCGAAGAACATCTCCTTGGAGAGGAAGCCGTTGAGGAACGGCACGCCGGCCATGGCGCCGGCGGCCAGTATCGCCAGCGCGGCGGTGAACGGCATGGCGCGGCGCAGGCCGGACAGGCGGCGCATGTCCCTTGTGCCGGTCTCATGGTCGACAATGCCGGCGACCATGAACAGCGACGCCTTGAACACCGCATGGTTGATGATGTGGAACACCGCCGCGACCGGGCTGAGCGGGGTGTCGAGGCCCAGCAGCAGGACGATCAGGCCGAGGTGGCTGATCGTTGAATAGGCGAGCAGGCCTTTGAAATCATGGCGGAGCAGCGCCAGATAGGCGCCGAGCACGAAGGTGACAGCGCCGGTGGTGGTGACCAGCAGGAACCACAGGTCGGTGCCGGCCAGCGCCGGGTAGAGCCGGCAGAGCAGGAAGACGCCCGCCTTCACCATGGTGGCGGAATGGAGATAGGCGCTGGCCGGGGTGGGGGCGGCCATGGCGTTGGGTAGCCAGAAGTGGAACGGGAACTGGGCGGACTTGGTGAAGGCGCCGAGCAGCACCAGCCCCAGCATCACTGGATAGCCGGCATGGGCGCGGATCAGGTCACCGCTGGCGAGGATGTCGGTGAGCATGTAGCTGCCGGCGATGTCGCCGAGCAGCAGCAGGCCGGCGAGCAGCAGCAGCCCGCCGCCGCCGGTGACGGCCAGTGCCATGCGCGCGGCGATGCGGGTCTCCTGATCCTTGTACTTGTAGGCGATCAGCAGGAACGAGGTGAGGCTTGTGATCTCCCAGAAAAACAGCATCAGAAGGATGTTCTCGGCGAGGACGACGCCGAGCATGCCGCCGGCGAATGCCAGCAGCAGCAGGTAGAAGCGGCCGAGCCGGTCCTCCTTCGGCAGGTAGTAGGCGGCGTAGATGACGATCAGCAGGCCGATGCCGTCGATGAGCAGGACGAACAACAGGCCCAGCCCGTCCAGCCGCAGGGCAAGATCGAGCCCCCAGTCCGGCAGCCAGGCGATGGTGGCCAGCAGGGTCTGGCCAGCGAAGACCGGCGGCGCCAGCGCGACGAGCATCAGCACGCCGGCGAGCATCGCGCCGGCGGCGACGACGGCCGCGAGGGTGCGCGAGGCCGCGCCCGCCAGCGCGGCGAAGCCGGCCGCGATGAAGGGCAGCACGATCAGGCCGAACAGCAGGGCGTCAGCCATGATGGCCGGGCAGGAGGCGTCGAGGGGACGGCATCGGCCGAGGGTTACAGGCCGATGTCTGGGGGGTCCAGCCGAAACGGCCCCTGGAGGGACAGGGAGGAATGGTGCCGCAGGAGGGATTTGAACCCCCGACCCCCCGCTTACGAAGCGGATGCTCTACCACTGAGCTACTGCGGCGACCGGCATGCCCGAGGGCGGAGTGCGCCATAACAGGGCGGCACCGCCTGGGCAAGCGGCGGCTAAATGGGGGCCGGCCGGCGCCGTTGATCCCCCTGGTGCCAGATGACTGGCGCAGCCGGAACCTGCCGCCCATGACCAGTCGCTCCAGCATCGAGATGCTCGCCAGCAAGTTCGACCTGCCGACTGGTCTGCTGCGGGCCGAGCAGCGGCTGGCCGAGCGGGCGCTGCGCTGCTGGCTTGACGCCGGGGAGACCGAAATACCGGGCTTCGAGGCGCAGGGGCTGGTGATCGTCGACCCGGCCGGGCGGGCCGAGATCAGCCGCATCGGCGGCGACATCATGCGCACTTTCCGGCTGGCGCCGGGCCAGATGCTGGCGCTGGACCCGACGCTGCCGCCGCACAGCCTGGGTGCCGAGCTATGCGCAGCCTGCGACCTGGTGGTGCTCGGCGCCCGGCCGGTGCCGTTCGAGGCCAGCCTGACCGCCGGCGGGCGGGGGCATATCCTGGCGCGGGGCATTGCGCTGCCGATCCCCGATGACCGGGTGCAGATCGTGATGAGCTGGCGCGAGGTGCTCAGCCGCAGCGCCGCCGCGCGGCTGCGCCGCGAGCTCGGAAGGGCGCTGGAAAGCCGGCCGGGTGCGGCGCCGGACGCTGTCGATCCGCTGCCGATCGGCCGGCAGGCGCCGATGTTACCCAGGGCACATGAATAGCGTCAGGTGTCATTGCAAAACTTGCCCGGGCGGATCGGGCAGTCCATACGGTGCCGGGTCAGGAGTGAGTTCCCTCATGCAGAGTGCGCGTACCGATGCGATGGCGACGGTTTCGATCGCCGATATTCTCTTCAACGCGGCCTTGCCCGATGAGCGCGACGGGCTCGATGCCGGCGCCCGCGAGGCGATTGCGCGGCGGGTCGAGGGGGTGGTGGCGACGCGTGAGGCCGGGGTGCCGCTGGTCCGGCTTGAGCCGGCCGAACCCGGTGCGGGGCGGCCGATGGCGCTGATCATCGTCAACGATGACAAGCCGTTTCTCGTCGATTCGGTGGCGGCCGCGGTGACGGCAGCGGGGATCGAGAGCGTGCGGCTGCTCCACCCGGTGTTCGATGTGCGGCGCCACGACGACGGCCGGCTGCTCGAAGTAGCCGAGGCCGGGCCCGGTCCGGCGGCGGCGGGATGGGGGCGGGAATCGCTGATTTACATCGAATTGAAGCGCGCCAATGCCAAGGCGCGGGCCGAATTGGTCGAGAGCGTGCGGGCGCTGCTGGCCGACATCGCGTGCGTTGTGGCTGACTGGCAGCCGATGCGCGCGGCGTTGCTCGACGCCGCGCAGCGGCTCGGCGACCATTCACCGCCGGTGGCGCCCGAGGCGGCGGCAGAGATGCGCGCCTTTCTGGCGTGGCTGGCGGCCGACAGCCTGACGTTGCTCGGCGTTCGCCACTGGACGATCGATGCCTCCGGCACGCCGGCGCGGACCGATGAGGGGGCGCTGGGGCTTCTGCGCGATCCCGACTATCGGTTGTGGGGATCCCAGGCAGCGCCGGACTGGCGGGCGGCCATCGCCGCGTCCGAGCCGGTCAGCGTCACCCGGGCCGGCACGGTCAATCGCGTCCACCGGCGGACGCAGCCGGACCTGATCGCCATCAAGGGCTATGATGCGCAGGGTCGGCTGGTGCGGCTGACCTGCATTCTCGGGCTGTTGACCTCGGAGGCGCTGGCGACTTCGCCGCGCCAGGTGCCGCTGGTGCGGCGCAAGGTGGCGCAGGTGGTGGAGGCGCTGGGCTTCGTGGCGCGCAGCCACAATGGCAAGGCGCTGGCGCATGTGCTGGAAAATTTTCCGCGCCAGGAGCTGTTCGAGGCCAGCGCCTCGCAACTGGAGGAGATGGCGCTGGGCACGCTGTCTCTGCTCGACCGGCCGCGGCCGCGGCTGTTTGCGCGGGTCGACAGTTTCGGGCGCAGCCTGTCGGTGCTCGTCCATGTGCCGCACGGGCTCTATGCGCTCGGTGTGCGCGAGCGGATTTCGGCGATGCTGGCCGAGGCGACGGGCGGCACGCTGAGCCGTCATGATGTCGAGCTGCATTCGGAGGGGCTGGCGCGGATCCATCTGGTGTTCTCCCTGCCCCAGCCCGGGATCGAACTGCCCGGCGAGGCGGCGCTGAACGAACAGCTGCTGCGGCTGCTGCGCGGCTGGGACGAGGGGCTGGAGGCGGCGCTGCTGGCGTCGGCCGGGCCGACGCGGGCGGCGCGCCTGCGGCTCTCCCATGGCCGGGCCTTCTCGGCCAGCTACCGCGCCCAGCACAGCCCGGACGAGGCGGCCCAGGACACGCTGGTGCTGGCCGGCCTTGAGGATGACAGCGAGCGGGCGGTGCGGCTGTTTCCGCTGGCGGAGGGGCCGGCCGGGCAGTTCCGGTTGAAGATCTACCGGCTCGGGCCGATCATCCCGCTGTCCGAGATCGTGCCGGCGCTGGAGAATTTCGGGCTGCGGGTGATCGAGGAGTTTCCGTTCGACCTGGCCGGCGGGCAACTGGGGCGCATCCATGACGTTGTGCTAGAGGTCGATGATCCCGGCCTGCTGGTGGGCTGGCCGGCGCTGGAGGCAAGGCTGGCGCCGGCGCTGAGGGGCGTGCTGGGCGGCAGCGCCGAGAGCGACCGCTTCAATGCGCTGGTCGTGCATTGCCGGCTGACGCTCGAGGAGGCCGGCTGGCTGCGGGCCTGGTTCCGCTATCTGCGCCAGGCCGGGGCTACTTACGGCATCGCAACGGTCGTCGAGGCGCTGTGCCGGATGCCGGCGCTGTGCGCCGGGGTGGTGAGGCTGTTCCGGTTGCGCTTTGGACCAGATGTCGTCGACCGCGCGCATGCCGAGGCGGCGCAGCGCGAGACGCTGGAGGCCGGACTGGCCGATGTGTCTTCGCTCGATGACGACCGCATCCTCCGGCTGTTCATGGCGCTGGTCGGGGCGACGCTGCGGACCAACGCCTTTGTGCCGGGCGGGCCGGAGGCGCTGGCGATGAAGCTCGATTCGAGCGCCGTGCCGGGGCTGCCGCCGCCGGTGCCCTATCGTGAGATCTGGGTGCATTCGCCGCGCGTCGAGGGCATCCACCTGCGCGGCGGGCCCATCGCGCGCGGCGGGCTGCGCTGGTCCGACCGGCGCGACGATTTCCGCACCGAGGTGCTCGGGCTGGTCAAGGCGCAGATGGTCAAGAACGCCGTCATCGTGCCGACGGGCGCCAAGGGCGGCTTTTATGCCAAGAAGCTGCCGCCGCCCGGCGACCGCGCGGCCTGGCTGCTGGAGGGCACAGAGGCTTATCGGATCTTCATCAGGGCGCTGCTGTCGCTCACCGACAATCTCGCCCCCGATGGCCGGCCGATTCCGCCCGAGGGCATTGTCTGCCATGATGCGCCCGATCCCTATCTGGTGGTGGCTGCCGACAAGGGCACGGCCAGTTTCTCCGACACAGCCAATGCCATCGCGTTGGGCCAGGACTTCTGGCTGGGCGATGCCTTCGCCAGCGGCGGCAGCCAGGGCTATGACCACAAGGCGATGGGCATCACCGCGCGCGGCGCCTGGCTCTCGGTCGAGCGCCATGGCCGCGAGCTGGGGCTCGACGTGGCGCGGGACCCGGTGCGCACGATCGGCGTCGGCGACATGTCCGGCGATGTGTTCGGCAACGGCATGCTGCTGTCCCGCGCCATCAGGCTGGTCGCGGCGTTCGACCATCGCCACATTTTCCTTGATCCCGCGCCGGGCGAGGCGGCGTTCGCCGAGCGGCAGCGGCTGTTCGCGCTGCCGGCGTCGAGTTGGGACGACTATGACCGGACGCTGATCTCCACCGGCGGCGGCGTGTTCCCGCGCAGCCTGAAGGCGGTGCCGCTCAGCCAGCAGGTGCAGGCGATGATCGGCAGCGAGCGGGCCTCGATGGCGCCGGCCGAGCTGATCCAGGCGCTGCTGCGGGCGCCGGTCGACCTGCTGTGGTTCGGCGGCATCGGCACCTATGTAAAGGCCAGCCACCAGAGCCATGCCGAAGTCGGCGACCGGGCCACCGACGCCCTGCGCGTCGACGCCCACACGCTGCGCGCGCGGATCGTCGGCGAGGGTGCCAATCTGGGGCTGACGCAGGCCGCGCGGATCGCGTTCGCGCGCGGCGGCGGGCGGATCAACACCGATTTCATCGACAACAGCGCCGGCGTCGATTGCTCGGACCATGAGGTCAACATCAAGATCGCACTCGGCGCCGAGGTGGCGGCCGGGCGTCTGGCGCCGGCGGACCGCGACCTGCTGCTGGCCAGCATGACTGACGACGTGGCGCGGCTGGTGCTGACCAACAACCGGCTTCAGGCGCAGGCGATAAGCCTGGCCGAGCAGGGGGGCGCGGGCGCCGTGCCGCGCTACCAGCGGCTGATGGCCGTGCTGGCGGAGACTGCCGGGCTCGATTTGAAGATCGAGGGCCTGCCCGATGCGGCCGAGAGCAGCCGGCGCAGTGCAGCGGGCGAAGGGCTCACCCGGCCCGAGCTGGCGGTCCTGATGGCCTATGCCAAGATGGCGCTGACGGCGGCGCTCGCCGCCCCCGGGGCGCGGAGTCTGATCGACGACGTGGCGCTGTTCCCCGACCTTTTGGCGAGCTTTCCGCCGGCGATGGCGGCACGCTTTGCGCCGGCGCTGGAAGGCCATCGGCTACGGCCCGAGCTGATCGCGACACGGCTGGCCAACCAGCTGGTCAATCGGCTCGGGCCGGCGCTGCCGTTCGAGCTGGCCGAGGCGAGCGGGGCAAGCCTCGTCCAGATGGCGTCGGCCTTTGTGGCGGCGCGCGACCTCTTTGCGTTGCCGTCGCTATGGGCGGCGCTGGACGATGGCGAGCTGCCGGCCGCCGACCAGTTGCGGCTGCACGGCGCCACGGTGACAGCGCTGGCGGCGCATGTCGCCGACCTGCTCAGCCATGCCCGGGACGACGGCGCCGGCGACACGGTGCGACGGCTGGCTGGTCCCTTGGCGACGCTGTCCGCGCGGCTGGCGACGGCGCCGCACCGGCCGCATGGCGCCGAGGCGCTGCCCGGGCCGGAGGATCTGGTGGCCCGCATTCGTGAACTGGCGGCCCTCGACGGCGCCATCGGACTGGCCAGCGCCAGCGTGGCACATGGCCATGATGTCGGCGCGCTGGCCAATGCTTATGCGCGGCTGGGGGCCGAGACCGGGCTGGATTGGGCGCATGGCGCGGCGCTAGCGCTGTTGCCGGCAGACCTGTGGGAGCGGCGGCTGCAGGCCAGCCTGTCCGACAGCTTCGAGCGGTTGCGGCTGGAATTCCTGGCCCGGCTGCCCGGCGACGATCCGGAGGCGGCGCTGGCCGACTGGCTGGCCGCGCACCGGCAGGCGGTCGACGCGCTGTTTACGCTGGCGGCGCGGGCGCGGACCAGCGCTACGGCCAGCCCGGCGATGCTGGCGCTATTTGCCGAGGAAGCCCGGCGGCTGCTGGGCTAGGCGATGACGGGCAGGGGCGCGGGCGGGCGCCGCCGATCGAGCCAGACCGCCAGCGCGGCGCCGATGAGGAGCCCGGCGATCAGCCCAGCGACCAGTAGCGGCAGCGGCCGGGGCCGGCTCGGCCAACGGCCGACCGAGGCGGGGGCGAAGGGCTCGGCGGCATAGGGCAGTTCGGCGGCGCTGAGCATTGCCGACCGTTCTTCCTCGGCAAGCGCGGCGACCAGCGATTCGCGCGCGTCCGATTGCGGCGTGGCGGCCAGCCGCTCGCTCAGATAGGCGATATTGGCCGCGGTGCGGGCGGCATTGGTGGCGCGCAGTTCGGCATCGGCGGTGGCAACCAGCCGGTTCAGGAAGCTGGCGGCGAAGGCGCGGTCCCAGTGATCAAAGGTTATGGTGACGAGCGGCGACTTGACGCTGCGCCGGACGTTTACGGCGTCGTCGATATAGGCCTGGAGACGTTCGGCGTCGGGCGGCGTCCAGGCGAAGGCAGGCAGGCCGAGCGCGCCGAACAGGGTCTTGCCGAGGATGCGCAGCAGGCCGTGCGGCTCTTCCCATTGACGGGTCTCGGGGTTCCATTCGCCGCCGAAGATCTGGTGCATGATCACCGGGTCCTCGGCTAGCCGGGCTGCGACCTCCGGGGTGGACAGGCCGTCGAGGAAGTAGCGGAACGGCGGTGCTGCGTCGCCGCCGCCAAGGCTGCCGGCCAGCGCTGCCAGACCACCACCGGCCTGGGCGGCGATGCCGGCGATACCGCGCCGCGGTGCCACGCCGGCGGCGGCGGGCGCCGGAAACATCTCGATCTGCGCCGTCCACATTGTCGGCTCGCGGTTGAGCTTGACCAGCACCAGCGCGGTGATGACCACCATCATCAGCGGCATCAGCCACCAGCGTCGCCGCAGCGGCGCCAGTAGTTGCGGCAGCAACGGCGGTGGCAGGGTGTTATGGACCGCGTCGACCATGCGGCCTGCCATGGCACAGCCCGGCGCGCGCGTCCATTCCGCGCGCCGGGCCGGCGGGATCAGAAGTTGGCGCGCACGCCGCCCTTGAAGGTGCGGCGATAGGTTTCGAACTGCAGCAGGCGACGCTGGCTGGGACCGTTCCGATAAGCGGTGAAATCGGCGTTGTTGAGGTTCACCACTTCGAAGAACAGCTGGAAGGCCGGCGTCACCCGGTATTTGGCCGAGACGTCGATCTGGAACAGCGGCCGGACATAGCGGTCTTCCTCGGCATCGCCGCCGAGTTCGTCGAGGAACTGGTCGCGGTAGCTGGCGGCCGCGCGCAGCGACACCGGGCCCTTTTCATAGCCGAGCACGAAGTTGGCGGTGTGTTTGGAGGCTGACGGCAGCGGGATGCGGCGGCCGAGCACGTCGCCGCGGGCGTTGGTGTAGGTGTAGTTGACGTTGGCGATCAGCCCGTCGAACGGCGCCGGCAACATGGTGAAGGCCTGGCTGTAACTGAATTCGGCGCCGAACACTTCGGCCTTGTCGCCGTTGATCGGGATGTCGGCCTCGGTGAAATCGATGCCGGCGAAGGTGCCGTCGAGCTGGCGCGAGGTGACGATGAAGTCGGTGATCGACTTGTAGAAAACGCCGCCCTGGACGACCGACTGGTTGGAGAAATAATATTCGAGCGTGGCATCCATGTTCCACGCCTTGTAGGGGCGAAGATCGGGGTTGCCGAAAGCGCCTTCGCGCTCGCCATCCTCGTTTTCGGAGATGGTGAAGCGCGGCGCGAGCTGGCCGAAGCTGGGGCGCGACAGCGAGCGGAAGGCGCCGAAGCGGGCCACGACATTGTCGGCCAAATTGGCACGCAGGTTCACGCTGGGGAGCACATTGGTGTAGCTGCGCTGGAAGCGGACCTGCGAGATGACCAGCGTATCCTCATCGATTTCCTCGCCATTGAGAATGGCGCCTTCCTCGAAGATATCGGCGCGGTTGCCGGTCAGGTCCTGCTTGGTGTGCTCGACACGGACACCGGCGATCAGCCGGATCGCGCCGGTATCGAGCCTGCCCTGAATATAGCCGGCATAGATGTCTTCTTTGGCGCGGAAGTTTTCCGACGCCGTGGCGAAGTCGCTCTCGAGGTCATTGCGCTCGAACTGCGAATCGGGGGTGCCGGCCGCGAAGGCGCGGATCTTGGCGAGGTCGGTGGTCGGGTTGATGTCGGCGAGCGTGTAGCTGGAGCTGCCGAGCACATCGGCCAGCGTCAGGCCGCCGTCGACGTCCTCGAACAGGTCGATGATGAAGTTCTGGCGCTTGTCCCGGAGGCGGACCTTGCCGCCGGCCTTGATTTCCAGATCACCACCAGCCAGCGCGAACTCGCGCGCCACATCGCCGCGGAAGCTCCACTCCTTGTCCTTGGCGTCTTCACGGGTCGTCCGCTCGAGCAGCGAGAATTCATAGGCATCGGCGTCGAGGAAGGCGGCGTTGCCGAAGTTGATTTTGTAGGCCGGGCGCTGGAGATCGGCATAGTCGATGGTGACGCCGAGCGCGCCGGGGTCCTCGAAGCGCTGACGGAAGCGGATCGGATCGATCGAGCCGTTCTCGGTCTGGCTGGCGAATGAGCGGGCGACATCATAGGTCAGCGTCCAGGGGCCGGTTTCGGTCTTGCCGCCCGCTGAGACGGTGGCGATCGTCTGGACCTCGCGGCGGTCCTTGAGGTCGCGGCGGACTTCGATGCGGTCATCGGCGGAGTTGAAGGTGGCGGAACTGGCGGTGCCCGATTCCGGCTCGGCGTCGAAGCCGAAGATCAGGCGGCGGCGCAGTTCGGTATCGTCGAACTTGGAATAAAGGCCGCGGACATAAAGGGTGGTGCCGGGCATCGGCCGCCAGTCGATGCTGAGGTTGCCGCCCCAGCGGACGCGCTGGACGTCATAATCGCGATATTCAAGGTCTTCTGCATAGTCGATGCCGGCATCCGAGGTGGTCCAGCCATCGGCCTCGACATTGTCGGTGGCGAAGCGGCGGCGGTTCCAGCTGGCGCCGCCGGCGATGCCGAAGTTCTCGGTGATCGGCTGCGAGAAATTGCCCGAGAATTTCGGCGACCATTCCTCGGCGAGCTGGTTGTATCCGCCTTCGGCGACGAGGCCGACGAAGCCCTTCTTGCGGTCGAAGGCGGTGGTGGTCTGGATGTCGATCGAGCCGCCGATGGTATCGCCGTCCATGTCGGGGGTCAGCGACTTCTTGATCTCGATCGATTCGATCAGCTCGTTGGGCACCACATCGAGCGCCACGTCACGGTTGTCGCCGCCGGTGGAGAGCACGCGGTTGCCGTTGATCGACGAGGAATTGAGGCCCGGCGAAAGACCGCGGACCGAGACGAAGCGTCCTTCGCCCTGGTCGTTCAGCACGTTGATGCCCGGCGCTCGGCGCAGCGATTCAGCCACATTCTGGTCAGGGAACTGGCCGATGGAGTCGCGGGTGAGGACCGTGGTCACCGTATCCGAGGCGCGCTGGCGGGAGATCGACGACAGCAGCGTCGCCTGCTGGCCCATGACGAGGATCATCGACTCGTCTGAGCCTTCCGGCGCCAGGGCGAAGGCCAGCTCGCGGGTGCCGCCATCGACGACGGCGACATCCTGGCTCTGGGCCTGGGCGCCGGCGAAGCTGACTGTGACGCTGTAGTTGCCGGCGGGCAGGCCGGTGAAGCGGAAGTGACCATCACCGTCCACCTGCGTCACCCGGTTGACGCCGCTGATCCGCACTTCGGCACCGGTCAGCGGACGCACGCCACTGTTGTCCACCACCGTACCGGTGACGACATTGGCGAGCGCCGGGACCGCGGCGGTGGCCATCAAGACAGCAATCATGCGCGCAGCATGCCGCGCCCGTTTGGTGTTGATCATTGGTTCACTCCCTGTTGACGGGAGCGGACTTGCCGGGGAGGAATGACAAACAGGCTGCAATTTCATGAAGCTTTGATGACGGCCTTGTCACTGTGTCTGAAATGCCACATGCGGTCGCCCATCGCTGACGAAAGGATCTTCATGCGACGCGCGACCATCCCTGTTCCCCTCATCATGGCCCTGCTTGCAGGGTGCGCGACGGAGCAATCGCCGCCAGCGACGATGGGATCGGCTCCCGTACAGCAGGGAAGGACGGGTGCGGCCGGGCCGGGCACGTGGCACATGGTGGCGATCGGCGACCATGGCTATGACCTGCGCTATCTGGAGGCCAAGGACTACACGCCGCCGCTGACGGTCGAGCAGTTCACCGACGAGGCGCGCGCTGACTGGGCCAAGGACAAGCGGCCGCCGGCCGAGTTTGCTGCGGGGGCCTATACCGTGCACCAGCCGTCGGGCGGCGTGGTCTCCGCGTCCGGGCTGATGCCCGTGGCCGATGCGATGTTCGACTGGTGCGGCAGGAACCGCTGCCAGTTCGGGGTGATGCTCGGCGACAATATTTATCCTGATGGTGCGACGCTGGGCGCCGATGGCAAGGACGATGCCGACCGCTTCCGGCACAAATTCGCCGATCCCTATGGGCGGTTCCGACAGTTCGGCGGCGATTTCCGCTTCTATGCGACGCTGGGCAACCATGACTGGCACACCAGCCGCGACGCGGCGATGGCGCAGGTCGATTATCTGGCGAAGACGCCGCCCTTCTATATGGATGGACTGATCTACCGGGTATCGCCGCCAGAGACGCGCGGCGAGGTGGAGCTGTTCGTCCTCGACACACAGGTGTTGCTCGCGGGTCGCACCTTCATGGAGGATGCGCTGGCCGACGATGGCAGCGAAATCCCTTCGACGAAGATGGACGAGCTCGAGCCCTGGGCCAAGCCGCAGACTCCGCTCGAGGCGGCGCAGGCGGCATGGCTGGCCGAGGCGCTGACATCATCGAAGGCGCGGTGGAAGATCGTCATCGGCCATCATCCGCTCTGGGCGTCGGCGGGCGGCAAGTATCGCCAGTCCGAGGCGCTGCGCGCAGCGATCCTGCCGGTGCTGTGCGAACATGCCGACCTGTATCTGGCCGGGCATGAGCATACGCTCGAGGCCTTTACCGACAGCTGCGCGGCGGCGCTGCCGGGCAAGCGGGTGGCGCCGCTCCCGGCCATCGTCTCCGGCGCCGCGGGCAAGCAGCGGCCGCTCAACACTGCCTTCATGCGCCACCAGCTGGCGCGCAATCCCGGGCTCAAGCAGCTGCATGCGCAGGGCATGATCTGGGGCGCGGCGCATTTGACGCTGGCGCCGGAAACGGCGACGATCACCTTCATTACCACGCCAAACGACGGCTCCGGCAAGCCGGTGCAGACGGGCAGCTACAGCTTTCCCCGGAGGACCGAACTTTGACCATGACGCGCCTGCTTCCCGCCTTGCTGATCGCCGCCCTTGCCGCCTGTACACCGAGCCGGCCTGTGCCGCCGCAGACGATGATCGTGACGGCGCGCGGCGAGACCGTGCCGGTCAGCACCGGCAATGCCGATGCCGCCGACGACCCGGCGATCTGGCGCAATGCCGCCGACCCGGCCGCCAGCCTGATCGTCGGCACCGACAAGAAGGCCGGGCTTTATGTCTACGGCCTCGATGGGGCGGTGCGCGATTTCCTCGACGCCGGGCGGGTCAACAATGTCGACCTGGCCGAATTCGGCGGGCGGATCATCGTCGCGGCCTCGGACCGCAATGACGAGGCCAATGCCCGGGTGGCGCTGTTCAGCCTCGATACCGCCACAGCGAAGCTGACCGCGCTCGGCACCGTCGCTGCCGGGCAGGGCGAGGCCTATGGCTTCTGCTTCCACCAGCAGGACGGCGCGCTGCACGGCTTCATCGTGCTCAAGGACGGGACCATCAACCAACTGGCGTTCGACTTCGCCGGCGCCGTCCCGGCGGCGCGCATCGTCCGCACGCTCAAGGTGGGCACCCAGGCCGAAGGCTGCATCGTCGATCCGGCCCGTCAGCGCCTCTATGTCGCCGAGGAAGACGTCGGCATCTGGCGTTTCGATGCCCTCGCGGCTTCTCCCGTAACGTCAACCGCAGTCGCCAGGATCGACGGCAAGCGGCTCGTCGCCGATGTCGAGGGGATGGCGATCGCCGATGGCTATCTCATCGCCTCCAGCCAGGGCGACAGCGCCTATGCCGTCTACCGCCTCTCCGACGACCGCTACATCGGCCGCTTCCGCATCGGCGCCGGCCGCTTCGGCGCGACCCAGGAAACCGATGGAATCGAGGTGATCGCCGGCGACTTTGGGCCTGATTATCCAGCCGGGCTTATGGTGGCGCAGGACGGCGACAACGCGCCGCTGGCGCAGAACTTCAAGCTGGTGAGCTGGGCGGACGTGAAGGCGGCGCTGGGGATTTGAGGGGCCTCCGGCGGCCGGGGGCTTGCCCCCGGACCCCATGAAGGGGGTTTCCCCCGCAGAACTGCCTGTGTTGGCGGGGGCGTGCCGCCTGTGATGGGGTCCGGGGGCTGAGCCCCCGGCCGCCGGAGGCCTCCTTATTCTTCCTCCGTTACCGCCCACCCCCCGCCGAGCGCCTTGAACACGGCGATCTGGGTGGTGGTCAGCTGGGCCTCGGTGGCGGCGAGCTGGGCTTCGGCGGTGGCCAGGGTGCGCTCGGCATCGAGGACGGCGAGGAAGGCTTCGGCGCCGGCGCCGTAGCGCAGGCGGACGAGGCGGGCAGCTTCGGCGCTCTGGTCTCGCGCGGCGGTGAGGGCGGCGCGCTGGTTGAGGCTGGAGGCATAGTCGGCCAGCGCGGTCTCGGTTTCCCGAAGCGCGCCGAGCACACTGCCATCGAAGCGGGCGAGCGAGGCGTCCGCGCTGGCGCGGCTCTGCCGGATGCGGGCGCGGGCGACGGCGACATTGGGGAAGCTCCAGCTGATAGCTGGGCCGAGGCTGAAGGCGAAGCCGCGGTTGCTTAGCGCCGCGCCGGGGGTGACGCCCTGGCCGGAGATGCTGCCGCCGAGGCTGATCTGCGGGAAGAGATCGGCAATGGCGACGCTGATGCGTGCGGTGTCGGCGGCGAGCAGCCGCTCGGCCTGGCGGATATCGGGGCGGCGGCGGAGCAGGGCGGCGCCGTCCCCGACCGGGATTTCCTGGGCGAGCTGCGGTGGGGCGGCACAGGCGGCGGCGCGGGGATCGACCTCGGCCGGCGGGCGCCCGGTGAGAAAGGCGAGGCGAGCCAGCGCCGATTGGCGGGCTGCGGTGAAGGCCGGCAGGGTGGCGCGGGTGCTCTCCTGCTGGGCGCGGGCGCGGGCGAGATCGATGGGCGCGTCGCGGCCGGCGGCGACGCGCCGCTCGGTGAGGCCGAAGCTGTCCGACTGGAGCTTGAGGCTCTGCTCGGCGACCTTGAGCTGGCGGGCGGCCGAGCAGGCATCGGCATAGGCACGGGCGGTTTCGGCGGCGACGGTGATGCGGACGGTATCGCGCGCCGCGGCCTCGGCCTCGGCCTCGGCGCGGGCGGCGGCGATGGCGCTGCCGACGCGGCCATAAAGGTCGATCTCGTAGCTGGCATCGAGGCCGAGCCGGTAGAAGGCGCTTTCGAAGGCAACCGGGCCCTGGGGGGTGGGCACGGCCTGGCGAGCCTCGACGGCGCTGCCGGTGATGCTGGTCGTTGGCAGTCGGCCGCCGCGCGCTTCCAGCAGCACGGCGCGCACGCGGGCGAGATTGGCGGTTGCGGCGCGCAGGTCGGTATTGGCGGCGAAGGCCTGCTCGACCAGCGCATCGAGCACCGGATCGTCATAGAGCCGCCACCATTGATCGGGCGCGGTGTCGGCGCGAACCGGGGCGGGGGTGATGAAGGCCGCCTCGGCTGCCGGCGGCACCGGCGCCGGACGATAGGCGGGGCCGAGCGCGCAGCCCGAGGCGAGGAGGCCGGCGAGCAGAAGCGGAATGCGACGGATCATGGCAGGGTTCCGGCCGGCGCGGGGGGTGGGGCGATGGGCCGGGGCGGCAGCGTGCTGCCGATCGGCTTGCCGAGGCGCGCGGCGCACCAGCTGGCGATGACGTAGAACACCGGCGTGAACAGCAGGCCGAACACGGTGACGCCGATCATGCCGAAGAACACCGCCGTGCCGAGCGCCTGGCGCATCTCGGCGCCCGGACCTGTGGCGATGACCAGCGGCACGACGCCGAGGATGAAGGCGAAGCTGGTCATCAGGATCGGCCGCAGCCGGGTGCGGGCGGCGGCAATGGCTGCATCGAGCCGCGGCTTGCCGGCCTCCTCGGCCTGTTTGGCGAACTCGACGATCAGGATGGCGTTCTTGGCCGCCAGGCCGACGAGCACGACGAGGCCGATCTGGGTGAGGATATTATTGTCCATGCCGCGCAGGTTGACGCCGAGGATGGCGGCCAGCAGGCACATCGGCACGATCAGGATGACCGCCAGCGGCAGCAGCAGCGATTCATACTGGGCGGCGAGCAGCAGGAAGACGAAGACCACGGCGAGCAGGAATACCAGCGCTGCGGTGTTGCCCTGGGTGCTCTCCTCATAGGCCAGTTCGGTCCATTCATAGTCGAAGCCTTCGGGCAGCACGCGGTCGGCCAGCTCTTCCATGGCGCCGAGCGCGGCGCCCGACGAGAAGCCGGGGATGCGATCTCCCTGCAGCTCGGCGGCAGGGAAGAGGTTGTGGCGGACGACGCGATAGGGGCCGCTCGTGTCCTGCAGCGTGGCGACCGAGCCGAGCGGCACCATCTCGCCCGAACCCGAGCGAACGCGCAGGTTGGTGATGTCGGCGGGGTCGTTGCGATAGGGGGCGTCGGCTTGGGCGACGACGCGGTAGGTGCGGCCGAACAGGTTGAAATCGTTGACATAGGAGGAGCCGAGGTAGATTTGCAGGGTCGAGAAGATGTCGGCCGGGGCGATGCCGAGTTGCTGGGCCTTGTCGCGGTCGATGTCGGCGAACAGGCGCGGGGTGGAGGTGTTGAACAGCGTGAAGACGCTGGTCAGCCCCGGGGTCTGGTTGCCGGCCATCATCATCGCGAAGGTCGCCTGTTCGAGCGCCTGATAGCCTTTGCCGGATCGGTCCTGGACCATCATCTTGAAGCCGCCGCCGGTGCCGATGCCGCGCACTGGCGGCGGTGGCACGACGAGGATGTTGGCGCCGGGAATGGTGCTCAGTGCCTTACGGAGATCGGCGAGGATGGTGTCGCCGCTAAGGCCTTTGTCGTTGCGGACTTCGTGCGGCTCGAGACGGATGAACAGCGTGCCGGAATTGGGCGCGTTGGAGAAGCTGGCGCCGTCCAGGCCAGCCAACGACACCACGGTGTCATCGACGCCATTGACGGTGACGGCGGTGGCGATGGCCTTCTGGACCACGGCGTCGGTGCGTTCGAGCGAGGAGCCGGGCGGCAACTGGATGACGCCGACGAGATAGCCCTGGTCCTGCGCCGGGATGAAGCCCGACGGCGTGGCGACCATGCGCCAGCCGGCAAGCGCCAGCAGGCCGGCATAGATCACCAGCATGATGCCGATGCTGCGGATGGCGCGCGCGGTCAGCTTGCCGTAGCGGTCCGACAGCCAGTCGAAGCCGGCGTTGAACTTTTCGGAGAAGCGCGCCGGGTAGCGGCGCCAGTCGGTCGGGGTGGGGGCATGCTCGTCGTGCGGTTTGAGCAGCAGCGCGGCGAGCGCCGGCGACAGCGTCAGCGAGACGACGCACGAGATCAGCGTGGCGGACGCGATGGTCAGCGCGAACTGCTTGTAGAACTGGCCGGAGATGCCGCTGATGAAAGCGGTGGGGACGAACACCGCGCACAAGGTCAGCGCGATGGCGATCAGCGCGCCGCCGACTTCGTCCATGGTGCGGTAGGAGGCCTCGCGTGGGCTGTGGCCGAGCTTCAACTCGCGCTCGACATTCTCCACGACGACGATGGCATCATCGACGACGATGCCGATCGCCAGCACCAGGCCGAAAAGCGACAGCGAGTTGAGCGAATAGCCGAAGGCCGCCATCACCGCATAAGTGCCGATCAGGCTGACCGGGATCGCCAGCACCGGAATCACCGCGGCGCGCCAGCTCTGCAGGAAGATCAGCACGACCAGGACGACGAGGATCACCGCCTCGATCAGCGTGGTCTCGACGCTGTCGATCGAGTTGCGGACATATTCGGTGGGATTGTAGGGAATCGAATAGACCATGCCGGGCGGGAAGCTCAGCTTGGCTTCCTCCATGGTGGCGATGATCGCGTCGGCGGTGGCCAGCGCGTTGGAGCCGGGGCGCTGGCTGATGCCGAAGGCGGTACCCTGCTTGGTGCCGACATAGGCATTGATGCCGTAATTGTCGGCGCCGAGCTCGATCCGGGCGACGTCGGCCAGCCGGGTGATGCGCGGGCCATCGGCCTTGATGACGATGGCGCCGAACGCCTCGACGGTGTTGAGGCGGCCGGTGGTCTGGACGTTCAGCTCATAGCCCGAACCGCCGGGCGCGAACGGCGGGGCGCCGACCGTGCCGGCGGCGACCTGAACGTTCTGGGCGCGAATGGCGCCGACAATCTCGCTGGCGTTGAGATTGCGCGAGGCGGCCTTTTCCGGATCGATCCAGACGCGCATGGCATAGTCGCGAACCCCGAACGGCTGGACGCCGCCGACGCCGTCGATGCGGGACAGCCGGTCCTTCAGGTAGATGTTGGCGTAATTGGAGAGATAATCGAGCGACAGGCTGTTGTCGGGCGAGGTGATGAAGACGACGAGCAGGATGTCGGGCGAGTTCTTGCGCGTGGTGATGCCGAGCGCGCGGACGGTGTCCGGCAGGCGCGGCTCGGCCGAGGCGATGCGATTCTGGACGAGCACCTGGGCGTTGTCGAGATCGGTGCCGAGCTTGAAGACGATGTTGATGGTGACACGGCCGTCGCCGGTGGACGACGAGGTCATGTAGATCATGTTCTCGACGCCGTTGATTTCCTGCTCGAGCGGCGCGGCGACGGTGTCGGCGAGCACCTCGGCAGAGGCGCCAGGATAGGAGGCGGTGACGTTGATCGTTGGCGGCGTGATCTCCGGATACTGGCCGACCGGCAGCGTCGGATAGGCAACGAGCCCGACGAGGACGAACAGCACCGAGATGACCCCGGCAAAGATCGGCCGGTCGATGAAGAAGTGCGAAAGGCGCATGGTCAGCCGACGTCTGCGGCGTCGGTGGCGGACGTCGACGGCGGCGCGATCACTGCAGGCGGTGCCGGGCCGGTGCCGGGCGCCGGCGGTACGATCTTGCCCGGCTGGGTCTGCACCTTCATGCCCGGGCGGACGCGCTGGACGCCCTCGATGATCAGCTGGTCGTCGGGTGTCAGGCCCTGGCGGACGACGCGCAGGCCATCGATCAGCGGGCCGAGCACGATGACGCGCGGGGCGACGACGCCGTCGGCGCCGACGATCATCGCCAGCTTGCGGGTCTGGTCGGTGACCACCGAGGATTCGGGAATCAGCATGCCGTCATAGCTGCCCGAGCCGAGCAGACGGAGATGGCCGAACATGCCCGGGGTGAGGAAGCCATCCGGATTGCGGACGATAGCGCGGCCACGGATCGTGCCGGTGCCGTTGTCGAGGGCGTTGTCGACGAAGTCCATGCGGCCGCGCCAGCGATAGAGCGTTTCGTCGGACAGGCGGATCTCGACCGGATTGGGGGAGACGCGCGAGCTGGGGCGGGTGCCGGCCTGGTTGGCGCGCTGGTATTTGAGATAGATATTTTCCGAGCCGGTGAAGACGAAATGGATCGGATCGAGGCTGACGATGGTGGTCAGCACCGTGGTGTCGGCGGTGACCGTGCCGCCGACATCGACCCGGCGGTCCGACAGTCTTCCAGAGATGGGGGCGGTCACGCGGGTGAAGCCGGCGTCGAGCGCGCGCGCCTGGACGGTGGCGCGGGCGGCGGCGACATCGGCGGCGGCTTCGGCACTGCGGGCGCGGGTCGTTTCGAATTCCTCGCGGCTGACGGCATTCTCGCCGAGCAGCGTCTCGCTGCGGACGAGATTGCCGCGTAGCAGGGACGCTGTGGCCTCGGCCTTGGCGAGGCTGGCGCGGGCCTGCGCCAACGACGCCTCGAACGGGCGCGGATCGATGACATAGAGCAGCTGGCCGGCCTTGACGAAATCGCCGTCCCTGAACGCAATGCGCTGGACATAGCCGGAGACACGCGGGCGGACCTCGACCTGCTGGCGGGCCTCGAACCGGCCGACATAATCATCCCAGTCGACGATCGGCTTGACCAGGGGCTTGCCCACGGTGACCGTTGTCGGCGGTGGGGCGGCCTCGGGCGTGGCGCCGCACCCCGCGAGCAGGGACAGGCCGGCCAGTGCTATCCAGGCTGAACGCATCGAAGTCCTCATATGGGTGGCTGGCGGACAGGCGCGAACGCCGGGATGGCTGTTCATGCTGTCGAAATACGTATTAAGCTATTGAAAAGCCTCACCGGCGATTAGTCGGAAGGCAAGGAATGACGGAATGCATTTCAAGACTGGACCAAGGGGAGGCGGAGGACTATCTATTGTCGTCAAGAAACTTGATTGTCAAGAGACCAGCGATGCACCGATGAATGATTGTGATTCTGAGACGCCGGACGACATCACTGTCGTGATGGCGGCCGGGCGCCAGATCCATGAGGCAATGGATCGGCTCGATGGGCTGATGTCCGAGAGCCTCGGCGTCAATCGCACCGACCTGCGCTGTTTGTTTCACCTGATCGACAAGGGGGCGTTGACGCCCGGCGACATCGCCGGGGCGACCGGGTTGACCAGCGGTTCGGTGACGACCCTGATCGACCGTCTGGAGCGGCAGGGGCTCGCCGAGCGCCGCCAGGGCTGCCTCGATCGGCGATCGGTGATGATCGACATCCCGCCATGCGAACGGGCGCGAGTGGAGACGACGGTGGCGACGCTGAAGAATGCGCTGAAACAGCGATTTGCCGCGATGGAAAAAGGCCAGTTGGCGCTGATGGCAGCGGCGTTGCCGCTGTTCGCCGAGGTGCTGGTCGAGAGCATCGAGGTGATGCAGGACGCGAATCAGGACTAGGCAAGGCGGCGCCGGACGGCCAAGGACGAGCGATGTTGCCAGCCGTCCCCAGACGCGAGTTCGCGGTATTGTTTGCAGCGCTGCTGACCGTGGCCGCTGGCAATACCGCCTTGCAGACGGTGCTACCCGGCATCGCCCGCGCCATCGGCATCCCGGACATGACCGTAGCCTTTGTCTTCTCGGTGTCGGCACTGATCTGGACGTTCACCGCGCCCTATTGGGCCCGGCAATCCGATATCCGCGGGCGGCGGCGGCTGATCGAGGTCGGCGTGGTAGGCTTCGGAGTGTCGATGCTCGGCTGCGCGATGGTTATCTATGCCGGGCTGAATGGCATGATCGGGGCAACGGCCACCTTCATCATCTTCGCGATGATGCGGATGGTCTTCGGCCTGTTCGGCTCGGCGTCCAATCCCGCATCCCAGGCCTATGTGGCGGCGCGGACCAGCGCGGCGGAGCGGACCGGCGCCCTGTCCATTCTCGCTTCGGCGTTCGGGCTGGGGACGATCATCGGGCCGGCAGTGGCGCCGCTGTTCGTCATCGGCGATGCCGGGCTGTCCGGACCGATGTTCATGTTCGCTGTCGTCGCCGTGGTGCTGCTGGTCGCGGTGCGGCGCTACCTCCCCGATGATGATCCGCAGACCCGGCTGCCGGGCGACAGCTTCGGCGCCGCAGCGAGCGAGCCGCTGGTTAGCGGCGCCGCCAGTGGCGCCTCGCTGCGCGCCGCGACGGCCGGGCGCGGCAGCAAATTGTCGGTGCGCGATGTCCGCATCCGCCCGTTCATGATCTTCGGCTTCGCCTCGGGATCGGTGCAGGCAGCGACCGGTCAGGCAATGGGCTTCCTGATCATCGACCGGATGGGCGGCAGCGTGCTCGAGGCTTCCGAATATATCGCCATTGCCTTCATGGCCGGGGCCGGGGCGACGCTGCTGGCGCAATGGGGGCTGATCCCGATTCTCAACCTCAAGCCGCCGAGCCTGATGCGCTGGGGGACAATCATCGCCGCCCTCGGCACCGGGGTAACGGCGATGGCGGGCGATTTCCATGGGTTGGTGATCGGCTTTGCGCTGGCGTCGATGGGCTTCGGGCTGGCGCGGCCGGGTTTCACGGCGGGCGCGTCGCTGGCTGTGTCGCACACTCAGCAGGGCGGCGTCGCAGGTGCCGTCACGGCGATCAACGGCGCCTGCTACATTGCTGGCCCGGCGATCGGCATCGGCCTCTACACGCTGGTGCCGGCGCTGCCTTACTGGCTCGGCGCGGGGGCGCTGGTGCTGCTGCTGTGCTATGTAATGGCCACGCCGGTTCTCGCGCGCGACTTCTGAGGCATCCGGCGGCTAGGGGACTGGCCGCCGGTTCGACTCAGGCCGGGGGGGCGGCGGGTTCGCCGCCAAAGTCGCCCGAGCGGCGACCCGCCTTGGGAATGGCCGAGACACCACTGGCCGGGCGCGGCGCCGGCGCGTTGGTGCCGGTGCCCCGATCGATGGACTCGCCGGCGATGATCTTCTTGATCTCGTCACCCGACAGCGTCTCATATTCGAGCAGCGCCCCGGCCAGGCTGTGCAGCTGGTCGATATGATCGGTCAGAAGCTGCTTGGCGCGGCCATAGCCATGGTTGACGATCTCGCGGATTTCGCCGTCGATGATCTGCGCAGTCTGCTCGGAGATGTTCTGCGTCCGCGTCACCGAATGGCCGAGGAACACCTCTTCCTGATTGTCAGCATATTTCAGCGGCCCGAGCTTGTCCGACATCCCCCATTGGGTCACCATCGAACGCGCCAGATCGGTCGCATAGCTGATGTCCGACGAGGCGCCCGAGCTGACCTTGTCATGGCCGAAGATCAGCTCCTCGGCGACACGGCCACCCATCGACACGGCGAGGTTGGCATACATCTTGTCGCGGTGATAGCTGTACTGGTCCCGCTCCGGCAGGCGCATGACCATGCCCAGCGCGCGGCCGCGCGGGATGATCGTCGCCTTGTGGATCGGGTCCGATGCCGCTTCATGAACGCTGACGATGGCATGGCCGGCCTCGTGATAGGCGGTCATCTTCTTCTCGTCCTCGGTCATCACCATGGTCTTGCGCTCGACGCCCATCAGCACCTTGTCCTTGGCGTCCTCGAAGTCCTTCATCGAGACCAGTCGCTTCGAACGGCGGGCGGCGAGCAGCGCTGCCTCGTTGACAAGGTTGGCGAGATCGGCACCCGAGAAGCCCGGCGTGCCGCGCGCGATGGTCCGAGCATTGACGTCCGGCGCCAACGGCACCTTCTTCATGTGCACGGCAAGGATCTTCTCGCGGCCCTCGATATCCGGGCGGCCGACGACGACCTGGCGATCGAAACGGCCGGGCCGCAGCAGCGCCGGATCGAGCACATCGGGCCGGTTGGTGGCGGCAACGATGATGATGCCCTCATTGGCATCGAAGCCGTCCATCTCCACCAGCAGCTGGTTGAGCGTCTGCTCGCGCTCGTCATTGCCACCCCCCAGCCCGGCACCGCGCGAGCGGCCGACCGCGTCGATCTCGTCGATGAAGATGATGCACGGCGCCGATTTCTTGCCTTGTTCGAACATGTCGCGCACACGGCTGGCACCGACGCCGACGAACATCTCGACGAAGTCCGAGCCCGAGATTGAGAAGAACGGTACATTGGCTTCGCCGGCGATGGCACGGGCGAGCAACGTCTTGCCGGTGCCCGGGGGGCCGACGAGCAGCGCGCCTTTGGGGATCTTGCCGCCGAGGCGATGGAATCGGCCCGGATCCTTGAGGAAGTCGACGATCTCCTGCAGCTCTTCGCGCGCCTCGTCGATGCCGGCAACGTCATCGAAGGTGACGCGGCCTTCCTTCTGTACGAGCAGCTTGGCGCGGCTCTTGCCGAAGCCCATGGCGCCGCGGCCGGCCCCGTTCTGCATCTGGCGCATCAGGAAAATCCAGATGCCGATCATCAGCACGAACGGCAGCATGTTGAAGAACAGCTGGGCGAGCAGCGAACGGCTTTCCTCGGGCTTGGCGTCGAAACGGACGTTCTTCTCGCGCAGCCGCTGGATCAGCTGGGTGTCACCGGGATTGTAGGTCCGATATTCCTCGTCGGTCGAGGTACGGCCGATGATCTCGCTGCCGCGAATCTCGGCGGAGCGGATAGCGCCCTCATCGACCTTGGTCAGAAAGTCCGAATAGGCCAGCGCCGAGCCGTTGCCGCTCGACGAGGACGGGCCCTGCATGACATTGACGACGACAACGAGGCCGAGGAGCACGACAAACCACAGCCCGAGATTCTTCATCCACGGGCTGGGAGGGCGCTTGTTGCCATTATTGTTGTCGGACATCGCCGGACTCTTTCTCTCTGACTACCGTGTCAAGATAAGCCTGTTGTGGCCACTTGCAATCGGGCTGCGCGATTCTGGCGCGGTTTTGGCTCCTGCCGGCCATCAACGTGTCCGTGCCGGGGCGAACGACAGCTGCCATAACGGGCCGGTGCGGACACGGACACCGGCCAGCGTGCCGCCCCCGCGCGCCAGCAGTCGGGCAACGGCGCTGCCGCGCGGGACGGCGCCGAAATCCGCCAAGGCGCGGGCCAGCAGCCGGCCCTGGAGCATGGGCGGCAGCCCTTCCAGGTCGAGCGCCAGCCCCTTGTCAGTGCGCTGGACGCGGCTGGCCCAGGCGCGGTCGGCGGCCCAGTCGAGCGCCGCCTCGGCCGCGGCCAGCGCCTTGGCGCTGCGGGCGAGCCCCGTGACAGGCAGCAGCCGCGACTCGCGTGCCAGCAGCGCCCGGACATGGGTGCGGTCATGGCGGGGATCATGGTTGCTGGGATCTGCAAGTGGCAGCAGTCCGGCGGCGTGCGCCGCGTCGGCCAGGCGGCAGCGCGGCAGGCCGATCACCGGGCGCACCAGCATGACCCCGGGCGCGAGCGGGCGAAGGCGGCGGATGCCGGACAGGCCGGCGATCCCGCTGCCGCGCGCCAGCCGCATCAGCAGAGTCTCGGCCTGGTCCTCGGCGTGATGGGCGGTGAGCAGGAAGCCGGTGTCATGGGCCACGCACCAGTCGGTCATTAGCCGGTAACGGGCTGCGCGAGCCTCGGCCTGGATATTCGTCGCTGGGTGAGGCCCGGTCCAGGCCAGGACATGATGGGGGACGGCACGTTCGGCACAGGCGGCGCCGACATGTGCAGCGTCGGCCGCCGCTTCGGCCCGCAGGCCGTGGTCGACGGTGAGAGCAGTGATCCGGCCGGGCAGCGTGTCGATGGCCATCGCTAACAAGCCCATGCTGTCCGGCCCGCCGCTGACCGCCACCGCGAAGCGCGCTTCGGGCGGTGGCGGATGGCCGAGCGTGGCGGCAAGCAGGCTGGAGAGGTCCTCCGCCGCCATCCGC
This sequence comes from Polymorphobacter sp., assembly GCF_051860865.1. Taxonomy (GTDB): domain Bacteria; phylum Pseudomonadota; class Alphaproteobacteria; order Sphingomonadales; family Sphingomonadaceae; genus Sandarakinorhabdus. The sequence continues at coordinate 10,660 of NZ_JBIMKZ010000022.1, read as the reverse complement.
CTTAGCTGCAGCGCGCCCGGGTGCGCAGGCCGGCGGCCTCAGTCTTCTGGGCTGGGGTCAGCTGCGAGCCGTAGACGCTTTCCAGCTCGCCGAGCACGCGGCAGGCCTGCTGGGGATTCTTGATGCCGATAAGCGCGTTGGACAGGCCGATCAGCGCATCGGCGGCGCGCTCCGAGCGCGGATGGTTGTTGTAGACCTTTAGATAGGCGTCGGCGGCCTGGGCGTGCTGGTTGCGCTCGGCATGGCTGCGGCCAAGCCAATACTGCGCCTGGGGGATGCGGGTCGAGCGCGGCCAGTCGGTAAGGTAGGCGCTCATCATCCGCTCGGTCGCCGGCCAGTTCTTGGAGACGACCTGGGCATAGGCCGCCTGCCACGCATCGGCGGCAGTGGCGGCCTTGGCGGGCGCCGGCTCGGCGGCCGGGGTAGGCGGCGGCGGGGCCACCGACGCGGTGGTGCCGGGGGCCGGCATGATTACCTGAGGTGCAGGCCCGCCCGGCGTCTCGATGCGTGGGGCGCCGGGTGCGCCCGGGGCGATCGGCACGCCATTGCCTTCCAGGGCGTTGAGGCGGAACTCGATATCGCCCTGCATCTTCTGGACGCTGGCCTCGAGCTGGCGGAGTTTGAATTCATTGGCCTCGGCCTGGCCGGTCATCGTCCGCAGCTGGCGTTCCATCTCGCCGACGCGGACCGACAGGTCGGTGAGGGGATTGGAGGCGGGGACGCCGTCCGGCGTCGTCGGGGCGGCTTCGGGCGCGGTGATCTCGGGCTCGAAGAAGCGCGGGTTACCGCCGGGAAAGACCTTGCGCTGCACGGCCTTCATTTCCGATTCGAGCTTGTCGAGGCGGCGGTCTAGATTGGGCGCGGCCTGCTGGGCCTGGCCTGGAATTGCCACGACCATCAGGCCCAGCGCCGTGACCAAGGAAAGGGCACGCATGAAAGACTCCTTCATTCGATCGCGGGTGATGGCGGCACTGAGGCGGAAATGCCACCCGCAGGGGGTGCCGAAACAGGGCTGCCGGCCGGTGCCGGGGCGGGACGCGCCCGCAGGTCGGCGGCGGCGAGGCTGAGATCGCGAAGCACTTGGGCCGGTCCGCCGAGCGGCGGTATCTCGCGGCCTCCCAGCGTGACCGACAGCGCACCGGCACGGCCGGTCCAGAGCCGGAGCCCTGGCGGATCGCTCGGCACCTCGAAGCGCTGGCCGGGCGCCATGACGCCGCTCAGCGCGACCGTCCGCGTCGCCGGGTCATAGATCCGGACCCAAACTTCCTCGCGCGCCGTCAGCACCACGGTGTCCGATGTCGTGCCAGTGCCGATGATCGCCGGGGGCGGCGAGGTCAGGGCCGGCGTCGGGGGCTGCGCCGGGCTTTGGGCGATACCGGCCACAGGCACCCCGGCAGACTGGGGCAGGTCGGGATCGAAGGCGCCCGATCCCCAGGCCGAGAGCAGGCCGATCACCACCACCAGCGCAACCAGGCTGGCGATCACCAGGCCTGGAGCGGGCAGGCGGCGCTCGTCGAGCGCGGCCATGGCAGTCGGCGTGGGAACATGCGGCTGCTTGCTGGTCTCGGCGCGGAACCGCGCAACCATCACATCTGGATCGAGGCTGACCGCTCGGGCAAAGGCGCGGACAAAGCCTTGCGCATAGGGCAGGGCCGGCAGCGCATCATGGCTGTCGGCTTCCAGCGCGCGCAGGTGGCGCAGCGGCACGCGGGTGTTCTGGGCGATCTCGGCGAGCTCGATGCCGGCCGCGCGGCGGGCCGCGGCGAGCATGCTGCCGGTCGTGGTCGGCTGGGGCTCGGCAGGGGAATCGGTCGGCGTTGCGCTGTGGGGTGGCGGGCTGATGAGCGGGCCATTGTCGGCGGCGCCGGGGGCGCTGCTCGAAGGGGCTGGGCCCGGCGCTGGCATGTTCATCGATCCTCCGCTGTCCCAACCAGTGCCGGAACGCCTGTGAACGGGCCATGACCATCACCCGCCATGCTCGGGCGAGCGATGCCGGTCGGGGCGGTGCGAGTCAATGAGCCCGAGTCAACGCCCGATGATTCGGCGGCGTCTTGTTGCAGCGCCACAAACCGGCTATGGGCGCGCCGGATAGTCGGACCATCCGGCCTGGCCTCTGTCCAAGCTGTCCCCATGCTGTCCTTGCCTGCCTGCCTGCCCGGTTTCACGGCCGAGCCCCTCTGGAGCCATCCCATGTCCTTGCGCAATATCGCCATCATCGCACACGTCGATCATGGCAAGACCACTCTTGTCGACCAGCTGTTCCGCCAGTCGGGCACTTTCCGGGACAATCAGCGAATCGCCGAGCGCGCCATGGACTCGAACGATCTCGAGCGCGAGCGCGGCATCACCATCCTCGCCAAGTGCACGAGCATCGAATGGCAGGCGCCCAACGGCGGCGAACTGACCCATATCAATATCGTCGATACGCCGGGCCACGCCGATTTCGGCGGCGAGGTCGAGCGCATCCTGTCGATGGTCGATGGCGTGGTGCTGTTGGTCGATGCCGCCGAAGGCCCGATGCCGCAGACGAAGTTCGTCACCGGCAAGGCGCTGGCGCTGGGGCTGCGGCCGATCGTGGTCGTCAACAAGATCGACCGGCCTGATGCCCGCGCCCAGGAAGTGCTCGACGAAGTGTTCGACCTGTTCGTGACCCTCGAGGCCAATGACGAGCAGCTCGATTTCCCGGTGATCTTCGCCTCGGGGCGCAACGGCTATGCCGGCCGTGCCAGCGATGTCCGCGACGGCACGCTGATCCCGCTGTTCGAGACCATCGTCGCCCATGTGCCGCCGCCGTCCGCCGATGTCGACGGGCCGTTCCGGATGCTTGTGTCACTGCTGGACCGCGACAATTTCCTTGGCCGTATCCTCACCGGCCGCATCATCTCGGGCACGCTCAAGCTTAACATGCCGATCCGGGCGCTGTCCCCCAATGGCGCCGTGGCCGAGGAAGGCCGCGCCGCCAAGATCATGGCCTTCCAGGGGCTGGAGCGGGTGCCGGTCAACGAGGCCCGCGCCGGTGACATCGTGGCGATCGCCGGCCTGACCAAGGCGACCGTGGCCGACACCATTGCCGACCCCGCGGTGACCGAGCCGCTGGCGGCCCAGCCGATCGATCCTCCGACGCTGGCGATGACCTTCGCCGTCAACGACAGCCCCTATGCCGGCCGCGATGGCTCCAAGGTGACCAGCCGGATGATCGGCGACCGTCTGATGCGCGAAGCCGAGGGCAATGTCGCCATCCGCATCACCGAAAGCGCCTCGAAGGACGCATTCGAAGTGGCCGGGCGCGGCGAGCTTCAGCTCGGCGTGCTGATCGAGACGATGCGCCGCGAGGGCTTCGAGCTGTCGATCTCGCGGCCGCGGGTGATCTTCGGCACCGACGAGAACGGCAAGCGGACCGAGCCGTACGAGACGGTGATGATCGATGTCGACGAGCAGTATTCGGGTACGGTCGTCGAGAAGATGGCGGCCCGCAAGGGCGAGATGACCGACATGCGGCCTTCGGGCGGCGGCAAGACCCGGTTGACCTTCTCGGCGCCGTCGCGCGGTCTGATCGGCTATCATGGCGAATTCCTGTCCGACACGCGCGGCACCGGCATCATGAACCGGCTGTTCGACCGCTATGGGCCGCACAAGGGGCCGATCTCCGGCCGCCAGAACGGCGTGCTGATCTCGACCGAGAGCGGCGATGCGGTGGCCTATGCGCTCGGCTATCTGCAGCCGCGCGGCGTGCTGATGATCGAGCCCGGCGAAGCCGTCTATCAGGGGATGATCATCGGCGAGAATGCCCGCGAGGGCGATCTCGAGGTCAACCCGCTGAAATCAAAGGCGCTGACCAACTTCCGCGCTTCGGGCAAGGACGATGCGATCCAGCTGGCGCCGCCCAAGCGGCTGACGCTGGAGCAGTCGATTGCGTATATCGACGAAGATGAGCTGGTCGAGGTGACGCCGAACTTCGTCAGGCTGCGCAAGATCCATCTCGATCCCAACGAGCGCAAGCGCGCCTCGCGGTCCCGCGCCGCCGGCTGACGCCGGCCCGCGGGCTCCTGTCTGCGACACTGCGCGCGGTGCCCAAGGGTTGCACTCGCGCAGGGCTGCGCCGATGTAGGCGCGGTCGGCCCTACAGGGCCTGCAGATGGGGCTCCTATGATTGACGATGATGATTTCGACGCGCCGGGCAAGCCGGCGCCGACCTTCCAGCCGATACCGATGGCCGAGGCAGAAGACGCCGTGCGCACCCTGCTGCGCTGGGCCGGCGATGATCCCGAGCGCGAAGGGCTGCTTGACACGCCGGGCCGGGTGGCGCGCGCCTATCGCGAATATTTCAAGGGCTATGAGGAGGATCCTGGGCGTCACCTTGCCCGCACTTTTGGTGAGGTCGGCGGCTATGATGAGATCGTGCTGCTGCGCGATATCCCCTTTCAGTCGCATTGCGAGCACCATATGGCGCCGATCATCGGCAAGGCGCACATTGCCTATCTGCCGCGCGACCGGGTGGTCGGCATCTCCAAGCTGGCGCGCGTGCTGCATGGCTTTGCCCGGCGGCTGCAGGTCCAGGAGCGGCTGACCGCCGAGGTCGCCGATTGCATCCAGCATCATCTCGACCCGGTTGGCGTGGCGGTGGTGATCGAGGCGACCCATGCCTGCATGAGCGCGCGCGGCGTAATGACGCCGGGCGTGGTGATGACGACAAGCCGGATGATGGGCGTGTTCCGCGACGAGGACAGCTCGCGCCGCGAGGTGCTGGCGCTGATGGGCAAGGGCTGAGGACGGCTTAACAGGACCGGATTTGTCCGCTATGGCGGGCGATCATCGGGCATCAAGGGGGTAATCGACCATGGCGAACATTCTGGGCAATCTGAACCGGGCCAGCCTGATCGGCGGCGTCCTGCTGCTGCTGACCATCGCGATTTTCCATGGCGGCATTCTCGACATCAACTGGGTCAATGCGCTGCTGCGCTTCGCCCATGTGCTGGTCGGCATCGCCTGGATCGGCCTGCTCTATTATTTCAACCTTGTGCAGATTCCGACCATGCCCAAGGTGCCGGCCGAGCTAAAGCCGGGTGTCACCAAATATATCGCCCCCGAGGCGCTGTTCTGGTTCCGCTGGGCGGCGCTGGCGACGATGCTGATCGGCCTTGCCATCGCCGGCGCGCCGCAGCAGGCCTATCTGGTGCAGGCACTGACCTTCCAGCCGGGTGTGGCGCTGATCGGGCTCGGCATGTGGCTCGGCATCATCATGGCCGCCAATGTCTGGATGTTCATCTGGCCGGCGCAGAAGATCGCGCTTGGCATCGTCGATGGCACGGCCGAGGAGAAGGCCGCCGCCGGGCGCAAGGCGATGATGTTCAGCCGCACCAACTTCGTGCTGAGTTTCCCGATGCTCTATTGCATGGTGACGCGCGGCGTGATTGGTTGAGGCCATGATCGACCAGGACCCGCGTTTTTCCGCCGCCTTTTCTGCATGCCCGCTGGTTGCGGTGCTGCGCGGCATCCGTCCCGACGAAGTCGAGGCGGTGGGGGCGGCGCTGATCGATGCCGGGTTCACCATCCTCGAAGTGCCGCTGAACTCGCCCGATCCCTATGAGTCGATCACCCGGCTGTCGGCGATGGCGGGCGACAATGTCCTCGTCGGCGCCGGCACGGTGCTGCATGTCGACGAGGTCGAGCGGGTCCAGGCGGCCGGCGGCACGCTGATCGTCTCGCCGAGCACCGACATCGAAGTGATTGCCGCGACGCGCGCGGCCGGCATGATCAGCCTGCCCGGCGTGTTCACGCCGTCCGAGGCCTTTGCCGCGATCAAGGCCGGGGCGCATGGCCTGAAGTTTTTTCCGGCCGAGGCGGCATCGCCGGCGGTCGTCAAGGCGATGAAGGCGGTGCTGCCGCGCGCGATCCCGTTCCTCGTTGTCGGCGGCATCACGCCGGACAGCATCGCTGCCTGGAAGGCCGTGGGGGCCGATGGTTTCGGGCTAGGCAGCAACCTGTTCAAGCCCGGCACCACCGCCGCCGAAGCCGGTGCCAGTGCCATGAAATATGTGGCGGCGGTCAGCGCCGGCTAACGTGCGTCAGGCGCTGCCCGGCAGGCGGGCCGCCACCGTCTGGATGCCGGCGCCGAAGCCGCGCTGGGGCAGGCAATCGGGCAGCTCGGCATAATGGGCGCGGCGACCGTCGCTGCTGACCCATATCCTCAGTGAGGCCTGGTCGGCGCAGGGGCGATAACGCCAGCGGAATTCCCAGCCATCGGCCCAATGCCGAGCCTCGCGCGGGCCGAAGCGGGCCAGCGGCTCGCCTGATTGCCGCCGGTACTGGACATGCAGCCGCTCGGCGATCGCGGTGGCCTGGGGCTGGTCGATCCGCGTTGGCATAAGCAGGAACAGCAACGCCGCGCCCAGTGCCACGCCGGCCCCGATCAACAGCAGTTTTCGTCTTGTCATCCGGCGGTGGACACGGGCGCGTCCCGACGTTCGGCCCAGGCGGCGAGCGGCATTGCCGTGCCGGCCTGGCGAAGCAGCGCCTGGCGCCGGAAGAAGCGCATCAGCCCGGAGGCGCCCATCCGCGAGGCGCCAAGGCCGGACAGGCCGAAGCTGGTCTTCTCCGCCTCGCCGATCATCGAGGTCAGCGAGCCGTCGTTCAGCGAGACGGCGCCGGCGTGCAGCCGGGGAGCGAGCGCTTCGGCTTCCGCCAGGCTGCCGGCGATCACGGCTGCCGACAGGCCGAAGATGCCGCCGTTGGCCAGTGCCACTGCCTCATCCTCGCTGTCGAAGAGCGTGACCGGGATGACCGGTCCGAAGGTCTCGTCGCGCATCACCGCCATGTCGGGGTTCACATCGGCGAGCACCGTCGGCCGCAGCCACTTGCCGCCATGGTTCTCTATGGTGCCACCGGCGAGGAGGCGGGCGCCGCTGGCGACGGCGTCGGCGATCTGGGCGGCGACGATGTCGGCCTGGCGGCCGAAGATGAACGGGCCGATGTCGCCGTCGTCGATGTCCGGCCAGTTCGGGCGGACGGCTTTGGCGGCCTCGACCAGCGCCGCAAGAAACGGCTCGGCGATGGCGCGGGCCACATAGACTCGCTCGATCGACTGACAGGCCTGGCCGGTGGCGACGACCGAGGCGCGCAGCGCGATGCCGGCGGCCTGCACGGGATCGGCGGACGCGAGGATGATCATCGGGTCCTTGCCGCCGAGCTCGAGGCTGGCCGGGATGAACGCGCGGGCGGCGGCTTCGCCGACCTTGCGTCCAGTGGCGACCGAGCCGGTGAAGGACAGATAGTCGACGCGGTCGACCAGCGCGGCGCCGGTTTGGCCGTCGCCTTCGATGAGCGCCAGCACCTTGGCCAGTGCCGGCACGGTGGCCAGCGCCGCCATCACCGGCCCGATGAAGCGCGGGGCGACCTCGCTCGGCTTGACGATGACCGCGCAGCCGGCGGCCAGCGCCGGAATGGCATCGATCATCGCCAGCGTCAGCGGGAAGTTCCAGGGGCTGATGATGCCGACCAGAGGATAGGGGTGGAGCCGGGTGGCGGCGGTGATGGTCGGGATGGCGGTGCTGACCACCGCCTGCTCGGTAGCGGTGACCAGCGCCGGGGCGTCGCGCTGCCAGCGGCCGACCATGCCGCGCACGCCCTGCACCTCGACTCGGCTGATCTGGCGGCGGCCGGTGTCGGCGCTCAGCGCCTCGACGATGGCCGGCGCATGGGTGCCCAGCGCCTCGGCGAACTGGCCGAGGATCTGCAGCCGCTCGGCCAGCGGACGGGCGGCCCAGCCGGGCTGGGCGGCGCGCAGCCGGGTGGCGAGCGCCGCGACCTCGTCTGGCGCCAGGGGAGTGATTCGGTGGTCCGGCTGGCCGGTACGGGGGTTGATGATATCGAGGGCGGGACGCATACCTCCTTCTTAGGGGCGGAGACGGGGGAAAAACAGGGGGTGCGGCGCGCCGGCCGGGACGAGAGTTTCTTGACACGGCGCGGTGGCCGGCATATCAGCCCGCCTTCGCGGTGGCTGGCGTCTGGCCGGCACCGGTCACTATGGTTTTCAGGAACACATCATGTTCGCAGTGGTCCGCACCGGCGGAAAGCAATATCGGGTCTCGGCCAACGACCAGATCGTCGTCGAGAAGATCGAGGGTGAGGCGGGCACCTCGGTGTCGCTCGAGACGCTGATGACCGGTGAGGGCGAGACGCTCGGCACTGGCGCCGTTACCGCCGAGATCGTTGAGCAGAAGCGCGGCGAGAAGGTGATCATCTTCAAGAAGCGCCGCCGCCACAATTATCGCCGCCGGAACGGTCATCGCCAGTCGCTGACCGTCCTCAAGATCACCAGCCTCGGCTAAGGAGACGCTCAGATGGCACATAAGAAAGCAGGCGGCTCCTCACGCAACGGTCGTGATTCGGCCGGTCGTCGTCTCGGCGTGAAGCGCTTCGGTGGGCAGGACGTGCTCGCCGGCACCATCATCATCCGCCAGCGCGGCACCCGCGTTCACCCCGGCAAGAATGTCGGCCTGGGCAAGGACCACACCATCTACGCGACCTCGGATGGCATCGTCAGCTTCCATGAAGGCAAGCTCGGTCGCAAATATGTCAGCATCGTGCCGGCAGCCAACGACACGGCCCCGGAGGCCATTGCCGCTGAATAAGCGCAACCGGCCATCACCAGTCTAGCAGAAGGGGGGCCGGGCAACGGCTCCCCTTTTTGCATTTTCAGCCCCAAGGCCTATTGAACCGCCATGCAATTTCTCGATCAGGCCAAGATCTTTCTGGCGTCCGGCACCGGCGGCGACGGCGCCGTGTCGTTCCGCCGCGAGAAATATGTCGAATTCGGCGGGCCGGACGGCGGCGACGGCGGGCGCGGCGGGGACATCATCTTCGAATGTGTCGAGGGGCTCAACACGCTGATCGACTTCCGCTACGCCCAGCATTTCAAGGCAAAGCGCGGCAGCCATGGCTCAGGGCGCAATCGCACCGGCGCCGGGGCCGATGACCTGGTGATTGCCGTGCCGATCGGCACGCAGATTCTCGCCGATGACGATGACCGGACGCTGATCGTCGACATGATCACGCCCGGCCAGCGGGCGATCTTGCTCAAGGGCGGCGACGGCGGCAAGGGCAATGCCCATTACAAGTCCAGCACCAACCGGGCGCCGCGCCAGTTCCAGCCCGGCTTTCCCGGCCGCGAACTGTGGGTGTGGCTGCGGCTCAAGCTGATCGCCGATGTTGGGCTGCTCGGCGCGCCGAACGCTGGCAAGTCGACGTTCATCAACGCGGTGTCGAATGCCGGCGCCAAGGTTGGCGCCTATCCGTTTACCACGCTGAAGCCGCAGCTCGGCGTCGTCGGCCACAAGGGCCTGGAGCTGGTGGTGGCCGACATTCCCGGGCTGATCAAGGGCGCCGCCGATGGGATCGGCATCGGCGACCGCTTCCTCGGCCATATCGAACGCTGCCGGGTGCTGCTGCATCTGGTCGATGCCTCGCAGGCCTCGCCGACCAAGGCCTGGGCGGCGGTGCGCGAGGAGGTGACCGCCTATGGCGCCGGACTGGCCGACAAGCCGGAGATTATTGCGCTGTCCAAGATCGACCTGGTGTCGGCGCAGGGGCTGGCAGCCAAGAAGCGCGCGCTGGAAGCAGCGAGCGGACAGCCGGTGTTCTGCCTGTCGGCCGCGACCATGGCCGGGGTGTCCGACGCGCTCGATGCGCTGCTCACGCTGGCCGGGCGCAAGCTGCCGCCGGTGCGGCCCGAGCCCGGCGCGCGACCCTGGTCGCCGCTATGAGGACCGGCGTGTGAACAGCCGTCCGGCCAAGCCGGCGCTGCCCCCTTTGTTGCCCGCCACCTGTCCGCGTCTGGTCATAAAGATCGGGTCCTCGCTGCTGGTGTCGGCCGATGGCAGCATCCGCGCCGACTGGCTCGGCTCGGTGGCGGCCGACATCGCGGCGGCGCGGGCGCAGGGGCAGCAGATCATCATCGTCTCCTCGGGCTCGATCGCGCTCGGCGCGCGCCGGCTCGGGCTGGAGAAGGGCGGCCGGGCCAGCCTTGAGGATGCCCAGGCCGCCGCCGCCGTGGGCCAGGTGGCGCTGGCCGCCGCCTGGGAGGCGGCGTTGTCGGCGCATGGCATGATGGCGGCGCAGATATTGCTGACGCTCGATGACCTCGAACTGCGGCGGCGCTTCCTCAATGCTTCGGCGACGCTCGACCGGCTGCTCAGCCTCGGCGTGGTGCCGGTGCTGAATGAGAATGACACGGTGGCGACCGGCGAGATCCGCTTCGGCGACAATGACCGGCTGGCGGCGCGGGCCGGGCACGCCGGCAATGCCGATGGCGTGCTGCTGCTCTCCGATGTCGCCGGGCTTTATACGGCCAATCCCAATACCGATCCTGATGCCCGGCTGATCGAGCATGTGTCGGTGATCAGCCGCGAGATCGAGGCGATGGCGACCGGCAGCTCCGGCTCCGGGATCGGCACCGGCGGCATGGCGGCGAAGCTGGTCGCGGCGCGGATGGCGGTGGCGGCCGGGATGCGGCTGGCGATCGCCGATGGCCGGGCGCCGCATCCGCTGGCCCGGCACCAGGCGGGCGAGCCATCGACGATCTTCACGCCGCGCAAGTCGGCGCGCGGGCGCAAGCTGTGGCTGGCCGGCCGGCAGCGGGTGGCCGGGCGGATCATCGTCGATG
>NZ_JBIMKZ010000021.1:0-40445 GCF_051860865.1 Polymorphobacter sp. | reverse complement strand
AGACGACGGCAGAAGGTCCTGAAGGGCCATCAAAAATTATTTGGGGTCTGGGGCCTGCGGCCCCAGCCGCCGGAGGCCGTTTGTCTTACCGCCGGAGGCCAATTTCGTAATGAATGTGGCTAATGCCCAGGCCCTAGCGGACCTTGCTCTTGCGCGCCGCATAGCGGGCGTCGCGCGCCGCCTTTTGTGCCGCCTCGCGGGCAATGGCTTCCAGCCGCGATTGCTCGGCTTTGACCACCGCTTCAGCTTCCTTGGCGATTCGAGCTTCTTCCGCCTGGCGCGCGCGCTCGGCGCGCTCGACCTTGCGCTGTTCCTCGCGCTCGGCGCGTTTTTCAGCGGCGCGGGCGCGCTCGGCGAGCTTGTCCTCGTCGGGCGGCGGCGCGCTCTTGAACTTGTCGAGTTTGGCCTTGCGGGCCTCGGCAGCCGCCTTCTGGCGGTCGGCGAAATCAGGGAGCTTGAATACCATAGGCCTTGGCCTTTAGCGCCCACGCCGCGCTGCCGCAACCGTCATCCGGCTCATCGCGCAAAGACGCTGTTGCCGCTGGCCAGCGCCGCCCCGTCATGCTTTGTGCGCGCCATGCACGTCCGGCCCATTTTCACTGCCGCGCTTCGCCTGCTGGTCGCGGCCACTCTCGCCATGCCTGCCCTGGCCCAGGCCCCCCAAGCGGCCCCCCAACCGGCCGCACCTGCCGCCGCCGCGCAGACCATGCCCCCCGCATGGGTCATCCGCGATGCCGATACCGAGATCACCCTGTTCGCCACCATCCATGCGCTGCCGGACAACCAACGCTGGCTGTCGCCGCAAGTCACCCAGCGCTTCGACACCACTGATACGCTTGTCCTCGAAACCATGGTGCCCGAGGACCGGTTCGAGCTGGCGCCGCTGATCCAGCAGCTCGGCATCGATGCGGCGCTGCCGCCGCTCGCCGCCCGCCTGTCCCCGGCCAGCGCCACCGCCGTTGCCCGCGCCGCGCAGGAAGCCGGCATCCCGCTGGTGGCGCTGGATCGGATGCAGCCCTGGCTGGCGGCGCTGACGCTCAGCGAGGCGTCGCTGACGCGGCTCGGCATCAGCGCCGCCAACGGCGTCGAGGTGGCGCTGCTGGCCCGCGCCCGCACCATCAAGCGGGATATTGTCACGCTGGAGACCCCGGCTCAGCAGATCGGCTTCTTCGCCGGCCTGCCTCAGGCCGACCAGATTGCCATGCTGGAAGCCACGGTCGCCGATACGGTCAACGCGCGCGCCGATGTCGACCGGCTGGTGGCGCTGTGGCGGGCCGGGGACGTCGACGCCATCGCTCGTGAGTTCGCCCGGGAGGCGCGCGCCTCGCCGCGCCTCTATGAGGTTCTGCTCGCCGGCCGCAACCGCCGTTGGTCGGAATGGCTGGCGGGCCAGATGGGCCGCCCCGGTCGGCAGTTCGTCGCCGTCGGCGCCGGCCATTTCGGCGGCCCCGATGGCCTGCTGGCGCTGCTCAAGGCGCGGGGCTATACCGCCGAGCGCCTCGCCCCGCCTCGGCCCGCCGCCCGTCGCCGCCGGTAGCCGCACGCTGACAGCTTGCCTTTGGCGCGCCCATCGCCTATGGCCGCCGCTTCATCGACGCCCCTGTTTCTGCATCCCTGGAGGCCTGGGGGCCCGTTGAGCAACCATTGGAGAAGCGAGCAATGAGCGATACACTGAAGCTCGCGGCCCAGCAGCGTGATCGGGCAGGCAAGGGAGCCTCCCGTTCTATCCGCCGCACGGGACGCGTGCCGGCCGTCATCTACGGCGCCGGAAGCCCTGCCACCCCCATCCATGTCGAGGAAAAGCTGCTGGTTCGCCAGCTGTCGACCGGACATTTCATGAATTCGGTCGTCGAGATCGAGATCGAGGGCGGCAAGACCATCCGCACGCTGCCGCGCGACGTGCAGTTCCACCCTGTTTCGGACCGCCCGATCCATGTCGACTTCTTCCGCCTCACCGGTGATTCGGTCATCACCGTCAACGTGCCGGTGTCGTTTATCGATGAAGAGCTGTCGCCCGGCATGAAGCGCGGTGCTGTGCTCAACATCGTTCGCCACGAAGTCGCCATCGACTGCGCCCCTTCGGCGATCCCCGACCAGATCGAGATCAGCCTCGAAGGCCTCGATGTCGGCGATTCGATCCACATCAGCGCCGTCAAGCTGCCCAAGGGCGTGGAGCCGCACATCCATGACCGCGATTTCACCATCGCCACCATGGTCGCCCCGTCGGCGCTGAAGAGCGAGCATGGCGAGGCCGAAGGCGAAGCCGCCGCAGACGCGGAAGCCTGAGCCGCGGCAGCCGCCGCCGGGATCGCCGCCATGCAGCTGCTCGTCGGCCTCGGCAACCCCGGTGCCGGCTATGCCCGCCACCGCCACAACATCGGCTTCATGGCCGTGGACCAGATTGCTCTGGTCCACGGCCTTGGCCCGTGGCGCACCGGCTTCCAGGGCCTTTATGCCGAGGGCCGTGTCGGCGCCCACAAGCTGGCGCTGCTCAAGCCCGCCACCTTCATGAACGAGAGCGGCCGCAGTGTTGCCGAAGCCATCCGCTTCTGGAAGCTCGATCCCGCCACCCAACTCACCGTCTTCTACGATGAGCTGGACCTCGATCCCTTCCGGATGAAGGTCAAGCATGGCGGCGGCGCCGCCGGCCACAACGGCATCCGCTCGATCGACAGGCACCTCGGCCCGGACTTCCGCCGCGTCCGCCTCGGTATCGGCCACCCCGGCCACAAGGACCGCGTCACGCCGTACGTGCTCGGCAATTTCGCCGCTGCCGAGCAGGAGCCGCTGGCCGATCTGCTGGACACGCTCGCCCTCAAGCTGCCCACCCTGCTGGACGGCGACGAACCCCGCTTCATGAGCGACGTCGCCCGCCTGACAGCCCCACAAGGATAGGATAATCCCATGCCCGTCACCTGCGGTATCGTCGGCCTCCCCAATGTCGGCAAGTCGACGCTGTTCAACGCGCTGACCGAGACTGCCGCCGCGGCGGCCGCCAACTATCCGTTCTGCACCATCGAACCCAATGTCGGCGCCGTGCCGGTCCCCGATCCGCGCCTCCAGCGCCTCGCCGAGATCGGCAAGTCGGCGAAGATCATCGAGACCCAGCTCGGCTTCACCGACATCGCCGGCCTCGTCCGCGGCGCCTCGAAAGGGGAGGGGCTCGGCAACCAGTTCCTCGCCAACATCCGCGAGACCGACGCCATCGTCCATGTCCTGCGCTGCTTCGAGGATGACGATGTCACCCATGTCGAGGGCCGCGTCGATCCGGTGGCCGATGCCGAGACCGTCGAGACCGAACTGATGCTCGCCGACCTCGAAAGCCTCGAAAAGCGCGTCCCCGCGCTCCAGAAAAAGGCCCAGCAGGGCGACAAGGAGGCCAAGGTCCAGGCCAGCGTCCTCGCCCAGGCGCTCGAGCTGCTCCGCCAGGGCAAGCCCGCCCGCCTCACCGACCCCAAGGACGAGGAGGAAGCCCGCGCCCTCAGGCTCGCCCAGCTGCTCACCGCCAAGCCGGTGCTCTATGTCTGCAACGTCGAGGAGGCGTCAGCCGCCACCGGCAACGCCCATAGCGCCGCCGTCGAGGCGATGGCGGCGACTGTCGGCGCCGGTGCCGTCATCGTCTCGGCGGCCATCGAGGCCGAGATCGCCACCATGCCGCCGTCCGACCGCGCCGAATATCTGGAGAGCCTCGGCCTCCACGAGACCGGCCTCGCCCGCGTCGTCCGCGCCGCCTATGAGCTGCTCGGCCTGCAGACCTTCTTCACCATCGGCCCCAAGGAAGCCCGCGCCTGGACGATCAAGCGCGGCACCCGCGCCCCGGCCGCCGCCGGCGAGATCCACGGCGACTTCGAGAAGAAGTTCATCCGCGCCGAGACCATCGGCTATGATGATTTCATCCTCCACAATGGCGAGGCCGGCGCCAAGGAGCACGGTCGCCTCCGCGCCGAAGGCAAGGAATACATCGTCAAGGACGGCGACGTCCTCCATTTCCTGACCAACGCCTGAGCCCGCCCTTACTCGGCCACGTCGATCACCAGCACCAGCCGCCGCTGCCCGGTCCCGGCGATCGGCGGCGAGCGGTGGATTACCGGCGTCTCACTCCACAGCCGGCCCTTGAACAGCGCCACATCGCCGGCCGCCAGCCGTCGAACCCGCGCGTTCGGCTCCGCATCGTCCAGCCACTCGCTGCCCGGCCCGGCATAGCTGCTGATCAGCCGCGCCGTCACATAATCGGCATGAAATTTCCGGCAGGCATCGCCGGTCACGATCTCCAGCCGCACCGACAGCCGTTCGGCGCCCATCACCCCGGCAAAATGCCCGGCGAGTGCCGCCACATCATCGCTCAGCGCCGGCAGCGCGGGCCAGCCGGCTGCCTGCATCGCCGCCACCAGCATCGGCCCCGTCTCGTTCGCCAAGCTGTCCACCCGCACCTCGCCGGTAGCGCCGACCACCAGCTTCACCGCTTCGCAGGCCGCCCGCGCCGGTAGCCGGCGCTGCCACACCGCCAGATTCACCGATGGCGCGCGGATCATCGCCAGCACCTCGGCGCGGCCCCCGGCCTGCATCGCCGCCAGTACCGGCTGCCCGAGCAGCATCACCGTCATTTCGGTCCCCTCTCTCAATGAAGTAAGGTTATACTATAACATTGTGGGTATCGCGATCGTCAAGAGGGTCTGCCGCCGCTATCCCATTGACCCTCGGCGCACCCCCCCGCTAGAGGGCAGGGCTTCCACACTGCCGTGAAAAGAGAATCCTCCTGTCGGCCCTATCGTTCCAGGACATCATCCTCACGCTCCAGTCCTATTGGAGCGCGCGTGGTTGCGTCATCCTTCAGCCCTATGACATGGAGGTCGGCGCCGGCACCTTTCACCCGGCCACCACGCTGCGCGCCCTCGGCCCGGACAGCTGGAACGCCGCCTTCGTCCAGCCCAGCCGCCGCCCGTCGGATGGCCGCTACGGCGAGAACCCCAACCGCCTCCAGCATTATTACCAATTCCAGGTCATCCTCAAGCCCAGCCCCGACGACCTCATCGATGCCTATCTCGGCAGCCTCGACGCGATCGGTATCGACCGTGCCCGCCACGATATCCGCTTCGTCGAGGATGATTGGGAGAGCCCGACGCTGGGCGCCTGGGGCCTTGGCTGGGAAGTCTGGTGCGACGGCATGGAGGTCACCCAGTTCACCTATTTCCAGCAAGTCGCCGGCTATGACTGCGCGCCGGTCGCCGGCGAGCTGACCTATGGCCTCGAGCGGCTGGCGATGTACGTCCAGGGCGTCGAGAACGTTTACGACCTTGCCTACAACAATAGCGGCGTCAGCTACGGCGATGTCTTCAAGAAGAACGAGCAACAGTTCAGCGCCTATAATTTCGAGCATGCCAACACCGACCGCCTGTTCCAGCATTTCAAGGATGTCAGCGAGGAATGCCGTGCCCTCGTCGCCGCCAACCTGCCGCTCCCGGCCTATGACCAGGCGATCAAGGCCAGCCACCTGTTCAACCTGCTCAACGCCCGCGGCGTCATCTCGGTCGCTGAACGCCAGGCCTATATCGGCCGCGTCCGCGACCTCGTCAAAGCCGTCGCCGACTGCCAGATGAGCCTTACTTCTCCTGCCGCCGCTCCTGCAGCATGAGCCACTTCCTCCTCGAAATCGGCTCGGAAGAAATCCCGGCCCGCATGCAGCCCGCCGCCGCCGCCCAGCTGGCGAAGCGGTTCACCGAGGCCTGCGCCGCCGCCGGCCTCACCCATGGCCAGGTCACTGCCGACGCCACCCCCCGCCGCCTATGGCTGCTCGCCGAAGACGTGGCCGCGTCCAGCGCCGCCACCAGCGAAGAACTGAAGGGCCCCCGCGCCGACGCACCCGCACAAGCCATCGACGGCTTCCTCAAGAAGACCGGCCTCAGCCGCGACGCCCTCGAACCCCGCGACACCCCCAAGGGCCCGATACTGTTCGCGGTCATCCACCGCGAAGGCCGCCCCGCCGCCGTCCTCCTCTCGGAGATCATCCCGCAGATCGTCACCGCCTTCGACTGGCCCAAGTCGATGCGCTGGGGCGCCCCGTCGGCCAGCACCGCATCCCCGCGCTGGGTTCGCCCGCTCACCCATCTCGTCGCCCTGCTCGGCAGCGAAATCGTTCCGGCCGAGGTCCATGGGCTCGCCACCGGCCGCACCAGCCGTGGCCACCGCATCCACGCGCCGGGCGCGCTGGAGATCAGCAGGGCCGAGACCTGGGCGTCGCAGCTCCACGGGGCGCACGTTATCGCCCGCACTGCCGACCGCCGCCGGATCATCGCCGACCGCGCCGCCGCGCTCGCCGCAGCCGCCGTCCTCACCGTTCTGCCGGACGCCGGACTGGAGGCCGAGAACGCCGGCCTCACCGAATGGCCGGTGCCGCTGCTCGGCCAGTTCGACCCGGCTTTCCTCGCCGTGCCGCCCGAGGTCATCCAGCTGACCATGCGCACCAACCAGAAATATTTCGCCTGCGCCGCCCCGGACGGCACGCTGGCCCCCGCCTTCATCTGCGTCGCCAATCTGGAGGCCACGGACGGCGGCCAGTCGATCGTGAAAGGCAACCAGCGCGTCCTCTCCGCCCGCCTATCGGACGCCAAATTTTTCTGGGACCAGGATCTCGCCACGGTAAAAGCCGGCGGCCTCGAAGCCTTCCTCCCGAAGCTCGACCAGATCGTCTTCCACGAAAAGCTCGGCACCGTTGCCGACAAGGTCGACCGCGTCGCCAAGCTAGCCCGCTGGCTGATCGAAAGCGGCGCCATCCCCGCCGCCCCAGCTGTCCCCGCCGCCCCAGCCATCCCCGCGTCCCCAGCCCTCCCCGTCGCCCCGGGCTCGACCCGGGGCCTAAGCGAAAGCCAGGCCGCCACCCTCGCCGACATGGCCGAAACCGCCGCCCGCCTCGCCAAGGCTGACCTCGTCAGCGCCACCGTCGGCGAATTCCCGGAAGTGCAGGGCCTCGCCGGCGGCTACCTCGCCCGTGTCGCCGGCCTCGATCCGCAGATCGCCAACGCCATCCGCGATCATTACAAGCCGACAGGGCAGGGAGACGACGTCCCCACCGATCCTGTCGGCATCGCCGTCGCACTCGCCGATAAGTTCGATACCATCACGGCTTTTTATTGGATCGATCAGCCGCCGACAGGCTCCAAGGATCCCTTCGCGCTGCGCCGAGCCGCGCTGGGTATCATCGCCATCATCCTCAGGAACGGGCTGCGTTTTCGGTTGGAGTCGGTTTTACTGGCCGCCGCCGGGGACGACCTGCGAAAGTTCGACGGCATTTTTTTCGGCGAGCTTGAAAAGCTTGTCGGTGCCTTTTTCGCCGACCGCCTCAAAGTCCAGCAACGCGAAGCCGGCGTCCGCCCGGACATCATCGACGCCGTCTTCGCGCTCGGCGGCGAGGACGATCTCGTCCGCCTGCTCGCCCGCGTCCACGCGCTGCAAGCCTTCATCACCACCGAGGACGGCACCAACCTTCTTGCCGGCTACAAGCGCGCCGCCAACATCCTCAAGGCCGAAGACGCCAAGGACGGCCCCCACTCCGCCGCCGCCCTCGACCCCGCGCAGCTGACGGACCCTGCCGAACAGGCCCTGGGGCACGCCCTCGACACTGCCCTGCCACGCGCCGCCAAGGCCGTGGAATCCGAGGACTTCACCGCCGCCATGGCCGCGCTCGCGGAACTTCGCGGCCCCGTTGACAGTTTCTTCACCGGTCTCATGGTGAATGCTCCCGAGCCCGCAGTCCGTAGGAACCGTCTTGCCCTGCTGGCCCGTTTCCGTGACGCCGTTCACACCGTCGCAGACTTTTCAAGGATCGAAGCATGACCCAGAATCCGTCGCGGGCCGTCTATCGTTTCGGCGGCGGCACCGCCGATGGTGCCGCGGACATGAAGAACCACCTCGGCGGCAAGGGTGCCAATCTCGCGGAAATGGCCTCGATCGGCCTGCCCGTCCCCCCGGGCCTGACCATCGCCACCCCGGTCTGCGCCGCCTATTATGATGCCGGCGGCAAGCTCCCCGAGGCCGTCAAGGCCGAGACGCTCGATGCCCTGAAGCATATCGAGGCCGTCACCGGAAAGACCTTCGGTGATGCCGCCGACCCGCTGCTCGTGTCGGTCCGCTCCGGCGCCCGCGTCTCGATGCCGGGCATGATGGACACCGTCCTCAATCTCGGCCTCAACGACGAGACCGTCCAGGGCCTCGCCGCCGCCTCCGGCAACCCGCGCTTCGCCTGGGATTCATACCGCCGCTTCATCCAGATGTTCGGCGATGTCGTCCTCGGCCTCGATCATTATCTGTTCGAGGACGCGCTGGAGATCCTCAAGGAAGACCGCGGCGTCACCCTCGATACCGAGCTCGCCGCCGAAGACCTGCAGGGCCTCGTCGACCGCTACAAGGCGATCGTCGCCCAGAACTGGGGGGATGAATTCCCGCAGGACCCGCATGAGCAGCTCTGGGCCTCGATCGGCGCCGTCTTCGGCTCCTGGAGGTCGGATCGCGCCCGCACCTATCGCCGCCTCAACGACATTCCGGAAAGCTGGGGCACCGCCGTCACCGTCCAGGCGATGGTCTTCGGCAATCGCGGCCCCACATCCGCCACCGGCGTCGCCTTCACCCGCGATCCCAGCACCGGCGAGCGCGTCACCTACGGTGAATTCCTGATCAACGCCCAGGGCGAGGATGTCGTCGCCGGCATCCGCACGCCCCAGTACCTTACCAAGGCCGCCCGCGAGCGCGCCGGCGCCCGCGCGGAGTCGATGGAAGAGGCGATGCCGCAGGTCTATGGCGAGCTGGACCGCGTCTTCAACCTGCTCGAAACCCATTACCGGGACATGCAGGACATCGAGTTCACCGTCGAGGACGGCCGGCTCTGGATGCTCCAGACCCGCGCCGGCAAGCGCACCGCCAAGGCCGCGCTCAAGATCGCCGTCGACATGGCCGAGGAAGGCCTGATCACCGAGGAGCAGGCCGTGCTCCGCGTCGAGGCCAACGCCCTCGACCAGCTGCTCCACCCGACCCTCGATCCCGCCGCCGTGCGCAACGTCATTGCCCGGGGCCTGCCCGCTTCGCCGGGCGCCGCCTCGGGCGTCATCGTCCTCGATTCGGACAGCGCCGAGGCCCGCGCCCGCCTCGGCGAGCCGGTCATCCTCGTCCGCACCGAAACCAGCCCCGAGGATATCCACGGCATGCACGCCGCCCAGGGCATCCTCACCGCGCGCGGCGGCATGACCAGCCACGCGGCGGTCGTCGCCCGCGGCATGGGCCGCCCCTGCGTCTCCGGCGCCGGCACACTGGTCATCGATCTCGCCACCCGCACCGTCCGCGTCCCCGGCCACACGCTCAACGAGGGCGACCGCATCACGCTCGACGGCGCCACCGGCGAGGTCATGCTCGGCGAGGTCGCAACCGTCGAGCCCGAGCTGGCCGGCGATTTCGCCCGGCTGATGGAATGGGCCGACAAATACCGCCGCATGAAGGTCCGCACCAACGCCGAGACCCCGGCCGACTGCAAGACCGCGCGCGGCTTCGGCGCCGAGGGCATCGGCCTGTGCCGCACCGAGCACATGTTCTTCGAGCCCAGCCGCATCACCTCGGTCCGCCGGATGATCCTCGCCGAGGACCGCGAGACCCGTGACTCGGCACTGGCCGAGCTGCTCCCCGAGCAGCGCGCCGACTTCGAGGCGATCTTCCGCGTCATGGCCGGCCTGCCCTGCACCATCCGCCTGCTCGATCCGCCGCTGCACGAGTTCCTGCCGCACGACGAGGCCGGTTATGACGATGTCGCCGCCGCCACCGGCATCGCGCCGGGCACCGTCCGCCGCCGCATCTCGGAACTCCACGAGTTCAACCCGATGCTCGGCCATCGCGGCTGCCGTCTCGGCATCACCTTCCCGGAAATCTACGCCATGCAGGCCCGCGCCCTGTTCGAGGCCGCCGTCGCCGTAGCCAAGGACACCGGGGAGGCCGTCGTCCCCGAGGTCATGGTACCGCTGGTCGGCACCGCCCGCGAGCTGGAGATCACCAAGGCGATCATCGACGCCGAGGCCGAAGCCGTGTTCGAGGAGCAGGATCATCGCCTCGGCTATCTGGTCGGCACGATGATCGAGCTGCCCCGCGCCGCGCTGCGCGCCGCCGACATTGCCACTCATGCCGAATTCTTCAGCTTCGGCACCAACGACCTGACGCAAACCACGCTCGGCATCAGCCGTGACGACGCCGCCCGCTTCCTCACCGTTTATGTCGACCAGGGCATCTACCCGCGCGATCCCTTCGTCGGCATCGACGAGGAAGGCGTCGGCGAGCTGATCAGCCTCGCTGCCGAGCGCGGCCGCAGCACCCGTGCCGACATCAAGCTCGGCATCTGCGGCGAGCATGGCGGCGACCCGGCCAGCATCGCGTTCGTCGAGACACTCGGCCTCGATTATGTCAGCTGCTCGCCCTATCGCGTCCCCATCGCCCGCCTCGCCGCCGCCCAGGCCGCGCTGAGGGCAAAAAAATAAAGCCTCTTGCCGCCGGGCAAAAGCGACGCGAAAGTGAGTTGTATGGACAACTTTGAATTTACGGTGCCGGTGCTGGTCGTCGGCGGCGGCGCCTGCGGTGCCGTGGCAGCGCTCACCGCCCATGCGTACGGCGCCGAAGTCCTGCTCGCCGAGCAGGACGCGACGCCGGCCGGCACCACCTCGATGTCGCAGGGCCTGATGTGCGCCGCCGGCACCAAAGCGCAGAAGTCACTGGGCATCGAGGACGACGCCGACACCTTTTATGCGGACATCCTTGCCAAGACCAAGGGCCAGACCGACCCGATCATCGCCCGCGCCATCGCCGACACCGCCGGCCCCTGCCTCGACTGGCTGACCGACGTCATCGGCTATCCGTTCAGCGTCGACACCGGCTTTCGTGCCGCCTATGGCCACAGCCGCCAACGCATGCACGGCTGGGACGGCCACGGCGGCGCCGACATGATCCAGCTGCTCCACCAGAAGCTCGCCGAGCGCGACATCCCCGTCCTGCTGCAAGCCCGCCTCGCCGACATCATCGCCGACGAGAGCGGCCGGGTGCAGGGCGTCGTCCTCGAACGGCCGGACGGCAGCCAGGAGCGCGTCGGCTGCGAGACGCTGATCCTCGCCAGCGGTGGCTTCGCCGCCAACCACGAGATGGTCGCCAAGAACATGCCCGAGGCCGCCAACGCCCGCCACAACGGCCATGAGGGCAATCGCGGCGACGGCATCCTGCTCGGCGCCAAACTCGGCGCCGCGCTCGGCGACATGGGCAGCTACCAAGGCTATGCGATGCTCGCCGATCCCAGCGGCATCACCGTGCCGCCCGGCGTCATCGTCGAGGGCGGCGTGCTGGTCAACAAGCACGGGGACCGCTTCGTCGACGAGACCGCCGACATCGCCGGCATGGTGCTGCCGGTCATGGCCCAGCCCGACGGCCAGGCCTGGGTGCTCTACGACGCCGTGATCGAGGAAAAGACTGCCTACACCCTCGAAGTCCAGGCGATGCGCGAGTACGGCGCCATCCGCAAGGCCGACAATATCGAGGCGCTGGCCGAGATCATCGGCGCGCCCCCCACATCAGAATTGGCGTCAGCGCTGGCCGCCACCCTCGACGCCGCCCGCGCCGCCGCCGAATCCGGCCAGCCGGACGCCTTCGGCCGCGTCTGGGGCAATGACCGCCCGCCGCAATGGCCGCTCCATGTCACCAAGGTCGGCGGCGCCATCTACCACACCCAGGGCGGCCTGCAGATCGACGGCCAGGCCCGCGTCCTCCGCCCGGACGGTACCGCGCTGCCCAATCTCTTCGCCGGCGGCGGCGCCGCCCGCGGCGTCTCCGGCCCCAGCTATTGGGGCTATCTCCCCGCCATGGGCCTCGGCTCCGCGATCACCCTCGGCCATATCGCCGGCAAGACCGCGGCCGCCCTTGTAAAATCCTAAACCACAACTTCCGCTGCGCCTGAAAGCTTCCCGCTTCGCTCAGGAGTCGGAATCATAGCGGACTTGCCCATCGTTCTGAACATGAATGAACAGCCGCGGCCGTTCCCGCTTCAGCGCCCTGTTAAGCGCCAGTATCCAGCCGACGATCGTCCATCCCAGAAAAAAATTAAGCGCCGCGATCGACCACGCATCGGGACGCCCCCGCTGAAATGCCACGACGGTCGGAGCAATATAGGCAATAAAGAATACCACGATTACCGCGATCAACATCGATTAGTGCCTCTACGTGCCAAAGGAGCCAGAATAATCTGTTTCTTGTTCGACCAAGTTTTTAGGTCATCCGATTACATCGGAAGTATAAATTAATGCCCGTCAGGCGGACTCTATCATAGTTTTATGACAAAATTTAATCTATCGAGCGCGTTACGGGGTTCGTAGCGAAGAAATAGGGCGCTCGTTTGAAACGCAAGCTTCATGCTGCGTTGATGGCATAGCCATGAAAAGCGTGATCACCGCAAAGCCCCTCGAAACGAGAGTGCTTATGCCCGAGCACTCCCTGTCAACCTCTGGTTAGTTATACTCACTGCGTTAATCAAGTACGTATAACTACTTTTTATGCGCGCTCACGGAACAATTTGCGTTTTGCGCCAACGCCTCATCGCCGGCGTCGCCGGGCGTCAGAACCGTCTCCGCCGATGCCAGGGCATCGGAGGCACCGCCTGCCCTTTCGATCTGACCAATCGCCTTGACTAGCCGCGTCTCCAGCATTGGTTCGTCACGCCGGACATCGAACCATCCGGCCGCTGGAGCGGTGTGATCCATGCACTAGGAAGCCGGGCAACCGCCGCTCGCCCGCATATCCCCTTGCGTGGATGCAGTCCCAGCCGCGTGAGTCCCTCACGTCAGCGCTTCGCGGGACCCAAGCCTCAGCAGGGCGCGCCGCCGCCGCCGCAGCGCGTCGGGCAGCCAACTGGCCGGCAGTACAAGCCCGATCAGCAACGCAATCAGGGCCGTCGCCGGCAGCACGATCAGCAGCGCCAGAATCTGGCTGCCGTTGGCCAGTGGCACCAGCACGAATTCGCCGAGCGCCAGCATGCCGCCGCCGATTGCCAGGCCGGGCGCCATCGCGCCAAGCAGCGGCAGGCGCCCCCCGGTCAATCGGCGCTCGCCGGCGCGGGCGGGCAGCAGCAGCGCCAGGTAAAGCGCGCCGCAGACCAGCCCGGCCACCGCGCGCATGCCATAGGGCGCTGCCAGGAACACCCCGCCGCCGATCACGCCACACATCAGGATATGGCGCAGGATCATGTTGGGCATCGATCCGGCCACCGCGGCCAGCCCGTCGAAGAAATTGAGCGCAATCCGCGCCGGCAGCCCGATCATCAGGATGCCGAGCACCGGCGCCGCCGCCAGCCATTGCGAACCGAGCAGTAGCATCACGATCGGCTCGCGCAGCACCGCGCAGACGGCGGCGATCCCGGCCACGGCAATGGTGATCAGCCGCAGCATGATCACCGCTTGCGCCGTCACCTGGCCATCGCGGTTACGCACGGTGATCAGCGCCTGCCGGGTCGGCCCGTCGAGCGCCGAAAAGGGCTCCTTCAATTGGATGTTGATATTATAGGCCCTTGTATACAGCCCCGCCGCCGCCGGCCCCAGCGTCGCCGCGACGGCGATGGTATCGATCGACGACCAGAACCAGGCGAGTATCCGCGATCCCGCGCCATAAGCCCCCACCGGCCCCACGGCGGCAAACGAAAACCGCCGCGGCCAGCGCAGGCCGATCCGCGTTTGGTGCGCCACGAACAGCGCGGTCAGCAGCATCGAGATATTCTGGGCGATGATGATGCTCCACAACCCCCAGCCCAACGCCGCCAGGATTACCGCCAGCGTCATGTACACCGTCACCGACCCCAGGGACGCCATCGCGGCGCTCCGGAACCGGTGCTGGCGGCGCAGCAGCGCGCTGCCGGTGACGAAGAACACCTGCAGCAGGATGATCGGGATGATGCCGCGCAGGGCAGGGGCCAGATGCTCGAACTGCATCGCCGTCTCGATGGCCGGCGCCGCCACGTATAGCGCGCCCGCCAGCGGCGCCAGGAAGAGCAGCGCCGTCCAGATCATGCTCTGCACATCGTCGCGGGTCAGGTCATCGCGGCGCACCGTCGGCACATCGATCGCCCCCTCGAGGATCACCAGCGACAGCACAGTCACCGTTGCCGTCAGCGCCACCACGCCGAAGTCGGACGGCGTCAGCAGCCGGGCCAACACGATCATGCCGAGGATCGTCACCATGGTCCGGAGCAGCCGCGCACCGATCATCCAGCTGCCGCCACGCGCGACGATGCCCGCCGCACTGCGCGAGGTGCCGCGCCCGATGGCATCAGTCTCAATGGAGGTTTCGGCGGTCATCGGGCCGGCGGTAGCATCGGCGCATTACGAACCGATAAATGCCTGCCCGCCCCGGTCAAGCGTGCGGTTAGCCCTGCAGCCAGCCCGGCAACGCCTCGGGGAAATCGGCAGGCTTCGGCGTCGCATAGGCGCGGTTGCGGTCGCGGTGGAGCATGATCCCCGGATAATCAGCCACATCCACATAATAGAGGAAATTGATCTGCCGCCGGGCAAACCGCCAGCCGGCGTCGGTGCGCCGGTACTCGTCATGATAGCGCAGCGCCGTCACCATCATCGTCTTGTTGCGCTCCAGCTCGGCATGGCCTGAAACCATCCCCGTCGCATGGTTGGCGTCGATGAAGTCGATCTGGACATCGTGCATGTAATGCGCCCCCGCCCCGAGCACGGCGAAGCGCCCTTCATACTGGGTCATGATCGCCTCGATGCCGGTAGCGTTCATCACCCCGTCGGCCGAGCAGACCACGGCATCCTCGGCGAACAGCGCGGCGATATCGTCGGCGCGCCGGTCATCGATCGAGAAGCAATAACGCGCCACCAGTTGCCGGATGGCGCTTTCCGCCTCCAGCCGCGCGATCCGCTGTTCCATGTCCATTGCCATACTCCTCACATCTCGCCCTGGTTGCCGAGGATCACCGTCGCCTGTGCCGACAGCGTGCCACCATTCCCGTGCGCCAGCGCCAGCCGCGCCCCGCCGATCTGGTTCGCCGCCTCGCCGCGCATCTGCCGCGCCGCCTCGACGATCGCCATCAGACCATACATCCCCGGATGGCAGCAGGACAGCCCGCCGCCATTGGTGTTGACCGGCAGCACGCCCCCCGGCCCGATCCGCCCGCCGGCCACGAACGGCCCGCCCTCGCCCTTGCCGCAAAAGCCCAGGTCCTCGAGGAACAGGATCGTGTTGATCGTGAAGGCATCATAGAGCTGCACCACATCGATATCGGCCGGCCGCACGCCGGCCATTGCAAAGGCGCGGGCGCCGCTCTCCACCGCCGCCGTGGTGGTCACGTCGGGCGCCTGCGATATCGCCGTCCACCAGGTCGCCGCCGCCGCCCCCAGCACCGGCACCGGCGGCTGGCGCAGGTCGCGTGCCCGGTCGCTGCGCGTCATCACGATCGCCGCCGCCCCGTCGGTGACCAGGCAGCAGTCTTTCACCGAGATCGGCGAGCTGATCATTCGGCTGGCCAGGCAGTCGGCGATGGTCAGCGGCCCGGTCGCAAAGGCTTCCGGGTTGGTGTTGGCCCAGCCCCGCGCCGCCACCGCCACCTCGGCCATCTGCTCGCGCGTCGTGCCATAGTCATGCATGTGCCGCGCCGCCGCCAGCGCATAGGAAGACAGCGGAAACAGCGGCTTGTACGGCGCCTCCCAGGCGTTGCTGCGCGCCGGCGTCGACAGCTTGCCCCCGGCCGCGCTGCGCTGGTTCGATCCATAGGCGATCAGCGCCACGTCGATCGCCCCGGCATCGAGCGCCAGCGCGGCCATTGCCATATGCGTCATGAACGACGAGCCGCCGGTGCGGTTGTTCTCGGTCATCCGCGGTCGCAGCCCCAGATATTCGGCAAAGCTCAGTCCGGCGAACAGGTCATCGGGCAGGCAGATGAACAGCCCATCGACCTCGTCGAGCCGCAATCCGGCGTCGGCGACCGCCTTCAGCCCCGCCCCGGCCGCCAGCTCCATCGCACTATGACCCGGCATCTCGCCGATCCCGTGCGTCGCCAGCCCGACGATCGCCGTGCGCCCGCGTGGAAACTGCTCGGCGCTCATTCGGGCTCGAAGACCAGCAATTTCTGGCCCTCCTCCTCGATGATCCGCGCCCGCACTGCCATGCCGATGGTCACCGCCTCGGCCGCCACCCCGTCGACCCGGCTCATCATCCGCGGCCCCTCCGCAAGCGTCACCAGCACCACCGCATAGGCCGGCTCCGGCGGCTTGCGGCCGATCACCGTCACCGAATAGACGGTCCCCCGCCCGCAGGTCTCGATCCATTCCACCGCCGCCCCGGTCCGCGGTTCGGCGAGGCGCGGCGGAAAAAACGCCTGTCCCGACTCGACCCCGCGCTGGAGCAGCAACCGCCCGTCCGCCAGCGCCGCGCGCCACTCGGCCTCGGGCCCGATCACCGGCTGACCACCGCCCCGGTCGCTTCCAGCGCTTCGATTGCCTCGTCGGAGAAGCCGGCCTCGCGCAGCACCGCCCGGCTGTCGCCGCCCAGCGCCGGCCCCGGATCACCGATCGCGCCTGGCGTGCCCATGAATCCGGTCGGGATGCCGGGGAAGCGCAAACTCCCCACTTCGGTGTCCCGCCGCTCCCAGAAGCCGGTCTCGACCAGATGGGGGTCTTCCAGCAGCCCGGCCGTGGTCGCAATCGCCATCGCCGGAATCTGCGCCTCGCGGAACAGCGCCTCCCATTCCGCCGTCGTCCGCGTCACCATCTCGTCCGCCAGCGCCGCCAGCACCGTGCCGATATTCTCGGTCCGGCTGCGCATGGTCAGAAACATCGGGTCGCGCGTCCATTCCGGCGTGCCGATGGCGGCAAAGAACGACTGCCAATGCTTGTCGGTATAGATCATCACTCCGATGAACCCGTCCGCCGTCCGATACGGCCGCCGCGACTCCGCCGTCACCCGCGGATATTCGGGCGGGCCGAGCGCGGGCTCGAACACCGAGCCGTTGAGATGCTCGATCATCGTGAACGACACCAATGTCTCGAACATCGGGATCTCCACCTCCTGGCCCTCGCCGGTCTTCTCGCGCGCATAAAGCGCCGCCATCACCGCATAAGCCCCGGTCAGCCCGGACACCTTGTCGGCAATCACGGTGGCGATATACGCCGGCGCCCCGCCGGACAGCCGCGCCTGCAGATCCACAAGCCCGGACGCCGCCTGGACGATATCGTCATAGGCAGGATAATCCCGATACGGCCCGGACCGCGCAAACCCATACATATTGGCATAGATGATCTTCGGGTTCGCCGCCTTCACCGCCGCATAGTCGAGCCCCAGCCGCGCCATCGCCTGCGCCCGCATCGAGTGGATGAACACATCCGCCCCCTCGACGAGCTTGAGCAGCGCCGCCTTCGCCGCCGGCTGCTTCAGGTCGAGCACCAGGCTCCGCTTGCCCCGGTTGACGTTCAGGAACATCGCGCCCCGCGTCGGGTCATTCCCCGGCGGCAGCGCCCGCGTCGTATCCCCCGAAGGCCCCTCGATCTTGATCACATCGGCACCCAGATCGGCGAAGATCTGCGTCGCATAAGGCCCCATCAGCACGCTGGTCAGGTCGATCACCCTGACGCCCGCAAGCGGCCCCTGTCCCCGACCGCTCATCGTCCGCTCTCACTTGCCATCGTCATCACCACTGCTAGGTTCGCGCCCCGATCATACCGAAGGACGCCCCCATGAAAGCCCATCTCATCGCCGCGGGGCGCTTCCACGACATCGATTTCGCCCGGCTCGAACTGCTCAAGCTGCTCGCCGAACATGCCGAAATCCGCACCTCGGTCGCCTCCGATTATGCCGACACCGACAGCCTCACCGCCGCCGACCTGCTGATCACCTACACCTGCGACCTGGTCCCCAACCCCGAACAGACCAAAGCGCTCCAGCAGTTCCTGGCGCGTGGTGGCCGCTGGCTGGCGCTTCACGGCACCAATTCCATCCTCCGCTTCGGCGCCGACGGCGTCGTCGATTGCGCCGACGAGGCGCCCGAATTCATGGCCCTGCTCGGCACCCGCTTCGGCGCCCACCCGCCGATCGCCCCGTTCAAGGTCCATGTCACACGCGCGGATCACCCGCTGACCGAGGGCCTCAAGGATTTCCGCATCGAGGACGAGCTCTATCTCACCCGCCGCACCGCCGACATCGACGTGCTGCTCCACACACGCTTCACCGGCCAGTGCCCGGAGTTCCGCGATGCCGACTGGGACGAGGCCGAGGTCCCGGTGCTCTACGAGCGCAAGGTCGGGGCAGGGGCCATCCTCTATCTGACGCTCGGCCATTGCCGCGGCCATTACGACCTGCAGCCGGTCGCCCCGTTCTGGCCGCATCCCCAGCGCTGCAGCTGGAACTACCCGGTCTTCACCCAGCTGCTGCGCCGCGCCATCCTCTGGGGCCAGCCTCAAACCGCCTGATCCTGCGTGACCGGCGTATCCGCCTTCGGCACCATCGCCCTTATCTGCGCCTCCAGCGAGACCAGCAGCGGCTCCACCATCGCCTCGTCCATGCCGCCGGTCAGCAGGCCGATCGCCATCCCCTCCAGCATCGTCTGCGACAGGGTGATGGCGAAGCGGAACTGCTCGGGCTGGCCCTGCCATTCAGGAAACAGCACATCGGCCTGGGCATTGAAGCGGTCGCGAAATTCCACCTGCAGCGGCTGCAAAATCCGCGCCAGCCCCGGGTTGGTGCGCGAGGCCAGCGCCAGCTCATGAAAGGCGATGAACGTCGGCTTGGAGATCTGCCGCCAATAGGCCCGCACCAGCGTGCGCGGGTCATGGTTGCCGGTGTCGACGGCGCGGCGGAACGCCCGCAGCCGCTTGTCGTGCAGCTCGACAATCGCTGCCTTGATCAGCGCCTCGCCATTCTCGAAATGATGCAGCATGGCGCCGCGTGACAGCCCGGCCTCGGCCGCCACCTGCGGCGTCGTCGTCCCCGAATAGCCGAGCTTGACGATGCAGCGGATCGTCGCCTCGATCAGCCGGGCGCGCGTCTGCGCCGATTTCAGCGCCTGCTGGGTCGGCGTTGCCCCGGCCGTCGCAGCAGTCGTTGTAGCCGGCGTTGCGGCGCTGGAATCATTGCGTATCGCGCGGGCGGAGGCCGTGGAGCGGATCGCTGCAAGTGCCATGTCTGACAGTCCCCTTTGCGGCAGCTATGATTGTTTCCGCCCGCGCAAGTCAAGGCGCAACTGCGCCCTTGCCCGCCGTCGCCGCCGCCGGATTTACCAAGGCGATGCGACCCTCTGAAGCGTCCGAAAGAAAACAATCATGCATGTTTTGGCTTGCGCTCCCCACACGGCTGGTTCAGGGATTGGGCCGCCAGCCGGCAGGTGGTGGACAATCCGGGGTGTCGGTGATCAGATACCCCGAAAGCGGACACGCAGAGGTCCGGCCGGCATATGGGCCGACACTTTGGGAGGAGCTAGGATGGATCTCGGACTTCAGGGCAAGAAAGCCATCATCGTCGGCGCCGCGCGCGGTATCGGCATGGCCACCGCCGAAGTGCTCGCCCGCGAAGGCTGCGACCTCGCCATCACCGCCCGCTCGGAAGACAGCGTCAAGGACGCCGTCGCCCACCTCAAGCGCTATGGCACCAACGTCGTCGGCAAGCCGGTCAACGTCAAGAAAGCCGATGACTACAAGGAGTGGCTGGCCTGGGCGATCGAAGCGCTCGGCGGCGTCGACGTCCTTGTGCCCATCACCTCGGCCGGCGGCGGGCTGGGTTCCGAAAAATACTGGCACAATGCCTTTGAAGTCGATGTCATGGGCCCGGTGCGTGCCGTCGAGGCCGTCATCCCGACGATGACCGAGCAGCAGTCCGGCAGCATCGTCCTCATCGCCACCACCTCGGCCGGCGAGGCCATGGGCGGCCCCCAGGCCTATAACGCCATGAAGGCGTCGCTCGTCACCTGGGGCAAGCAGCTGGCGCTGGCGCACGGCAAGGACGGCATCCGCGTCAACATCGTCTCGCCGGGCCCCATCGAGTTCGAAGGCGGCAACTGGGAGATGATCAAGGGCACGATGGAGAAATTCTACGCCTCGCAGCTGCGCCAGCAGCCGTCGGGCCGGCTCGGCCGCCCGGACGAGGTCGCCCGCGCCATCGCCTTCCTCGCCAGCGAGGCAGCCAGCTGGTGCAACGGCTCGCACCTCGTCGTCGATGGCGGCTTCACCAACCGCACGCATTTCTGAGGGTCCGTCCATGGACGTCAAGCGTCACGTCAACGTCCAGCGCGTCGATCCGCAGGCCTGGCCCCATGGCACGCCCGTGGAAAAAGCCGAGGATCCGGATCTCGGCACCGCGCTGATTCCCGCCGAACGCTATTTCTCGCCCGAGTTTATGGCGCTGGAATGGGAGCATGTCTGGACCAAGGTCTGGCTGCTCGGCGGCCGTTCGGACGACATGCCCGAGCCCGGCGACTATATCTGCACGGAAATCGGCAAGGAATCGGTGCTGATCGTCCGCCAGCCGGATCTGTCGCTGCGTGCCTTCTACAATGTCTGCCTGCATCGCGGTAACCGGCTGCGCCCGGAAGGCTTCGGCAATGTCGAGAGCTTCCGCTGCCTCTATCATCACTGGAACTATGGGCTCGATGGCTGCATCGACCATATCCCGGATCTCGACACCTTCCCGCAAGGGGCCCCGCCGGCCGGGCGCATCCCCGCCCTGCCGTGCGGGGAATGGGGCGGCTTCGTCTGGTTCTCGCTGAACCCCGATGTCGAGCCTTTGCTCACCTATCTCGATCCGATGCCCCAGCACCTCGGCCCCTATCATTTCGAGCGGATGGTCTGGGCGCGGGACATCACTGTCGAATGGGACTGCAACTGGAAGGCCAGCGTCGACGCGTTCAACGAGACCTATCACGTCCAGGGCATCCACCCTCAGCTCAAATGGTATCTCGATGACATCAACGTCCAGATCGATGTCTATGATCGCCACAATCGCTATCTGATCCCGTTCGCCACGGTCAGCCCGCGTGTCGACCTGCCCTCGGCGATCCCGCCGGCCATCGACGAGATCATGCGCAAGGCCGGCATGGACCCGGCCGAATATGAAGGCCGGGTCAGCGATATCCGCGTCGACGTCCAGAAGTTCATGCGCGCCAACGGCAAGCGTTTCGGCAAGGACTATTCGGACCTCAACGACGACCAACTGACCGATGATTACCATTATCAGATCTTCCCCAATGTGTCGCTCAACGCCCATGCCGATGACCTGATGCTGTTCCGCCAGCGCCCGCACGCCACCGACCCGAACAAGATGTACTACGATATCTGGATGTTCGAACTGCGGCCCGAGGGTGAGGAGAAGGAGTCGGACAAGCCCTACCGGCGTCCACGCCACCAGCTGTTCAAGCATGGCGACAAGTCGATCGGCCAGGTGCTCGATCAGGATGCCTTCAACCTGCCCACCGTTCAGAAGGGCATGCACAGCGCCGCCTTCGAGGGCCTGTGGATCGGCAGCCAGGAGTTCCGCCTGCGCCATTTCCACAAGGTCATCGAAGATTATGTCTATGGGGGCAGGGGGTCGAAGCAATCGGGAGAGAAGAAGTGACCGACGGCCCCGCCCTGCAGCTCAGCCGCGAGGCCCTGCTTCAGGCCTATACCCGCATGGCCACCATCCGCCAGTTCGAGGAACGGCTGCACGACGAGATCAAGACCGGCGAGATCGCCGGCTTCACCCATCTCTATTGCGGCCAGGAAGCGGCGGCGGTCGGTGTCTGCGAGCACCTCGACGATGACGACATGATCGTCTCCACCCATCGCGGCCACGGCCATTGCATCGCCAAGGGTTGCGACGTGAAGGGGATGATGCTGGAGATCTACGGCCGCCGCGACGGGCTCTGCAAGGGCCGCGCCGGCTCGATGCACATCGCCGATGTCTCCATCGGCATGCTCGGCGCCAATGGCATCGTCGGTGCCGGTGCCCCCCAGGCGGTCGGCGCCGCCATCGCCGCCAAGCTGGACCGCAAGGGCAAGGTCGCCATCGCCTTTTCCGGCGACGGTGCCTGCAACCAGGGCACCACCTTCGAGGCAATGAACATGGCCGTCGTCCTCAAGGTGCCGGCGATCTTCGTCTTCGAGAACAACCATTATTCGGAGCACACCGGCCCCGATTACGCCACCGCGACCGCCACCGACATCGCCGGCCGCGCCGAGGCCTTCGGCATGAAGGTCTGGCGTGCCAATGGTTCGGACTTCTTCTCCACCTATGACGCGATGACCGAGCTCCTCGCCTATGTCCGCAGCACCAATTTGCCGGCGGCCATCGAGCTCGATACCGAGCGCTTCTACGGCCATTTCGAAGGCGATCCGCAGCGTTACCGCGGCCCCGGCGAGCTCGACCGGCTCTGGGCCGAGCGCGATTGCCTCAAGGCCTTCCGCGCCCGCGTGTCCGAGGCCAAGCTGATCGACATCGCCGATCTCGATGCCATCGACGCCGAAGTTGCCGCGCTGATCGAGGAAGCCACAACCGAGGCCCGCGCCGCCCCGCCGCCGGACCCCGCGAACGTCGCCGACGACGTTTACGTCAGCTATTGAGAGGCGGCCCCATGGCGATCATGAACATCCGCGACGCGATCATCAGCACGCTGCATTCGGAAATGGAGCGGGACGAGAAGATCATCCTGCTCGGCGAGGACATTGTCGGCGGCATGGGCACCGCCGGCGGCCCGGAGGCCATCGGCGGCATCTGGGGCACCACGCCGGGCCTGTTCAAGAAGTTCGGCGCCGACCGCGTCATGGACACGCCGATCTCGGAGAGCGCCATCATCGGTGCCGCCGCCGGGGCGGCGCTGGCCGGCTACCGCCCGGTCGCCGAGCTGATGTTCGCGGACTTTGTCGGCGTTAGCCTCGACCAGCTATGGAACCAGATGGGCAAGTTCCGTTACATGTTCGGCGGCAAGACCAAATGCCCGGCCGTTGTCCGGCTGATCTACGGCGCCGGCATGAACGCCGGCCCGCAGCACAGCCAGTCGGTCTATGCCATGCTCACCGCCATGCCCGGCCTCAAGGTCGTCATGCCGACCACCCCGGCCGACGCCAAGGGCCTGCTCTGCGAGGCGCTGCGCGGCGATGATCCGGTGATGTTCTTCGAGCACAAGGCGCTTTACGGCCAGAAGGGCGAGGTGCCGGACGGCGACCATGTCCAGAAGTTCGGCGAGGCCCGCATGGTCCGCGAAGGCGGCGACGTCACCATCGTCACCTGTGGCCGCATGGTCAATTTCTCGGAGAAGGCTGCCGACAAGCTGGCCACCGACGGCATCGGCGTCGACCTGATCGACCTCCGCACCACCAGCCCGCTCGACGAGGAAGCCATCCTCGATTCGGTGGAAAGCACCGGCCGCCTCGTCGTCGTCGATGAAAGTCCGCCGCGCGTCAGCCTGGCCGCGGACATCATCGCCATGGTCTCCAACAAGGCCTTCTCCAGCCTCAAGGCGCCACCGGAAGCCGTCACCGCCCCGCATTCGCCGATCCCGTTTGCCCGCGAGCTCGAACGCGCCTGGGTGCCGTCCCCCCAGAAGATCGAGGATGCCGTCCGCCGCGTCCTGGCGTATCGCTGATGGCCACGATCAAGCCCTTCACCATGCCCAAATGGGGCATCGAGATGGCTGAGGGCACCGTCGCCGAATGGATGGTCACCGAAAACCAGCCGTTCACCAAAGGCACGGTGCTGGCGCTGATCGAAACCGACAAGATCACCAACGAGATCGAGGCCGAATCCGATGGCCGGCTGGTGCGCATCCTGGCCGCCGCCGGCGAGACGCTGCCGGTCGGCGCGTTGCTTGGCGTTTTTTCGGATATCGAAGCCGATTTCGACGAGGTCGAAAAAGTCATTGCCAAATTCACCCCGGCCGACACCAGTTTTGGTGACGAAACCGACTCAAAGCCGCCCCAAACCGACCCAAAACCCACCGTTTCCGTCCCCGATTCGACCCTGATCAGCCCCGCCGCACGGGCCAAAGCCGAGGCCGCCGGCCTCGATGTCGCCAGCCTCAAGGGCAGCGGCCCCAACGGCCGGCTGACCGCGCAGGACATCGACAAGGCCCTGTCGAAAGCGCCAGCGCCAGTCCTCGTCGGCCCGTTGCCGACGTCGCCGGAGAGCAAGGTCCCCGCCTCGCCGATGGCCCGCCGCCTTGCCACCATCCACTCCATCTCCCTGGAATCATTGACCGGAACCGGTCCGCGCGGCCGCATCACCAAGGCCGATGTCCTCGCCGCCGTGAAGCCCGAGCCCGTCCCGGCCCCCGTCGCCGTCTCGGAAGATGTCGAGATCGTCAACATGTCCTCTATGCGCCGTACCATCGCCCGGCGCCTGACCGAGGCCAAATCGACGATCCCGCATTTCTACGTCCGCCGCCGCGTCCGCGCCGACCGGCTGATGGCGCAACGTGCTCAGATCACTGGCAAAAAGCCGAGCATCAACGATTATCTGGTCAAGGCCTGCGCCCTCGCCCTGATCGAGGTGCCGCAGGTCAACATCCAGGTCCATGGCAACGCCATACACCGCTTCCCTCATGCCGATGTCGCGGTCGCCGTGGCCACCGAAAAGGGCCTCGTCACTCCCATCGTCAAGGCTGCCGACACGCTGTCGATCGCCGAAATAGCCGAAGCAATGCAAGGCCTTGCCCAGCGTGCCCGGACCGGTCGGCTGGCGTCGGAAGAATTCACCGGCGGCAGTTTCTCGCTGTCCAACCTCGGCAGCTTCGGCGTCGAGCAGTTCGACGCCATCATCAACCCGCCCCAAGGCGCCATCCTCGCCGTCGGCACCGCCCGGCCCGAACCGATCGATGACGACGGCGCCATCCGCATCGTCCCCGTGCTCCACCTGTCCTTGTCCTGCGACCATCGTGCCATCGACGGCGCCGACGCCGGACGGTTCATGGCGGCGCTGGCGCGGCTGATCGAGGCGCCGCAGCTTCTGCTTTAGGCATTCAGAAGAAAATGCCTCCGGCGGCTGGGGCCGCAGGCCCCAGACCCCTGTTATCTGGTTGATTCAAAAGACCGAGCTGCCTTCGCCTGCGACGGCCTAATTATCGGGGTCTGGGGCCTGCGGCCCCAGCCGCCGGAGGCATCATTCTCGCCGCACCTATGCGCCGGTAATCGCGGTCACCCGGAAGGCGCGGCGGTTGTGGCCGGTGATGATGGCGCTGGCCCAGGCTTCGTCGCGGGCCTTGAACGCCATCAGCAATTCCTCATGGTCGGCATGGCTGCGGCGCAGGCCCTTCTTGTCATAGCGCCGCGCGGTGCGGTGCAGGATGCCCTGTTCGACGATCATCGAGCGCATCTTGGTCAGCCGCTCGGAATTGGCGATGGTCAGGATCAGGTTGTGGAACGAGCGGTTGTTGGCAACGAAGGTCTCGGTATCGAAGGTCGGTCCCTCGATGGCCCGCTCGATCTCGTCATTGAAGGCCTGCAGCATGGCGATTTCCTCCGCCGTCGCCAGCCGGGCGGCGCGGGCAGCGGCGTAGCTCTCCAGCAGGCCGCGCAGCAGGAAGATCTCTTCCACCTCGTCGGCCGACCAGTCCGGCACGAAGGTGCGCTGGGTATCGGTGCGGCGCACCAGCATCTCTGCCTCCAGCCGCCGCAGCGCATCACGGACGGGGGTGCGGGAGAGGCCGCACATCTCGGCCAGCTCCTCCTCCTTCAGCTGCGTCATCGGCGCCAGCGCGCCGGACAGGATCCGCCCGCGGATGGTTTCATACGCCAGGTCAGACGCGCTCGACATCCTTCATCCTCCCCGTGATCCGCCCCGTGATCCGCCCTGGGATCGTCGCAACTTCCAGATTTCATCACGTATGTGATGAATGTCGATAAGACCCGGCCGCCGCAAGTCCAGACCAAATCGACCAACTGAGATTTGTACACATTTTCGGATGTAGATCGCTTGACAACTGATCGTGCCAAGGCGTTACTTCAGCCCAAGGGCGTGGGGGCCTGTGATTGTATACACGGGAAGAGGGGGTGCAGCGCACCATGCAAGACAGGATGAAGCCCGGAATGCGCCCGATAAAGTCGGCATCCCGATGAGCGCGCCTGACCCCGTACCGGCCACCATGCCGGTCTGGAAGCCGGCGCTTTGGGGCACCGGCCAGGTCGCGGTTCAAGTCTATCGCGACCTCCCGTCGCTGTTGCTGCTCTTCTACATGACACAGTTGCTGGAGATCGATCCCGCGCTCGCCGGCATCGCCATCTTCATTCCCAAGCTGTTCTGGTCGACGACCTGCGATTTCATCGTCGGCAGCCTGTCGGATCGTTACCGGCACCTGATCTCCCGGCGCTGGCTGCTGCTGGTGGGCGCCGCGCTGGCGCCGATCGCGCTGATCAGCCTGTTCCTGCCGCCCGAGGGCACATCGATGGAAAAGGCCGTGCATGTCGGCCTGGCGTTTGCCGCCTATGTCACGGTGTTCTCGATCTTTTCGGTGCCGCACCTGTCGATCGGCGCCGAACTGACGCATGTCCGCGAGGAACAGTCCCGGGTCATGGGCTGGCGCACCACCTTCATTGCCGTGGGCGTGCTGATGGGCGCCGGTTTCGCGCCCTGGCTGATCCAGCGCTTCGGCAATGGCTTCGAGGCCTATCACACCATGACCTATGTGATGGCCGCCGTCTGTTCGCTGGCGCTCATCCTGTCCTTCTTCGGATCGCGCGAGGCGCGTTATGTGCATTCCACCCTGGACAAGAGCACCAAATGGGAAGCGCTGCGGCGCAACCGGCCCTATTGCTATCTGCTCGCCGCCTGGTGCGCGCAGATGTGCGGCCAGGGCGCTGCCTATGCCACGCTGACCTATCTGGTGGTGTTCAAGCTCGCCTTCCCGGACCCCTTCGTTGCGCTCAGCATTTCGGTGATCTTCACCTGCTCGGCGCAGATATTGATGCAGCCGGTGCTGGTGCGGATGACCAATCGCTTCGGCTCGCGGATGACCTTCATTGGCGGCAGCGTGGTCTATAGCGGCGCGCTGGCCTGGATGGGGCTGGGGCCGGAAGGTTCGCTGGTGAACTTCTGGGCGGCGTCCGTGGCGCTTGGCGCCACCAATGCCATCACCTGGCAAAGCTCGGCCGCGCGGCTGAGCGAGATGATCGCCGCCGATGCCGATGCCCATGACGGCGAATCGCATGCCGGCTTTTATTCGAGCCTGTTCGTGATGGGCGAGAAGATCGCCTTTGCCGTCGGCGGCACGCTGATTGCCGGCATGCTGCTCAGCCTGTCGGGGTTCGTGGCCGGCAAGGAGACCCAGTCCTCCAGCGCGGTCTGGGGCATCGCTCTGATCTTCGCGCTGATGCCGGCAACCTTCAACGTGCTGGCGATCTACCTCATGTCGCAGAGCCGCCACCGTACGCCGCGGATCGATGCCCCGGCGCCGGCACCGGCGGAATGAGTGCCATGCAGGATCAGCAGACCATTTCATCGGCAATCGACGCCGCCCGATAACGACCAGGCAGGAGACCATCATGACCAGCGTTACCCATGATCCCGGCATGCAGCTCGAACATGGCATTCTCGCCATCCCCTCGTCCGAGGAGGAAAGCCGGCAGATGTTCGTCAAGTCGCTGAAGTTCCATCTCGCCACCAAGGTCGCGCCCGGCAACAAGCTCGCCTATGAGCAGCGCGCGCTGCCGGCCTTCATCCGCCAGCGCGGCGCGGCGCCGACCAGCCGCCACGAGATCCGCCAGATGATGGGCGACGACCCCTATTTCAGCCTGTGGGGCGCCATGCAGCGCACCAGCCAGGAAATGATGTGGAACTCGGTGCAGGTCTCGGTCGAGCGCCAGAATGCCGACATCCAGGCGCGCGGCAACGCCGGCACTGCCCCGCTCGGCTCGCTGCGCACCGACCCGTCGATGCCGATCCCCAACTACATCAGCGCCGTCGACATCCACTGCATGCCCGGCAATTACCATGGCGAATACCAGGCCGACGACCTCGCCAATGGCGCCGTCTATGACCGCGCCGTCTGGCTCTATGCCATGGGCCGGATGGGGCCGCTCAACGACGACATGGGCCAGTCCCTGTCCAATTACGTCAAGCAGCACCACCCCGACCTGAAGCCGCGGCGGATTCTCGACATGGGCTGCGGCGTCGGCCACTCGACCCTGCCCTATGCCGACAAATTCCCCGAGGCCGAACTGTACGGCGTCGACGTCGGTGCGCCCATGCTGCGCTACGCCCATGCCCGCGCCGAGTCGCTCGGCAAGGCCGTGCACTACAGCCAGCAGAATGCCGAGAAGACCGATTTCCCGGACGGGCATTTCGACCTGATCGTCAGCCATATCCTCGTCCATGAGACCAGCCACAAGGCCATCCGCAACATCATGAAGGAGGCCTATCGGCTGCTGGCGCCGGGCGGGCTACTCGTCCACCTCGAGACGCCGCCCTATGACCATATGAGCGAATTCGACGCCTTCCTGCTCGACTGGGACACCCGCAACAACAACGAACCCTTTTGGGGCGGCAGTCATGAGCTGGGCGCCGCCGACATGGCCGAGATCGGTGGCTTCGGCGCCGATGCGGCGTTCGAGCACCTCCAGCCGAGCGCCTTCGACGAGGCCGCCGCGCAGCGCACGCAGAAGTTCCAGGCCGGCGACTTCGGCGGCGGCGGCGCCTGGTTCCTCTGGGGCGCGGAGAAGCGCGCATGATCGAACTGCCCCGCAAGGCCAAGGGCGAACGGCCGGTCTATCTCGGCGACAGCACCACCGACAATCTGCTGGCGATCATGCTGGCGATGGCCGGCGAGTTCGTCGTCCTGCGCGAGCGGCTCGATACCGTCGAACGCGTCGTCGGCAACACCGAGCTGAAGGCAATGGTCGATGCCTATCGCCCCACAAAGGAAGTCGCCGCCGAGCGCGAGGCCTGGCGCGCCCAGTTCCTCGACATCGTGCTGCGGCCGGTGACGCAGGACTATGAGGACTTGGCCCAGAAAGCCGACGCCGGGGACTATGACGGGGCCATCGCAGTGGTGCTGCAGGCCGATTGACCCGGCCGGGCGTGTTTCGGCGGGCCGTCGGCGGGTAGTAAAAGGGCCTCCGGCGGTAAGAGATAGGGCCTCCGGCAGCTGGGGCCGGAGGCCCCAGACCCCAGGAATTGGGCCATTCCACAGCATCGACGGACGGGGTTGTGTCACCGGCCCCTCGATGGGGTCTGGGGCCTGCGGCCCCGGCAGCCGGAGGCCCCTTGTTTAACCGCCGGAGGCACTTTCGGGCCGACGGACAGGCCGGCGGCGCGGCTGTCCGCGCCGCCGCCTGACCTCAGCCCCGTCTCAGCCCTTGTTCTTGATCTCGGCCTGCATGTCGGCGAGTTTCGTGAACTGCGCCTGCATGGCGGCTTCCATCGATGACTTGAAGCC
The DNA here is from genome assembly GCF_051860865.1 of Polymorphobacter sp. Lineage (GTDB taxonomy): Bacteria > Pseudomonadota > Alphaproteobacteria > Sphingomonadales > Sphingomonadaceae > Sandarakinorhabdus. The sequence goes on along the minus strand of NZ_JBIMKZ010000021.1, from coordinate 11,053 downwards.
GCCGTGCTCGGCCTTGATCCAGTCGTGTTGGATGTCGCGCTGCTCGTTCATCTTGTGGATGCGCGGGATCACGTAGCGGGCGATAAGTTCATAGGATTTGAGCTTGGCCTCGAACGGTGCCCAGTTGAGGTCGCAGATCAGATAGCTGCCGAAGCCGCCACCGCTGGCGTTCCACAGGGTCTGGATCTGGGTGACGACGTCATCGACGGTGCCGATGGCTGCGAGCCCGCTCTCGATCATGTAGGTGACGGGATCGTCCATATGCTCTTCGGGGACGATGGGCAGCGTGCCGATGGTCTTGTAATAGTCGATCCAGTCCTTGAGGCCATATTCCATGTCGGCGCGAGCTTGTTCGCGGGTTTCGGCGACATGCGCGAAGCCGACCATCCGCCAGCGGCTGCGGTCCATGCTATGGCCATTGGCCTTGGCGATATCGCAGGCGATGTCCCAGTTCTTCGACGCAGCGGCGGTGGCGGCCGGCGAGGTGGCACTGATTGTCATCATCGAGGTGCCGTTGCGCCCGGCGGCCATCGGGCCGGAGGGCGAGACGACGCAGGCGGTGCTCAGCTCGATGGGCTCGTTGTTGTACGGCCGCATCTGCAGGCTGGCGTTCTCGAGCGTGAACCATTCGCACGAATAGCTGACCGTCTCGCCGCGCATCAGTTTGGCCATGCAGGCCAGTGCTTCCTCCATCCGGTCGCGCTGCTTGGCAACGGGGATCCCCATCATCTTGGCGTCGGAGGGCAGCGAGCCCGGGCCGCAGCCGAACATCGCCCGGCCGCGGGTCATGTGATGCAGCTGCATCCAGCGGTCGGCGAGGATCAGCGGGTGGTGATAGGGCAGCGAATTGACGCCGGTGCCGAGGCGGATGGTGCGGGTGCGCTCGGCGGCGACGGCGATGAACAGCTCGGGCGAGGCGATCAGCTCGCCGCCGCCGGAGTGATGCTCGCCGATCCAGGCCTCGTGGAAGCCGAGCCGATCGAGGTGCACGACGACTTCCATGTCGCGGTCGATGCAAAGCGTCGGGTTTTCATGGTTCATGTGGATCGGCGGCAGGAAGATGCCGAAGCGGAGATTCTCGAGCGCGACGTTCCTAGTCATGAATTATCCCTTCCTGTTGCAATTTGTATCCAGAAATTCCGGATGCGCCATTGTTTCTTTGTCGCTGTGTCCGGGTGCTTGACGAAGATGTACACAAGCGGGAGAGTTGGCGCGTTTCCAACGACCAGCAGAGGCAGCGCCATGACCGATCTTCCCGTGACCCCGACGCTCGATTCCCGTACCGCGTTGATCATCGTCGACATGCAGCAGGGCTTCCTGCAGGACGAGTCGGCCATGGGCCGGATGGGCTTCGACCTGTCGCTGCTGCGCGAGGCGCTCGACCCCTGCGTGCGACTGGTGGATACGGCGCGGCAGACCGAGGCGCTGATCGTCTTCACCCGCTATGTCTACCAGCCCGATTATTCGGACGGCGGTATCATGGTCGAGCTGTTGCCGGCGCTGAAGACGGAAGGGGCGCTGAAGGCCGGGGACTGGGAGGTCGAGCTGGCCGAGGTGTTCGGGCAGCGGGACGGCGAGGTGGTCGTCGACAAGAGCAAGCCGAGCGCTTTCCATGGCACGACGATGGATGCGGTGCTGGCCGCGCGCGGGATCGAGCGGGTGATCGTCTGCGGCATCACCACCAACTGCTGCGTGGAGAGCACGGTGCGCGATGCCAGCCACCGCGACTTGCAGACCTGGGTGGTGACTGACGCGGTGGCGGAATCGGCGCGGGACCGGCACGACTATGCGATCCAGTGCATGACGATGTTGTTCGCGCGCGGCACCACCGTCGCCGAGGTGCAGGCGGCGAGCGCCGTTCACGCGTAATAGCCGCTGGCATCGAGCGCGGCGGCGACCTCGTCCGGCACCAGGTCGGGCGCGAAATTGGCGCCGCCGCTCAGCACGGTGACGCGGGCATCGGGCACCCCGGCGCAGGTGGCGGCGAAGCGATCGAACAGCAGGTCGTCGGGCGACGAGACGAGGTGGAGCGGGCAGGCGACGGCGCGGAGCTGGGCGGCGGTGTCCTGCGCCCAGACAGCGCGATAGGCGTGCGGGCGGCCGGCCCAGCCGCGCAGCATGTCGATCATCTCGCGGTGGAGCAGCGCGGTGTCCTGGTCGGCGCCGCCGACGCGCAGATATTCCCAGTTCTTCAGCAGATAGGCGCCGCTGCGGCCCGGGCGGAACGGCGCGCCGAGGCGGCCGGCATAATGCGCGCGCTCGGCCTCGGTCAGCGCGGCCGGGCCGAACAGGGTGAGGCTCTGCGCGCGGGCCGGATGGGCCATGGCGAAGGCCAGCGCGATTGCGGCGCCGGTGTGATGGCCGACAAGATGGACGGGGCCCGTGGGGGCGACATGGTCGATGAATTGGGTCAGCCAGCCGACATAATCGGCCATCTGCGGGTCGGCAGGTGGATCGAAGCTGTTGCCGAAGCCGGGCGTGTCCGGCGCCCAGAGCGGCAGCGGGGTGCGCAGCCGGGCCATGACCTTTTCCCACATCCGCGACGAGCTGGCGGTCTGGTGGAGGAGGATGACCGGCGTGCCGCTGCCGGGGCGGTGGCCATGGTGGAGCTGGCCATCGGGGAGGGCGGTGTAGCCGCGGACGAGGTCAGGCATCGAAGCAGCTCCTCATCGCGGCGGTGACGCTGTCGATGATGTGGTCGCGGTGGTCGCGGATGGCGTCGGCGGCGCCGGCGACCGAGAGCACAACGCGGCGGTCCCCGGGCAGTGGCGGCAGCAGCCAGGCCAGTGCGCCGACGCCGGCCGAGAATTCGCTGTCGCCCTCGCCGAAGCCGGCGGCGCGGACGGCGGCGACCTGTGCCATGACATGGCCGAGGTCGGCGTGCTGGGAGGGATCGCGCACCCGCTCGTTGGTGCGCTCGACATAGCGGGCGATCAGCGCGTCCGGCCGACCGGACAGGGCGACGATGCCGATCACCGTGGTCAGCAGCGCTGTGCGGTCCCCGGCCATCACGGTCAGCGCCAGCGGGCGGGTGCCGCGCTCGACATGGAGGAACTGCATCTCGAGGTCGCTCTGGGTGGTCAGCGCCACGGTCTCGGCGGTGTCCGACTGGATGGTGCGGACCAGCGCCGACAGCCGCCGGTCCGAGCCGAGCCCGTCGACCAGCCAGCCGCCGAGCATCGCCACGCGCATCGTCGGCAGATAGCGGCGCTCGAACGGATCATGGGCGAGATAGCCAAGGCCGACGAGGGTCTTGAGCAGCGCCACGGTGCTCGATTGCGGCCAGCGGAGGCGCTGGACGATGTCGGTGGCGCTCAGCGGCCGCCGGTCCTCGTCGAACAGCTCGAGCACGGCGAGCACGCGCGCCGCCGACTTTACCCCGGCATCGCCCGACATCAGAATATCATGTATGTGATATTATTCATCACATACAGGATTGCATTTGACTCGGCCGATGTCCAACGGGAAAGTGCGAAAACCGGTTCGAGACCGGAAAAAAGGGGATCGCATGACCGGCGGCTATATCGACATCGTCTGCAACATCTTCACGCCCGAGGCGGTTGTCGGCGGGATGACCGGCGTCGACGAGGACTTCAAGGCCAAGGTCCGGATGGACCCAGCGATGCGCGGCGGCGTGTCGATGGACGATTATCTTCGCAAGATGGACGAGGCCGGGATCGAGCGGTCGCTGCTGATAGCGGTGCGCGCCGGCGACCTCAATGTGAAGCTGTCCTGGGAAGTGCCTTACGAGATCATCGCCGAGATCTGCGCCAAATATCCTGACCGCTTCTCGGGGCTGGCCGGGATCGACCAGACGCGCGGCATGCGCGGGCTGCGCGAGCTGGAGCAGGCGGTCAACGACTATGGCTTCGTCGGCGCCCACTGGTATCCGCACTGGTTCGGCTGCCCGCCCGATGCGCCGCAAATCTATCCCTATTATGCCAAATGCTGCGAGCTCGACATTCCGATCATGATGCAGGTCGGCCAGAATCTCGTCTATTCGCGCGAGCGGCGGCTGCCCTCGGTGGCGCGGCCGATCCTGCTCGACCAGGTGGCGATCGACTTTCCCGAGCTGGTGCTGATCGGCATCCACATCGGCGTGCCCTGGGCGGACGAGATGCTGGCGATGTGCTGGAAGCACGAGAACGTCTACACCTGCGGCGATGCTTATGCGCCCAAGCACTGGCCGGCGTCCTTCGTCCATTATGCCAACAGCTTCGGCCGCGAGAAGGTGCTGTTCGGCACCGACTGGCCGGTGATCGACCCGATGCGCGCGGTTACTGAGATCGAGGCATTCAACATGCGGCCCGAGGCGCACCGGATGATGATGCGCGAGAATGCGCTCCGCATCTTCAAGAAAATGCCGCGATAGCCATGCATTATCCGGTCCGCGCGGCGCAGGTTCCGCAGAATTTCGTCGCGATGACCGCACTCGGCTCGGTCCGCGCCTCGGCGCGGCGGGACCCGGCGCGCAAGGCGGTGGTCTGCGGCGACCGCGTCCGCAGTTACGGCGAGCTTGTCGACCGCAGCGAACGGCTGCGCGATGCGGCGATCACCACGCTCGGGCTGGTCAAGGGCGAGAATTGCGCGATCGTGGCGCGCAATTGCCTCGATTATATCGAGGTGGCGCTGGGCATGCCGGACGCCGGCATCGCCGTCGCCACGGTCAACCCGCGCTTCACGGCGAGCGAGATCCGCGCGGTCGTCGACAGTGCCGAGGCCCGCGTCATCTTCACCGATGCCGAGACTGCGCCCACGGTACGCGCTGCCGGCTTCGCCGCCGACGTGCGGATCATCGAGTTCGGCGCCGATTACGAAGCGCTGATCGCCGCCCCGCCGACGCCCGAGGCGCTGCCGGTGATCGAGGAATGGGATGTCTGGACCATCCCCTTCACGTCGGGCACCACGGGCCTGCCCAAGGGCGTGCTGCTCTCCCACCGCTCGCGGCTGCTTTTCGGGCTGATCAGCAGCGCCGAGTTCGGCTGCTTCGGGCCGGATGACAGCTTCCTCGTCGTCACGCCGATGGCATTCGGCGGCGGGCTCGCCTATCCGCTGGCCTCGCTGGCCACCGGCGGCTGGTTCGAGATTCTCGACCGGTTCGATCCCGAGACCGTTCTGTCCCGGCTGAAGAGCGGCGATTTTACCGGGCTGTTCCTGGTGCCGACGCATTTCCAGATGATCTTTGAACTGCCGGCCGAGACGCTGGCCCGCTACAAGCACCCGCCGGTGCGCGCCATCATCTCCAGCGCGGCGGCGCTGCCGCAGGCGATGAAGGAGAAGATCGTCGATTATTTCGGCGATGATGTGCTGCACGAGCTCTACAGCTCGACCGAAATGGGCATCGTTTGCAATCTGCGGCCGCGCTTCCAGCTGCTGAAGGACCGCTGCGTCGGCACGCCCGAGCCCTATGCCCAGGTCAGCCTGCGCCGCGACGACGGCAGCGAATGCGACGCCGAGGAGGTCGGCGAACTCTGGGTGAGCTCGCCGACGCTGTTCAACGGCTATTACAAGCGCCCCGAGGAGACCGGCACCGCCAGCAAGGATGGCTGGGTGACGGTCGGCGACCTCGCCAAGCGCGACGCCGAGGGCTTCCTCTATATCGTCGACCGCAAGAAGGACATGGTCATCACCGGCGGCGTCAATGTCTATCCGCGCGAGATCGAGGAGGTGCTGGTCCGCCACCCGTCGATCCTCGAGGTGGCGGTGATCGGCGTGCCCGACGAGCGTTGGGGCGAGCGGCTGCTGACCGTCGCGGTCACGCGCGGCGGCGCCACGCTGACCGCCGCCGATGTGACCGCCTTTTGCGAGGGCAAGGTCGCCGCCTTCAAGATGCCGCGCGCGCTCGAACTCATCGATGCCCTGCCGCGCAACGCCAATGGCAAGGTGCTGAAGAACGTGTTGCGCCAGCGGTTCACCGCGTGATCCAGGGCCTGGACACCGACGCCGCCCGGCGCGCGCTGGCCGGCCAGGACATTTTCTACGCCGGCGCGCCCGTCGCGGGTATCGCCCGGCCGGGCAGCGTCGCCGAGGTGCAGGCGCTGGTCGCGGCCGCGCGCGCCGAGGGCCTGCACTTGGTGCCGCGCGGCGGCGGCATGAGCTACACCGCCGCCATCGTCTCGGCGGCGCCCGAGCGGGCCGTGCAGGTCGACATGCGCGGGATGGCGGCGATCCGCGAGATCAACGCGCAGGACATGTATGTGCTGGTCGAGGCCGGCTGCACCTGGCAGGCGCTCGACGAAGCGCTGGCGCCGCTGGGGCTCGAGGTGCCGTTTCGCGGCCCGGTCTCGGGCCGGCTGGCGACGATCGGCGGCGGCGTCGCGCAGAACGCCATCTTCTATGGCACCGGCCGCCACGGCACGGCGGCGGACTCCGTGCTCGGCGTCGAAGTGGTCACCGGCACCGGGGCGCTGGTCCGCACCGGCAGCTTTGGCGTGGCCGGCGCCTCGCCGTTCCTGCGCCATTTCGGGCCGGACCTGTCGGGGCTGTTCACCGCCGATTGCGGCGTGCTCGGCGTCAAGACGGCGCTGGCGCTGCGACTGCGCCGCCGGCCAGCGGCGCGCGACGTCGCCAGCTTCGCCACCACCGATCTCGATGCGCTGTTCGGCTTCCTCGCCGCGCTCGGCCATGATGGCCGCGCCAGCCAGGTGATGGCGCTCGATGTGCGGCTGGAAGGCGAGCGACTGCGCCAGACCGGCCTCACCGCCAAGCTCGACTATCTGCGCACCCTCGCCAGCGGCCCGGGCTCACTGGCGCAGCGGGCGTCCGAGGGCATGGCCATGGCCCGCGCCCGGCTGCGCACGCCGCCAGGGCGCGGCCTCGCCGTGCACGTCTTCCTCGAAGGTCCGGACGCCGCGGACTGCGCATGCCAGGCCGCCTCGATCACCGCGCTGGCCGAGGCGCACGGCCTGCCCGCCGCCGACCAGGCGCCGGCCCGCGCCATGCTGCGGCTGCCGTTCGCGCCGCTGACCGGCCTCGCCGGCGCACCGGGCGAGCGATGGGTGCCTGTTCATTTCATCGTCCCGCATTCCCGCGCGCTCGACGCCATGGCCGATATCGAGGTAGTCATCGCCGAGCACGCCGATGCGATCGCCGCGCACAAGATCAAGGTCCGCCACCTGATCGCCAATCTGGGGGCCGGCGCGGTGACGCTGGAGCCGATGTTCCTCTGGCCGGACCGGCTGACGCCCTTCGCCGCCCAAACGCTGAAGGAACAGGGCGGGCGGGACGCCGACGATCCCGCCAACGCGCAAGCCGAAGCCGCCGTGCGGCAGCTGCGCGCGGCGATGATCGCCCGGCTCGATGCCAGCGGTGCGCTGCACAGCCAGCTCGGCCGCGCCTATCCCTATCAACCACGGCTCGACGACGGCGCCCGGGCCGTGTTCCAGGCCGTGCGCGCCGCGCTCGACCCGGACAATATCATGAACCCCGGCGCGCTCGATACGCCGGTGGCCTAACCAGAGGAAACTGGCCTCCGGCGGTAAGCGAAGTGCCTCCGGCGGCTGGAGCCGCAGGCCCCAGACCCCGATAATCGAGCCTTCGCATGGCGACGGCATCCGGTCCTGCGGATGAACCCAATATTTGGGGTCTGGGGCCTGTGGCCCCAGCCGCCGGAGGCATCCTGCTACGCCGGAGGCGCTGTCGACGGGCCTAGCGGTTAACGCCCTCCAGGAAGCGGCGCTCATCACCATAGGTCGGCAGGTGTGCCATGGTGCCGCCATCGACCGGGAAGACATGGCCAGTCAGGTAGCTGGCCTCGTCCGAGGCCAGGAAGGCGACCATGCTGGCGACATCCTGCGGCACGCCCATGCGCGGCAGCAGGGCGGCGTCTTCGTTATAGTCGACGATCGCGCGCGGCACGAGCCGGTCCAGCGTCGGGGTGCGCATCATCGAGGGGGCGACGGCGTTGCAGCGTATGCCTTCGCGGCCATGGGCGGTGGCGACCACTTCGGTCAGCATGTGCACGGCGGCCTTGGAGACGCTGTAGGCCGGCATCCGGTTGGCGGCGCGCAGGCCGTAGATCGAGCCGGTGTTGATGATGCTGCCGCCGCCGGCGCGGCGCATGGCCAGCACGCCGTAGCGGCAGCCGAGCAGCGTGCCGCGCACGGTGACTTCCATCGTCCGGTCCCAGACGTCCATGGGCACGGAGAGGATGTCCCCGTCCAGCGCCAGCGCCTCGTCGGAGAGCATCGCGGCATTGTTGTGGAGGATATCGAGGCGGCCGAAATGCGCCTCGGCGGCGGCGACGGCATCGCTGATGCTGGTCTCGTCGCCGATGTCACAGCGCACGGCGATGGCCTCGCCGCCGGCGGCGATGATCTCGGCGGCTACGGTTTCGGCGGCGGCGATGTGAAGGTCGGTGACCACCAGCCGGGCGCCCTTGGCGGCCATGGTCAGCGAGCAGGCGCGGCCGATGCCGGCGCCGCCGGCGGTCACCATCGCGACCTTGTTGGCGAGTGTGGTCATGGTCGTTCTCCTCAGGAAATGGTCAGGCCGCCGTCGACGGTCAGCACCGCGCCGGTGACGAAAGAGGCGGCATCGGAGAGCAGCCAGGCGATGGCCTCAGCCACTTCGTCCGGCTCGGCGATGCGGCCGAGCGGATGGGCGGCGGCGAGGAACCGGTCCCGCGAGGCATCGGCTTCGATCCAGCCGGCGAGCATCGGCGTGCGGGTGCCGCCGGGGCAGACGGTGTTGGCGCGCAGCCCCTGCGCCGCATAGTCGATCGCCGCGCTCTTGGTCAGCCCGATGACGCCGAACTTGCTGGCGATATACTGGACCTGCGCCGGCACGGCGATCAGCCCGGCGACGGACGACAGGTTGACGATCGAGCCGCCGCCGCCGGCCAGCATCGCCGGGATCGCCGCGCGCATCAGCAGGAACATGCCGGTGAGGTTGACGCCGACGACGCTGTTCCAGCTGTCGACCGTGCAGTCGGCGAGCAGAGCGGCGTCGCCTGTGAGGCCGGCGGCGCTGACCAGCCCGTCCAGCCGGCCGAAGCGCGCCAGCGTCGCGGCGACGATGGCCTCGCAGGACGTCGGGTTGGTGACGTCCAGCGTCTCGGCGTCAGCGTCAGACCCGAGGGCGGTGGCGACGCGGTCGGCACCGGCGCGGTTGAGGTCGCCCAGCATTACCCGGGCGCCGCGTGCCACGGCCAGCGCAGCGGTGGCGGCGCCGATGCCGGAGCCGCCGCCGGAGACGAGGATCACCTTGCCGGCGAGAGACGCCCGGTTAGCGGCCGTATCGGCGGGGCTGCCGGTCAGTTCCATTCCTGGAACGTGTATTCGATGTCTTCGAGGATCTCGGCCGGGGTCAGCACGAAGGTGAAGTTGCCGTACCAGGCGTTGGTCACCTTGTCGGTGGGGATGCGGTGGATGGCCGAGGTGCCGGGATAGCCCATTCGCGCCCAGCCGCGACCCTTCCAAAGGAAATCGAGCTTGAAGTCGGCGGTCCTGGCATGGACGACCTGACGTCGCGCCGGGACCTTGGGGTCGGGCGAGGGGATGTGGCGGACCATGATCCAGCTGGCGAGGCCGGGCATTTCCTCGACAATGCCTTTCTGGTCGGTGATGCACGCGACTTCCATCATCGTCCGGCCATATTTCTCCAGCTTGCCATAGACTTCATTGGCATCGATCTGGAGGCGGCCATCGTCGCACAGCACCTTGGGCATGCCATAGATTTCCCGGCCGACGAAGGTGGCGGTGTCGGTCGAGGTCCAGATATAGGGGATGTGCATGCCGCGCTTGCCGTCATACTCGACCTCGTGGCAGATCAGCGCCTCGTGGTAATGCAGGCTGTGCGGCGGCTGCGAGCCATCCATGATGATCGCGTAGACCTTGCCGCCTTCCACCGCGGTCAGCGGCTCGGGGGTCATGTACAGCACCTCGTCGTGCGGGATCTCCAGCTCGACGATGATGGCGTGGTATTTTTCCATGAAATAGGGCCCCGGCGCGTAGGGCGGGGACCAGGTCGGCATGACATGGCCGTGGCGCTTGTACTGATCGCTCATTGTCGGGCTCCCTTGAAAGCGGCGCGGCGACGCTGTTCGTCGCCGCGCCGATCGGTTGTCAGAAGCGGAACCGTACCTCGACGCCGTAGGTCCGCGCGTCGGCCAGCGCGAACGCATTGGCCGTACCCGCGATGATCGGCGCAACTTCCCGGACATAGCGCTTGTCGAAGATGTTGCGGCCCCACAACGAGATGTCGAGCTTCTCGGAGGTGATGCCCAGGCGCGCATTGACCAGATCATAGGGCGTGCGGGCAAAGTCCGGATCGTTGATCGTGTTGTACTCGGTGCGGCCGAAGCGGTTGTACTCGACCCGGCCGACCAGGTTCCTGGTGTCGTCGAGCGGGATATCGACAGCGGTCCCGAGCGACAGGGTGGTTTTCGGCACATAGGGCGGAGTCTTGCCGACGGCGGCCGGGTTGGCGGCGAGCTGGCGGATCTTGGCGTCGATATAACCGAAGGCGCCAAAGAAGGTCAGCCAGTCGGTTGGCCGCAGGGCGGCATCGATTTCAAAGCCCTTGATGCGCGATTTGTCGATGGATTCGATCGATTCCACAAAGGCGATCGGATCGAACAGATATTGCTGGTTGTTTTTGATATCGGTCCAGAACAGGGCCGAGTTGAGGGTCAGCCGACGATCGAGCAGTTCACTGCGGAAGCCGACCTCATAGGTGGTCGCCACTTCTTTCTGGAACGTGTCCTGGGTGATGATCGCGGCTTCGGCGCGGGCACGGGCGGCCGCCAGGCTGAGTGTCGGGTCCTGTTGGCGGAACAGCGAGACCCGGCTCAGCACGGCAGTCTCACGCGTACCGATTGGGTTGAAGCCGCCTGATTTGAAGCCCTGGCCCCAGCTGGCATAAACCGACGCATCATCGTTGATCTTGTACTTGAGGGTCACCTTGGGCTGGAACTGGCGGAACGTCTCGGAAAGGCCTGTCCGGCACTGGGCCGCCGTCTGCGCGAAGATGCGGACGCAGGCATTGAAGCTGGCGCCGCCGAAGAACGGATTGGGCTGATCCGGGCCGATCGAGCCGGTCTGCCGCTTCTCGA
>NZ_JBIMKZ010000020.1:0-43962 GCF_051860865.1 Polymorphobacter sp. | reverse complement strand
ACAGGGTCAGCCCCGCGGTCTCCACGGTCGCCGTGCCGTCCGAACTGCCAACCACAAGCGCACCGCCCGAGATCGCCCCCGACAGCGTCGAATCGCCCAGCAACAGGTCAACCGTACCGGTCCCCGTGATCGCCACATCATTGGCCAGCGATACCGTGTCCAGCGCCAACACCGTCCCGTCCGACATCGACAACGACCCAGCACCCAGCGCCGTGTCGCTCCCCGCACGAACCGTCCCCGCAGACAACAACGTCCCGCCCGCGTACATGTTCTCGCCATTCAAAACCAACGTGCCAGAACCTGTCTTCGTCAAACCATTCGCACCGGCGACGACGTTGTTGATGGTCGCCGTCGCATCGGTCGCGACGAGAATTTCATTCGGCCCTGCGCCGGCAAGGTTCAGCGTGTCCCCGGACAGTTCATAGCCATCAACCTCGAAATTGAGGCCTTCGACGCTCTTGGCGCCGTCAACCTGGACGGCACCGCCTTCGGTGGCGAACACAGCGGTGGCACCGGCCGGCGCCCAGGCGAGGTTGAAGGTGCCGTCCGAATTGGTCCAGTTGACGTCGGCGTCGGTCCAGGTGCCGGCGCCGCCGGTGATGATGCCGTCGGCGGCCGTGCCGGCGCCGTCCCAATAATAGAGGCCGGCATAGGAAACGAGCAGGTTGACCTGGCCCAGCACCGTCGTGTCGATCGCGTAGCTGACACCGGTGGGGGGCGCGAGCAGGCCGGCGCCGAGGTCGACGCCGAGATTGGTAAGGCCGCCGCCATAGTTGATAAGGCGATAGGCACCGACGCCGGTGTTGAACCCGGCCGTCGAGGTGACGTTCAGTGTACCGTCGAGAACCAGCCCGCCGCCGACCTCGATCAAATCATTATCGGTCCCGCCGATCAGCCCGATCGGGCCGAGATCGAAATTGAGCTGGGTGCCGCCGACAAGGGCCAGGCTGCCGACCGAGAGCGTGCCGATTTCACCGGCGGCCGCGCCCGGCGCAATCGCCGCGCTGCCGACCCCGGTAACGAGGCCCGAGACGGTGCCGTCACCGGACAGCAGGCTGCCGGCCGACAGCAGCAGGGCGCCCTGGACACCGCCGAGCACATTCAGCTCGCCCGCCGAGACGGTGAGCAGACCGACGCCGTTGGTGGCATTCTCGAGCGTCAGCCGACCGCCGCCCTGCTTGAGGCCGGTGAGGCCGGACAGCGAGCCCTGCAGAACGACATCATTGCCGTTGGTGTTGACGCGGACCAGCAGCGCGGCACCGATGTTGTTGGTGACCGTCGTCGAATCGTCGAAACGCAGGAGACCGAGGGCGGTCATGGACACATCGCCGGTGCCGAGCGCCGCGCCCTGGGTGACCGCCACGGTGCCGGCGCTGATGGTCAGGCCGCCACTGAAGCTGCTGTTGCCCGACAGGGTCAAAGTGGTGCCCGTGCCCAGCTTCTCGACAGAGACGGTGCCGGCGCCGTCTTCGATCGAACCCGAGAAGGTGCTGGCGGCCGAGTTGCGGAAGCGCAGCGTGGCGTTGCCGGCGTTCGAATTGGTGACCGTACCGGCGCCGCCGAGATTGGTGACGTTGGCGGTGAAGCCCGCGAGATCGAGCGAGGCGCCCGCGTCGATGGTCGTGGAGGCGGTGGTGCCGGTGTTGTAGAACAGGAAGTTCGTCGCGGAGGTGGCATTGTTGTACTGCAGGGTGCCGCCCTCGATGACGACGCGCGGGCCGGTGCCGGCGCCCGCCGCGGTGGTGACGCTGCCGGCGCCGATGGCGACCGTGCCGCTATTGTCCGCCGAGCCGATGCGGAGAATCGAATTGGGGGCCCGCTGATAGGTGGTGGGGGTCAGCAGCAGCGTGGTGCCGGCGGCCGCGCCGATCCGCGAATCGGAGCCGGCCAGAAGGCCCAGCTGCGGCGGCGACAGGGTGACGTCACCGGTCCCCAGCAGGCTGCCGCCATTCATGACGATGTTGCCGTTGTGGACAGCGCCGCCCGACACTTCAAGCACGCCGCCGGACAGCGTGGTGACACCGGTGACGGTGCCGAGGTTGGCGAAGACGCCGCCGACGACGCCAAGCGTGCCGTTGATGGTGCCGTTGTTGGTCCCGATCTCGGGGCTCGAATAAAGGAGGTCGCCGATGATCGAACCGGTGGCGGCGATTTCCAGCGCGCCCGGCTCGGCGACGGTGACGCCGTTGGTCGCGGTCAGCGCGCCATTGATCGTCAGGATACCACCGACGACGACGGCGGTGTTGACGGTGAGCGCATCGCCGAGCGCCAGAACGGGCTGGTTGGCGAGGGCGCCGTTGAAGAACACCACATCGCCATTGGCCGGGTTGGTGTTGCCGACATAGTTGGTGGCGACCGTGACATCGACGCTGGTCGCGCCGGTCCAGAGCTGGGCCTGGGCGGGGGCCAGGGCGGTGCCCGCCAGCAGCGCGGCGGCGACCGAAAGGCCGGAAACACGGAGTGCACGGACGGACGCGGCGCGAGTCGCCACGGACGGACGATGAGAAGTTTTGATCATTGAAGGCCCCCAGGAAACGAGATGCTTGCGTAAACATACGCTATATCGACAAAAAGAGTGAATAAAGTGCGACCAAACCAGCTGTAAACTATGTTTTTGATGGATAATGTTCATCCACAATCGTGAATTGTATAAATTCGACACGCCAAAGCCGGTGCGCACGGCGGGCGTGCGCGAGATGACCGAGTTGACCGGACAGAGGGGGCATGGCAGTCGGTGCCGCGCGGGTGCGAATCCGCGGGTGTAGCTCAATGGCAGAGCAGAAGCTTCCCAAGCTTACGACGAGGGTTCGATTCCCTTCACCCGCTCCACCGCAGGCCGATTCGGCTCAGCTCGCCTCGCCCTCGATCGCCTCCATGTCGGCATCCGACAGGCCGAAGTGATGGCCGACCTCATGGACCAGGACATGGGTGACCAGCGCCTCCAGACTGTCCTCGCCCTGACACCATTCGGCGAGCAGCGGCTGCTGGTACAGGAAAATCATGTCCGGCATCGCGCCGGTGGGCTCGTCGCCCTTCATGCCGACATGGCGGCCCCAGTAGAGGCCGAGCAGATCCCATTCACTTTCGAGCCCCATTTCGGCGATTACATCGGCATCCGGGAAGGGCTCGACGCGCAGGACGACGCTGGCAAGATGGCGGCGGAACACCGCCGGCAGCCGCGCCATGGCGGCGCGGGCGATTCGCTCGATGGCGTCAATGTCGGGAGCCATGGTATCGGTCATCGCCCGAACCTAGGGAAACTCCGGGCGGCTGGCGAGGGCAAGACGATGGTGAAGAAGCTGGACGATGCCGAGATCGACGCCGCGCTGGCGACGCTGCCGGAGTGGACGCGGCACGGCGATGGCATCGAACGGACCTGGCGCTTCGCCGATTTCGTCGGCGCCTTCGGCTTCATGACCCGGGTGGCGCTGCTGGCCGAGAAGGCCGATCATCACCCCGAATGGTCGAACGTCTGGAACAAGGTCCATGTCCGGCTGACGACGCATGAGGCGGGCGGGCTGACGGTGCGAGATTTCGCCCTCGCCCGCGCCATCGACGCGCTGTGAGGGCGCGGGTGCGGCCTCAGCTATTGTCTTCGACGGGCGCGTCGGGGCCGTTCTTCCTGAACGAGTCGATGGCATTCTGGGCCGAGGTCTTCGACTTATAGCCTTCGGTCGAGAACATGACCTCATTGTTGAACTTGAAGCGGACGCGGAACTCGCCAGCCTTATCCTTGTAGATTTCGAACTTGTGCGCCACGTCATGCCTCCCCAGGTTGTGGAGGAACAATTTCGCCCGCTGCTTAGCATTCTGTCAACAGCCGATGAACGGGCGCGACCGGGGTGCTTCAGCTGGGATTTTGGGGCAGGCTGGCGGCGCGGGCGTGGCGGGCGACCTGGGCCTCGCGCAGCGCCAGATAGATGGTGGAAAGCAGGATCAGCGCGCCGCCGAGCAGGGTGAAGACATCGTAGCGTTCCGAAAACAGGGTGATGCCGGCAAGGGTGACCAGTCCGAAGCGGACGAAATCGAAGGGCAGCAGCATCGAGGCTTCGGCGAGCGAGAAGGCGCGGGTCAATGCCAGCTGGCCGAGCGCGGCGGCGGCGCCGATGCCGATCAGCAGCGGCCAGACATGAAGCGCCGGCCAGCGCCAGACGAACAGCGCGAGGAAGAAGCTCGGCACCAGGTTGAAGATGAACGACCAGACGGCGACGGCGCGGCTGTCATCGGTGCCGACCAGATGGCGGATGGCGATGACGGCGAAGGCGGTGGCGAGCGCCGAGACCAGCGCCGCCAGCACGCCGGGCGTCAGCGGCATCTGGCCAGGGCGGACGACGATCAGCATGCCGATGAAGCCCACGGCCAGGCCGAGGACGCGGCGGGCGCGGATTCGCTCGCCGAGGAAGAGCACGGCGCCGACGGTGGCGAACAGCGGGGCGGTGTAGTTGATCGAGAGCGCGATGGTGAGCGGGGCGTTGGCGACAGCGAAGAAAGTGCCCATGGTGGCGATGAAGCCCGAGGTGCCGCGCGCGGCATGGAGCTTCCAGCGGCGCCAGACAATCAGCCCGGGATTGGCGAGGATCATGGGCACCAGCACGAGCAGGCCGATAAGGTTGCGGAAGAACACCACCTCGAGGCTGTGCAGCGACGCGGAGGCGTAGCGGATCATCACCCACATCGACGAGAAGGCGATGCAGGCAAAGACCATCATCATCACGCCGCGGACGGCGGGGGTGATCCGGGAGGTGGGGGGGGCGGACACGCCGCCGGGGTTAGCCGCCGTGGCCGACGAGGGAAAGGGTCAACCGTCGAGCTGGCGGGTGAGCAGCACCACATCGGCATCGAGCTCGCGGTCGAGGGCGCGCAGTTCCTCGATGCGCTTGACGGCGTGCATGACGGTGGTGTGATCGCGGCCGCCGAAGCGCCGGCCGATCTCGGGGAGCGAGCGCGGGGTCAGCTTCTTGGCGAGATACATGGCGACCTGGCGCGGACGGGCGACCTCGCGGGCGCGGCGGGCACAGAGCAGGTCCGACAGCTTGAGGCGGTAATGCTCGGCGACCTTGCGCTGGATATCGTCGATGCTGAGCTTGCGCTCATGGGCGCGCAGCAGATCGGCGAGGGTGGCGCGGGCGAATTCGAGCGTGACCGGCTGATTGACCAGGCTGGCATAGGCGGCGACGCGGTTGAGCGCACCTTCGAGCTCGCGGACATTGGCGGTGATCCGGCGGGCAAGGAACTCGATGACGTCATCGGGGACCGCGACCGCATTGGGCAGGGCGGCGACCTTGGCGTGAAGGATGTTGAGGCGCAGCTCGTAATCGGCCGGGTTGATGTCGGCGACCAGGCCCCAGGCCATGCGGCTGAGGATGCGCTCCTGGATGCCCTCCAGGTTCTGCGGGCTGCGGTCGGCGGAGAGCACCAGCCGCTTCCCCGAGCTGATGATCTCGTTCATCGTGTGGAAGAATTCTTCCTGCGTCGATTCCTTGCCGGCGATGAACTGGACGTCATCGACCATCAGCAGGTCGGCCGAACGCAGCCGCTGCTTGAACGCGATCGAATCCTTGGCGCGCAGCGCGGCGAGAAACTCGATCATGAACTTCTCGGCCGACATGTAGATGATATGGGCATGCGGCATCCGCGCCTGCAGGGCGTTGCCGATGGCGTGCATCAGATGGGTCTTGCCGAGCCCGGTGGTGCTGTGGAGGAACAGCGGGTTGAAGCCCGGGGTGCCGGTGGCTGCGACGGCGAGCGCGGCGTTGTAGGCCAACTCGTTCGACTTGCCGACGACGAAATTCTCGAAACTGTAGCGGCTCTCGATCGGCAGGCTCAGCGCCATCTCCGTGTCCGGCACGATATCGGCGCTATTGGCGGCGATGCCGACGACCGGGGCACCGCCGGCCTGGACGGTGACGATGACATGCCGGCTGCCGGGCCGGCGCTGGGCCCAGAGCTGGCGCAGGCGCTCGGCGAAATGGGTGTTGACCCAATCGGCCAGGAAGGCCGAGGGCGCCGCGAGGTGCACATCGGCGCCTTCGCAGCGCAGGAAGGCGAGCGGCGCCAGCCAGGTCTCGAAATTGCGGGCACCCGATTCGGAGCGAAGCGCGGCGCGAACCTGCTCCCAGAGCAGCCGGTCCTCGGCTGTGGCCGCGGCGGGTTCCGCACCGGGCAGGCGGCCATGGGCCATGGCAGGAGCAGTCGCGGTGGGCTTGTGTGGCGGGACCGATGACGAAAATGCCGAACTTGCCACTGCTGACTGCCCTTCCCCTGACAAGGTTGACCCTTGTCATGACCTGGGGACCTTCGCCCCCGTTTCCAGCGCCTGCGCCATGCGATGCCGGGCGTCGGATTCCGGCCACGAGAACAGGCAAAGCCTCTCCTCGCGCCGCGAAGGCGACGTCAAAAACACACTGGTCAGGCAATCAACCCATGACCGCAATTGCGGCAGACGCGGGCTGTTCCGAGGGCTGAATTAAGCCGCGCGGGGCGGCTGCGGCAAGGGCCAGAATTGCGTTCAGGCGCAATAAAGCGCCTTGACACGGAGTTCGGCGAATTTGCCACGGCCTGTAATCAAGTGGCTGATTTTTCGTGACATCGGTGTGACGCCTTGATGACAGAGGGGTCAACGACGCCGGCCAAGGCACTGTATTGTCGTCTTTTTCCAGATTACCGTCGAAAGCCGATTCGGCGACGATGAAACCTGCCTGTCATTTCCGTTGCCGCTGCCGGACCGCGCCGACAGCGGAAAAAGCCGGCCCGCAGCGCGCAGCGGACACCCGACTCGCTCAGTCGGCGATTCGTCCGGACAATGAAAAACGGCGCCGGACGAGAAGTCCGACGCCGCCTGATAATGAGTGTGAAGAAAGCCTCAGGCCTGGGCCAGCGCCTTCACCTTTTTGGCGAGCCGCGAGATCTTCCGGGAGATGGTGTTCTTGTGGAACACGCCCTTGGCGACGCCGCGCATCATTTCGGGCTGGGCTGCGGCCAGCGCCGCCGCGGCTTCGGAAGCGTCACCGGCGACGATGGTCGATTCGGCCTTTTTGACGAAAGTGCGGATGCGGCTGACACGCGCCTTGTTGATGGCGGCACGACGATCGTTCCTGCGAATGCGCTTTTCAGCCTGGGGCGTGTTGGCCATGAATGATCCTGATAATGGAAGAACGCGGGTTCAATATGGTTTGCGGCGCAAGCAAGGCCTGCCCCGGAAGGTGGGCGGCATAGACCGGGGGCCGGGGCGGGTCAAGATCAAGTTGCAAGGCGCCTCCGGCGGCCGGGGCCTCGGCCCCGGACCCCATTTAGGGGGCCGGTCCCTATTCTTGGGGTCTGGAGCCTGAGGCCCCAGCCGCCGGAGGCTATTTCTGGCACCGCTCGCAATGGAAGGTCGACCGGCCCGACTGGACGGTGCGGGTAATCGGCCGGGTGCAGGCCGGGCAGGGCTGGCCCTCGCGGCCATAGACCTCGAAGCCGGCCTGGAAATAGCCGAGCGTGCCGTCCGGGGCGGCGTGATCGCGCAGCGACGAGCCGCCGGCGGCGATGGCTTCCTCCAGCACCAGGGGAATGGCGGCAGCGAGGGCGGCGAGGCGCGGGCGGGAGACGGCGCCGCCGGCGCGGCGGGGATCGATGCGGGCGCGGAACAGCGCCTCGCAGACATAGATGTTGCCGAGCCCGGCGATCAGCCGCTGATCGAGCAGCAGCGCCTTGGCCGGGGCGGCGCGGCCGGCGAAGGCGCGGGCGAGCATGGCGGCGTTGAAATCGGTGCCGAGCGGCTCCGGGCCGAGACCGGCGAGCAGCGGGTGGGTGGCGATCTGACCGGTCGGGGTGAGATCGAGCGAGCCGAAGCGGCGGGGATCGTTGAAGGCGACGCGGCGGCCGGCGTCGGTCTCGAACAGCACATGATCGTGCTTAAGGATTTCGATGGGATCGAGGCGCATGCGGCCCGACATGCCGAGGTGGAGGATGAGGGTGTCGCCGCGATCGGTGTCGACCAGCCCGTATTTGGCTCGGCGATGGACGGCGGTGACGCGGGCGCCGGTCAGCCGCTGGCCGAGATCCTCGGGAAAGGGGCGGCGCAGGCCGTCGCGGTTGAGCTGGACGCGGGCGAAGCGCTGGCCGAGCCAGGCGGGGGTGAGGCCGCGCATGACGGTCTCGACTTCGGGAAGCTCGGGCATGGTGGTTCTCTGGGTTGGGGGGCAGCCTTATGCCGCGTTTGCGCGCGCGCCAAGGGCGGGCTAACAGGCCGGCAGGTGCGCAGGAGATGCAGGTGGAACGCGAGACGGTCAGTTTCGGCTACGAACAGGTGGCGCCCGAAGAAAAGACGCGGCGCGTCGGCGCGGTATTCGCCTCGGTGGCGAAGCGCTACGACATCATGAACGACCTGATGTCGGCGGGCGCGCACCGGCTGTGGAAGAACGACTTCGTGGCCACGATCAACCCGCGGCCGGGCGAGCAGATTCTCGACATGGCCGGCGGCACCGGCGACATCGCCTTCCGGATGGCGCGGCGCGGCGCCGATGTGACGGTCGCCGACATCAACCCGGCGATGCTGGAAGTGGGGATGGAACGCGCCGCCGAGCAGGGGCTGACCAGCCTGGTGTGGCGCGAGGAAAATGCCGAGGTGCTGACGCTGCCCGACCGCAGCTTCGACGCCTATACGATTGCCTTCGGCATCCGGAATGTCACCGACATACCGGCGGCGCTGCGCGAGGCGCACCGGGTGCTGCGCTTCGGCGGGCGCTTCTTCTGCCTGGAATTCAGCACGACGACCTGGCCGGGCTTTGCCGAGCTCTATGATCTCTATTCGGAGAAGCTGGTGCCCCGGATCGGCCAGGCGGTGGCTGGCGACGGCGATTCCTATCGCTATCTGATCGAATCGATCCGGCGGTTTCCGCCGATGCCGGAATTCGCCGCGATGATCGGCGAGGCCGGCTTCTCGCGCGTGCATTACCGGCCGATCCTTGGCGGCGCCGTGGCGGTTCATAGCGGCTGGAAGGTCTGATCCGGCCGATGATGGCGCTGGTCCATCTCTGGCGAATGCTGGTCTGGGGGCGGCGGCTGGCCGGGCACGGGGCGCTGCGGCCGTTCGAGAGCGTGCGGGCGCCGATGGCGCTGCGGGTGATTGCCCGGATCGCGCGGATTGGCACCGGAGCGCCGCTGGTACCGGACTTTGCCGGCGGGCTGACCGCCGTGGGTCCGGCGGCGATCAAGTTCGGCCAGGCGCTGGCAACACGGCCCGACCTGATCGGCACCGAGGCGGCGCTGGACCTTGTGCGTCTGCAGGACCAAGTGCCGCCGCTGCCGTTCGCGGCGATCGAACGATCGCTCGACGAAGCGCTGGGGGCGCCGTGGCAAACGAAGTTCCAGTCGATCGACCCGGAGCCGGTGGGCGCGGCCTCGATGGCGCAGGTGCACCGGGGTGTGACCAGCGAAGGCCGGGCGGTGGCGATCAAGCTGCTGCGGCCCGGGATCGAGGCCGATCTGGCGCGGGCGATCAGTACCTATGAATGGGCGGCGGCGCAGCTGGAGCGGCTGGGCGGCGAATTCGCCCGGCTGCGGCCGCGCGCGGTGATCGCCACCTTCCGGACCTGGACCGAGACCGAGCTTGATCTCAGGCGCGAGGCGGCGTCGGCTTCAGAGCTGGGCGAGGCGCTGCTGGGGACGCCGGACTTTCTGGTGCCGGGAATCGACTGGGAGCGCTCGGCGCGGCGCGTGCTGGTGATCGACTGGATCGACGGCATCAAGCTCAACGACCGCGAGCGGCTCGACGGGATCGAATTCGACCGGCGGCATCTGGCGTCGGTGCTGGTCGACGGCTTTCTGGCGCAGGCGATCGGTCAGGGTTTTTTTCATGCCGATCTACACCAGGGCAATCTGTTCGTGATCCCGCCGGCCAATGGTCAGGGCGCGCGGCTGGCGGTGGTCGACTTCGGGATCATGGGCCGGATGAACCGGCGGGCGCGGAAATATCTGGCGGAGATATTGTTCGGACTGATCACCGGCAATTACAAGCGGGTGGCGGAGATCCACTTCGAGGCCGGCTATGTGCCGGCGCATCATAATGTCGATGCCTTTGCCACCGCGCTGCGCTCGGTGGGCGAGCCGATCCGGGGCAAGCGGGCGCGCGACATTGCCATCACCGATCTGCTGGAGGGGCTGTTCGCGATCACCCGCAGCTTCGACATGCCGGTTCAGCCGCACCTACTGCTGCTGCAGAAGACGATGGTGATGGTCGAGGGCGTGGCGCTGACCATCGATCCGACGGTCAACATGTGGGAGATGGCCGAGCCCTATGTGCGCGAATGGGTGCGCGACGAGCTCGGCCCCGAGGCGCAGATCGCCGACCGGCTGGC
The DNA here is from genome assembly GCF_051860865.1 of Polymorphobacter sp. Taxonomy (GTDB): domain Bacteria; phylum Pseudomonadota; class Alphaproteobacteria; order Sphingomonadales; family Sphingomonadaceae; genus Sandarakinorhabdus. The sequence goes on along the minus strand of NZ_JBIMKZ010000020.1, from coordinate 33,622 downwards.
CGAAACCGTGCATGCGCTGAACCAGCTGCCGCGCATCTTCCGGCAATGGGTCGATGCGCATCCGATTCCCGAGGCGGCGCCGCCGGGACCAGCGTTGCCGGTGATCGTCACCCGCAGCGGCTGGTCGACCGGCTGGCTGCTGCTGGTGCTCGGGCTGGGGGTAGGACTGGGCCACTGGCTGTCCTGAAACAGGTCTGATCACAAAAAATTAATAGATCTTTCAGTTTTGATCACGCATTAACAAAATGGAAGTGCGTGGACGGGACGATGCAGATAAGGGTCTTGAAGGCGGAACGGCGCGCTGAGCTGTTTCCGCAATTGTCGGCGATCGTGCGCGAAGCGATCGAAGACGGTGCCAGCACCTGCTTCCTCGAGACGTGTACCGCAGACGATATGGACCGGTTTTGGCACGCCCAGTCCGACGCGGTGGCCGCGGGCCGGCTGGCCGTGCTGGCGGCGGTGGAAGGCGGCGAGATCATCGGCACCGTCTCGATCGGGCTGGAGACGACGCCGAACCAGGCGCACCGGGCGACGGTGACGATGCTGATCGTGCGGCGCGACCATCAGCAGCATGGGGTCGGCGCAGCCCTGCTGGCGATGGCCGAGGCGGAGGCCACCAAGCGCGGGCGCTGGCTGCTGACCTGCGAAATGGTGAGCGGCAGCACGGCGGCTCGGCTGTTCGAACGCGCCGGCTGGGACAAGATCGGCGATGTGCCGGCGATGTCGATGATGCCGCACGGCGGGCTGGCGCCGGGCAGCCTCTACTTCAAGCGGCTGTAGCGCGCGCTATTTCAACCGCCTGCCGGCCGGGCTAAGGAAGACCGGTGCACGGCAAGACCATTCTCCTGATCGTCGGCGGCGGCATTGCTGCCTACAAGGCCCTCGACCTGCTGCGCGAACTGCGCCGGGCCGGCGCCCGCGTACTGCCGGTGCTGACCGAGGGGGGCAGCCGCTTCGTAACGCCGCTGAGCCTGTCGGCGCTGGCCGAGGCGCCGGTGCGGACCTCGCTGTGGACACTCGAAGACGAGGCGACGATGGGCCATATCGCGCTGTCCCGCGCCGCAGACCTGATCCTGGTCTGCCCGGCCACCGCCGACCTGATGGCGCGCGCCGCTGCGGGACTTGCCGACGATCTGGCGACGACGCTGCTGTTGGCGACCGACACGCCGGTGATGATGGCGCCGGCGATGAACGTGCGGATGTGGGAGCATGCGGCGACACGGGCCAATGCGGCGACGCTGGTGGCGCGCGGCGTGACGATCGTGCCGCCCGAGGTGGGGGCGATGGCCTGCGGCGAGACCGGGCCGGGGCGGCTGCCCGAACTGCCAGCGCTGATGGCGGCGGTGGCCGCGCATTTCGGCGAGAAGAAATTGGCGGGACGGCATGCGATCGTCACCGCCGGGCCGACGCATGAGGCGATCGATCCGGTCCGTTACATCGCCAATCGTTCGTCCGGCAAGCAGGGTTTCGCCGTGGCCGGGGCGCTGGCGGCGCTGGGCGCGCGGGTGAGTTTGATTGCAGGGCCTGTAACGCTGGCGACGCCGGCCGGGGTCGAGCGGATCGATGTGGAAAGCGCGCGCGACATGGCGGCGGCAGTGGAAGCGGCGCTGCCGGCCGATATCGCGGTGATGGTGGCCGCCGTCGCCGACTGGCGGGTGGAAGCGGCGGCGACCAAGATCAAGAAGGGCAGCGGCATGCCGGTGCTGCGGCTGGAGGAGAACCCCGATATCCTCGCTGGACTGGCGCAGCATCCGCTGCGGCCCGGGCGGCTGATCGGCTTTGCCGCCGAGACCGGCGATCTGCTGGCCAAGGCGGCGGCCAAGCGCGTGGCGAAGGGCTGCGACTGGCTGGTGGCGAATGATGTGAGCGACGGCGTGTTCGGCAGCGAGGACAATCATGTCCATCTGCTGACCGGCGCGGGCAGCGAGGACTGGGGGAAGGCGAGCAAGGCCGCCATCGCCCGGCGGCTGGCGATGAGGATTGCCGATGACATCTGAGATTTCTGTGGCCGTGCAGCGGCTGCCGCATGGCGCCGACCTGCCGCTGCCGCATTATGCCAGCGCCGGGGCGGCGGGGATGGATGTGGTGGCGGCAATCGACGCGCCGCTGACGCTGGCGCCGGGCGCGCGCGCTGCCGTGCCGACCGGGCTGGCGATGGCGATTCCGGACGGCTTCGAGGTTCAGGTACGGCCGCGCTCGGGGCTGGCGCTGAAGCGGGGGCTGACCGTGGCCAATGCGCCGGGGACGATCGACAGCGACTATCGCGGCGAGCTGAAGGTGCTGCTGGTCAACCTCGGCAGCGAACCGGTGCTGATCGAGCGCGGGATGCGGATCGCGCAGCTGGTGGTAGCGCCGGTGGTGCGGGCGCGGCTGAAGATTGTGGACAGCCTGGATGCGACCGTGCGGGGCGGCGGCGGCTTCGGCTCGACAGGCGTGTGAATTCGCGCGTGACCCGGCTGGAAGATGCCGAGCTGGAGCGCTATGCGCGCCAGCTGATCCTGCGCGAGCTGGGCGGCGCCGGGCAGCGCAAGCTGAAGCAGGCACGGGTGGCGCTGGTCGGCATGGGCGGGCTCGGCTGCCCGGCGGCGCTTTATCTGGCGGCGGCCGGGGTCGGCCAACTGACGTTGATCGATGATGATATTGTCAGCCTCGACAATCTCCAGCGGCAGATCCTTTATACAACCGCCGATATCGGCCAGCCAAAGGTGACGGCGGCGGCGGCGCGGCTGGCGGCGCTCAACCCGCATGTCGACCTGGTGCCGGTGCAGGCGCGGCTCGATGCCGATACGGCGCCGGCGCTGCTCGACGGGCAGGATCTGGTGCTCGACGGCTCGGACAGTTTTTCGACGCGGCTGGCGGTCAACAGAGCGGCGATTGCGGCCGGGGTGCCGCTGGTAGCCGGCAGCATCGGCGCCTTCGACGGCCAGCTCGGGGTATTCAAGGGGCATGCGCCGCCCCTGCCCTGCTATCAGTGCCTGGTCGGCCCGGCGGTGGACCGGCCGGGGACGAGCTGCGCCGATGTCGGCGTGCTCGGGCCGACGGCCGGGATCATCGGCAGCCTGATGGCGCTGGAGGCGCTTCGCGAACTGGCCGCCTTCGGGGACAGCCAGGCGGGCACGCTGATGATCTTCGACGGGCTGGCCGGCCGGCAGCGGCGGGTGCGGCTGCCGCGCGACCCCGGCTGCGCGGCGTGCGGCCATCACAGCGCCGCAATTGCTTCCTAGAGGCGCCGGCGTGTCGCGTTCCCCCCATCGCTCTTCCCGACCTGCGCCGGGCCGCAAGACCCGCGAGCGCGGGCCGTTGGGGCGCTTGGCCGTCGGCATGGCACAGGCCGGGCTGGTGCTCACCCTGCTGGCGCTGATCGTGCTGACCGTGGCGGTGGCGGTCAGCTGGTCCGGGCTGCCCGACTATACGACGCTCAAACGCTCGCCCAACGGCCAGTCGATCGAACTGCGCGATACCGATAGCCAGCTGCTCGCCAGCATCGGCCCCAGCTACGGCGAGTGGCTACCCTATTCGCGGATCCCCGCCACCATGCGCAACGCGATGATCGCGGTGGAGGACCGGCGGTTCGACTGGCATCCGGGCATCGACCCGATCGGCATCGCCCGCTCGGCCTATGTCAACTGGCAGGCCGGGGCGAATGTGCAGGGTGGCTCGACGATCACCCAGCAGCTGGCGCGCAACCTCTTCCTGACCTCCAAGAAGACCTTCGGACGCAAGGGCCGCGAAGTGGTGCTGGCGCTGGCGCTTGAGCGCAAGTTCAGCAAGGAGGCAATCCTCGAGCTGTACCTGAACCGGGTCTATTTCGGCGGCGGCGCCTATGGGATCGATGCCGCCTCGCGGCGCTTCTTCGGCCATCCGGCGACGCAGCTGAGCATCGAGGAGGCGGCGATCATCGCCGGGCTGGTCAAGGCGCCCTCCCGCTATGCGCCCTCGGCCGATCCGGAAGCGGCGCGGCGCCGGGCGGCTACGGTGATCACCCGCATGGTCGATGCCGGCAGCGTCACCCCGGCGCAGGCCGCCGCCGCCGATCCGGCCGCCGTGCGCTTCACCGTCTCGGACCGCAAGGCCGGCTCCCGTTATTTCACCGACTGGGTGCTGACCCAGCTCGACACGCTGATCGACGAGACGCCCGAGCCGATCCAGGTGCAGACCACGCTCGACGCCGGCGCTCAGCGCGCCGCCGAGGCCGCGATCGCCGCCGAGACGCCGGCCGGCGCCCAGGGCGCACTCGTCGCCATGGCGCATGACGGGGCGGTCAAGGCAATGGTCGGCGGGCGGGACTATGTCCGCTCCAACTACAACCGCGCCGTCACTGCCCGCCGTCAGCCGGGATCGGCGTTCAAGCTGTTCGTCTATCTCGCCGCGCTCGAGGCCGGGATGACACCGGAGGACGCTGTCGAAGACAAGCCGATCACCATCGGCCGCTGGTCGCCGCGCAACTCCAACGGCCGCTATCTCGGCGCGATGACACTGCGCGCCGCCTTCGCCCAGTCGGTCAACACCGTCGCCGCCGATATCGGCAACCGCGTCGGCTTCGATGCGGTGGCGGAAATGGCCCGGCGGATGGGGATCAGCACGCGCGTCGACCGCCAGCCGGCGATGGTGCTCGGCACCTCCGACGTGACGCTGATCGACATGACCCAGGCCTATGCCACCGTCGCCAACCAGGGCACCGAGGCGCGGCCCTATGGCATTACCCGCATCACCACCGCCGACGGCGCCGTGCTCTATGAACGCGATGAGCCGCCCCGGCGCGTTGTCGTCGCGCCCTTTGTGGCGGCGCGGATGACCGACCTGCTCCAGGCCGCCGTGGAGACCGGCACCGGCCGCGCCGCACAGATCGGCCGGCCGCTTGCCGGCAAGACCGGGACTACCTCCTCCAACAAGGACGGCTGGTTCCTCGGCTTCACCCCGTCGCTCACCGCCGGGGTGTGGATGGGCCGCGACGACGCCCGCGCCATCCCCGGGCTCGCCGGCGGCCGGGCCCCTGCCCGCGCCTTCGCCGCCTTCATGGCCAAGGCCGTCGGCGGCACCCCGCCCGAACCGCTGACCACCAGCCTCGCCAGCGAACTCGACCCCTATTTCGTCGAGCCCGATAACGAAGCCTATGGAATCACCGAAGGCGACAGCGAAACCTACCCGAGCGAGGACATCCAGCAACCGGTCGAGTCGGCGCCGCCGCGACTGGATGATGCATGGCTGGATGAAACGTTGAACGGGCCGCGGTGAGGGGCCTCCGGCGGTAAGAGAAGTGCCTCCGGTGGTAAGAGGTGCCTCCGGCGGCTGGGGCCGTAGGCCCCAGACCCCGATAATCCGGCCTTTGCATGGCGACGGCCGACGGTCCTGCGGGATGAACTCAATGATTGGGGTCGGGGGCCTGCGGCCCCAGCCGCCGGAGGCATCTTGCTACCGCCGGAGGCACTTACCCTCCCGCCGGAGACTCCCTCCCCTGCGCCAGTGCCCACCCCGCCGCTTCGGCGATGACCGGATCCGGGTCGGCGAGCAGGGCGGTGAGCGCGGGGGCGAGAGCGGGGTCGGCGGCGTTGCCGGCGGCGATGGCGGCGTTGCGGACCATGCGGCCGCGGCCGATGCGCTTGATGGGGGAGCCGGCGAAGACGGTGCGGAAGCTTTCGTCATCGAGGGCGAGCAGGTCGGCGAGCCGGGGGGCGACGAGTTCGGCGCGGGGCTGGAGCGGGCCGTCCTGGCCCTTGAAGTCGGCGGCGGCCTGGGCGAAGCGGTTCCAGGGGCAAGCGGCGAGGCAATCGTCGCATCCGTAGATGCGGTTGCCGATGGCGCGGCGGAATTCGACCGGGATCGGGCCTTTGTGCTCGATGGTGAGGTAGGAGATGCAGCGGCGGGCATCGAGTTGGCCGGGCGCCGGGAAGGCGTTGGTCGGGCACGCGTCGAGGCAGCGGCGGCAGGAGCCGCAGCGCGGTTGCGGTTGCGGCGGCAGGGCGAGATCGAGCGTGGTGTAGATGGCGCCCAGGAACAGCCAGCTGCCATGGCTGCGGCTGACGAGATTGGTATGCTTGCCCTGCCAGCCAAGGCCGGCGGCGGCGGCGAGCGGCTTTTCCATGACCGGCGCGGTGTCGACGAAGACCTTGAGATCGGCATGAGGGGCTTCGGCGACGAGCCAGCGGGCGAGGGCCTTGAGGCGCTTCTTGATGATGTCGTGATAATCCTGGCCGAGCGCGTAGACCGAGATGGCGCCGTGGCGGGGATGGTCGGCAAGGCGCAGCGGGTCGACGACGGGGGCGTAGCTGGTGCCGAGCATGATCACCGAGCGGACCTCGGGCCAGAGGCCGGCGGGACTGCCGCGCCGCGCCTCGGTTTCGGCCATCCATAGCATGTCGCCGTGGCGGCCGGCGTCGAGCCAGGCGCGCAGCCGGGCGGCGGCTTCCGGCGCGGCGTCGGCCGGGGCGATGCCGAGGCTGGCGAAGCCGAGCGCGGCGGCTTCCCGCTGCAGCCCTGCGACCAGCGTCATGTCGGCAGCCGGTCCAGCCAGTCGGCGATCAGCGCGGTAACGCGGGCCTCGGGATCGCCCCAGAACAGCCAGTGGCCGACGCCCGACAGCGCGTGATAATCGACCGGGCCGGCGAGCATGCGGGCGGTGGCGCGCGAGATGGCGGGGGGCGTGATGCGGTCTTCCTCGCCGATGACGATCAGAGCGGGCCTGGAAAGGCGACGGCCGTCGACGCGGGTGGCGCCGGTTTTGGACAGGCCCGGCAACACCATTTCGGCAAGGACACGGCCCGAATCCCAGACATGGGCGGCGATTTCCGCGGCAGCGACGGACTCGGGCACCTCATTGTAGATGCCCCAGCGGGCGGCAGAAGGGGCAATGCGCGTGGGCTCCTCCCACCAGCCCCAGCGGGCGATGGTGCTGGCCATGGTGCGCAGCGGCGCGATGGCGAACGTCTGGGTGTCGGCCGTGGCGCCGGTGGCGAGCAGGATGAGGCCGGCGTGGGGCAATCTTGAGGCAAGGATCTGCGCCAGCATGCCGCCCATCGAATGGCCGATCAGCACCGGCGGGGTGCCGAGCCGGGCGATGCCGCCGGCCAGCGCCTGGACATAGTCCTCGATGGTGATGCGGCCGAGCTCGAGCGGCGGCGGCAGCGAGGGATCACGGTCGTGGAAGGGCAGCGCCGGGGCGTGCGTCTCCCAGCCGCGCGCCTCCAGCGCGGCGCGGACGCGGGCGAAGGCGGCCGGCGTCGACCACATGCCGTGGATGAAGACGAGCGGTGGCTTCTGGCCGCCGCTGCCGGTCATCACATGACGACCCCGGTGGAGGCGAGCACCGCGGTGGTGACGATATCGCCGGCGGATGCGGTCATCGGCACGATCTGCACCGGCCGCTCCATGTTGACGAGGAACGGGCCGAGCACGCGGGCACCGCCGATCTCCTTCAGCAGCTTGGACGAGATGTTGGCGGCATGGAGGCCGGGCATGATCAGCACATTGGCCGGGCCGGACAGGCGCGAGAACGGATAGAGTGCGCGCAGCGACGGGTTGAGCGCGACATCGGCCGAGATCTCACCTTCATATTCGAAGCCGACGCGGCGCTCGTCGAGCAGCGCCACGGCCTCGCGAATATGGCTGACGATGGTGCCGGGCGGGTTGCCGAAATTCGAGTAGCTGAGGAGCGCGACGCGCGGCTCCTGCCCGAGCCGGCGGGCGACGGCGGCGGTCTCCTCGGCGATGGTGGCGAGCTGCTCGGCGTCCGGGCGTTCGGTCACCGTGGTGTCGGCGATGAAGATCGTCTCCGACTTGCCGACGACGAGGTGGACGCCGAACGGCCGGTGGTCGGCCAGAGGATCGAGCACCAGCCGGACCTGGCGGAAGGTAGTGGCGAAATTGCGGGTGACGCCGGTGAGCATCAGGTCGCCGACGCCGAGCTCCAGCAGCAGGCTGCCGAAGACGTTGCGCTCATGGTTGACCATTCGCTGGACGTCGCGGCGGAGATAGCCGCGGCGCTGGAGCCGGGTATAGAGCATCTCGACCATCTGCGGGACGAGCGGGCTCATCGCGCTGTTGTGGATCTCGAAGCTGTCGATATCGGTGACGCCGATGCGGGCCAGCCCCTCGCGGATCGGCGCCTCGCGGCCGACCAGCACCGGCTCGCCGTAGCCGGCGTTGCGGTAGGTTACGGCGGCGCGCAGCACCACTTCCTGCTCGCCCTCGGCGAAGATGGCGCGGCGCGGACGGGCCTGGGCGGCCTCCACGGCGCCGGCCAGCACCGAGGTGGTCGGGTTGAGGCGGGCGCGCAGCTGCTGGCGATAGGCGGCCTCATCGAAGAATGGCTTGCGGGCGACGCCCGAGGCCATGGCGGCCTTGGCGACGGCGATCGGCACCTGTTCGATCAGACGGGGATCGAAGGGGGTGGGGATGATATAGTCGCGGCCGAAGGTGCGGGCCTTGCCGCCGTAAGCGGCGGCGACTTCATCGGGCACCTGCTGGCGGGCGAGATCGGCCAGCGCATTGGCGGCGGCCAGCTTCATCTCCTCGTTGATGCAGGTGGCGCGGACATCGAGCGCGCCGCGGAACAGATAGGGGAAGCAGAGGACGTTGTTGACCTGGTTGGGATAGTCCGACCGGCCGGTGGCGACGATGGCATCCGAGCGGACGCTGGCGACCTCCTCGGGGGTCACCTCGGGATCGGGGTTGGCCATGGCGAAGATGATCGGCTGCGGGGCCATGCTGGCGACCATGGCGGCGCTGACTGCACCCTTCTGGCTGAGGCCGAGGAAGATGTCGGCGCCGCGCATCGCGTCTTCGAGCGTGCGGTCCTCGGTGATGGCGGCATGGGCGGACTTCCACTGGTTCATGCCCTCGGTACGGCCCTGGTAGATGACGCCCTTGGTGTCGCACATCAGCACATTCTTGACGCCATAGGCCTTGATCAGCTCGGTGCAGGCGATGGCGGCGGCGCCGGCCCCGTTGACGACGAGCTTGACGTCCTCGGCCTTGCGGCCGGTGAGGAACATGGCGTTGATGACGCCGGCGGCGGCGACGATGGCGGTGCCGTGCTGGTCATCGTGGAAGACCGGGATGTTCATCCGCTCCTTGAGCGTGGTCTCGATGATGAAGCATTCGGGGGCTTTGATGTCCTCGAGGTTGATGCCGCCGAAGCTGGGCTCCATGATCTCGATGGCCGCAATGAGCTTGTCGACATCCTCGCTGGCCAGCTCGATATCGATCGAATCGATGTCGGCGAAGCGCTTGAACAGGACGGCCTTGCCTTCCATCACCGGCTTGGAGGCGAGCGCGCCAAGGTTGCCGAGGCCGAGGATGGCGGTGCCGTTGGAGATGACGGCGACGAGATTGCCCTTGATCGTGTAATCATAGGCGGCATCGGGATCGGCGGCGATGGCGCGAACCGGGGCGGCGACGCCGGGCGAATAGGCAAGGCTCAGGTCACGCTGGGTCGCCATCGGCTTCGAGGCGATGATGTCGAGCTTCCCCGGCCGGCCGCGGCTGTGGAACAGAAGCGCCTCGCGGTCACCGAAATCATCACCCGTCTTGTCCTTGGCCATCCGGCACCTCCCGCTGATCGCGACCCTGATACGGGCAGCAGGCCTCTACGCCAAGGGCCGAGGGCTCTTCTCATCCGCCATGGCAGCCACTAACCAGATGTCCGTGCCAGATACCGTGACCGCCTCTCCGATGATCGCCCAGTATCTGGTGCTGAAACGCGAGGCGGAACGCTGCCTGCTGTTTTTCCGCATGGGCGACTTTTACGAGCTGTTCTTCGACGATGCCAAGGCGGCGGCGGCAACGCTCGACATCACGCTGACGTCCCGCGGCGAGCATCAGGGCGAGCCGATCCCGATGTGCGGGGTGCCCGTGCATGCGGCCGAGGCCTATCTGGCCCGGCTGATCCGCGCCGGCCATCATGTGGCGGTGGCCGAGCAGATCGAGAGCCCGGCCGAGGCCCGCAAGCGGCCCGGCAAGTCGCTGGTGGCGCGCGCCATCACAAGGATCATCACGCCGGGCACGCTGACCGAGGAGACGCTGCTGGAAGCGCGCAGTGCCAACTGGCTGGCTGCGACCCATGCCGATGCGATTGCCTGGCTCGATCTTTCCACCGGCAGTTTTCACACCCGCGCCGGCAGCCCGGCCGAGCTGGCGGCCGAGCTGGCGCGGCTGGCACCGGCGGAGCTGCTGCATCCCGAGGACGAAGCCGCCCCCGCCGGCCATGCAGCGACGCCGCGCCCGGCGGCGGAATTCAGCCCGGCGCGCGGCGAGGCGGCGCTGAAAGCGTGGTTCGGTGTAGCGACGCTCGAGGGCTGGGGGCGGTTCAGCGCCGGGGAGCTGGGCGCGGCGGGGGCGCTGCTGGCCTATGTGAAGGCCACCGCGCGCGACGCGGCACCGCTGCTGAGCCCGCCGCGCCAGGAGCTGCCGGGCAGTACCATGGCGATCGACGCGGCGACGCGGGCCAGCCTTGAGCTGGCGCGCAAGGGGCGTGGGGGCGGTAGCCTCGAAGCGGTCGTCGACCGGGCGGTGACCGCGGCCGGCAGCCGGCTGCTCGGTGCCGACCTCGCCGCGCCGCTGACCGATGCGGCGGCGATCAATGCCCGGCTCGACCTGGTGGCGTGGTTCTGCAGCCATCCGCTGGCGCGGCCGCGCACAAGGCAGGCGCTGGCGCAGGCACCCGATCTGGCGCGGGCCTTGGCACGGCTGGCGATCGGGCGGTGGACGCCGCGCGACTTGGGCCAGATCCGCGACGGGCTGGCGCAGGCGCTGGCACTGAAGGCGCAGCTGGCGCCGGAGCCGCTGGCGCCGGCGCTGCTCGGCGAGACCCTGGGGCGGATCGGCGCGCATGGGGCGCTGCTGGGCGAACTTGCCGAGACGCTGGTCGACGCGCCGCCGCTGGAAGCGGCCGGCAGCATCCGGCCCGGCCATGACGCGGCGCTCGATGCGCTGAAGGCCACCGCGCGCGACGGGCGCGCGGCTGTCGCCGGGCTGGAGGCGCGGCTGCGCGGCGAGACCGGCATCGCCAGCCTGAAAGTCCGTCACAATGGCGTGCTCGGCTATCATATCGAGGTGCCGGCGCGGGCCGCCGATCCGCTGATGGCGGCTGACTCCGGGTTCATCCACCGCCAGACGCTCGCCGGGCAGGTGCGGTTCGGCAGCGTCGAGCTGTCCGGGCTGGCGGCGACGATCGCCCAGGCCGCCGACCATGCGCTGGCGGCCGAGGCCGCGCATCTCGAAGGGCTGCGCGAGGCGGTCCTGGCCGATAGCGCGGCGATCGGCGAGACCGCGCAGGCGCTGGCGCGGCTCGATGTCGCCGCCGGCTGGGCGGAGCTGGCCAGCACCGAGACCTGGGTGCGGCCCATCGTCGATTCGAGCATGGCCTTTGCGGTGCACGGGGGCCGGCATCCGGTGGTGGAGGCGGCGGTGCGGCGAGGCGGCGGGGCGTTCATCGCCAATGATTGCGACCTGTCGGCCGATGCCCGGCTGTGGCTGGTGACCGGGCCGAACATGGCGGGCAAATCGACCTTCCTGCGCCAGAATGCGCTGATCGCCGTGCTGGCCCAGGCCGGCAGCTTCGTGCCGGCGGCCGACGCCCATATCGGCATTGTCGACCGGCTCTACAGCCGGGTCGGCGCGTCCGACGACCTGGCGCAGGGGCGCAGCACCTTCATGGTCGAGATGGTAGAAACCGCGGCGATCCTGACCGGGGCGACGGCGCGCAGCCTGGTGATCCTCGACGAGGTGGGGCGCGGCACCAGCACCTATGACGGTCTTGCCATCGCCTGGGCGGTGCTGGAGGCGGTGCACGACGACCTTGGCTGCCGCTGCCTGTTCGCTACCCATTATCATGAGCTGACCGGGCTGAGGGAGAAGCTGCGCGGGCTGGCCAACGCCCATGTGCGGGTGCGCGAGTGGAAGGGCGAACTGATCTTCCTGCATCAGGTCGAGCCCGGCGCGGCCGACCGCAGCTATGGGCTGGCGGTAGCGCGGCTGGCCGGTGTGCCGGCGCCGGTGCTGGCGCGGGCGAAGAGCGTGCTGATGCGGCTGGAGGCGAACCGCGAGAAGACCGGCGGGCTGGCGGCAGGGCTGGCCGAGCTGCCGCTGTTCGCTGCCGCGCCGGCGTCAGAAGCCGATCCGCTGCGCGAGGCGCTGGCGCGGATCGACATCGATGCGACGACGCCGCGCGAGGCACTGGACCTGCTGGCCGAGCTTCAGGCACAGGCGGAGTTCAAACGGGGGGGAGAGCGATAGCATGGGCCTTGCGATGCCGCCGGCGCGACGCCGGATCTATGCCGTGCTGGTCGTGGTGCTGGTCGGGGCGATCGCGCTGGTCGGCTACCGGATTTTCAGCGCGCGGCAGAACGCCGGCAATCCGGCGCCGCCCCGGGTCACGGCGGCTGCCGATGTGCCGCCGCTGACGAGCACCATGGCGGTGCCGATTACCGTCGACCTCGACGTGCTCGAACGCCGGCTGGACCTTCGCATTCCCAAGGTGCTGACGACGATCGACAAGGTGGAAAAGGCCTGTGTGCCAGCGCAGCGGCTGACGCTGTGCCTGAAGCGTGATGAAGAGGGAAAGTGCAAGATCGGCCTCGACAAGGCGAAGATCACGCCCGACATCGCCTGCCGGATCGTCGGCGAGGTGCGGCGCGGGCCGGTCAAGCTCTCGGGCGACGGCAATGCGATGAAGCTGGTGATGCCGATCGAGGCTCAGATCCGCGCCAGCGACGCCAAGGACAAGCTGGCCGGCAAGACCGCCACCGCCGCCGCCGAGGTGCGCGCCGATATCCGGCTCGATCTCGATCCGCGCTGGCAGCCGCGCGCCAAGGTGACGATCGACTATGACTGGACCGAAAAGCCCGGCATTTCGCTGCTCGGCGCGCGGATCACCTTTGCCGGCAAGGCCGACCGGGCGCTGGAGCCGCATATCCGGGCGCTCGAAGGCAGCCTGCCGGCGGAGCTGGGCAAGTTCCACAGCCGCCGCATTCTCGAGAAGACCTGGGAGCAGGGTTTCGCCACCATCTCGCTCAACAAGCGCAACCCGCCGGTGTGGCTGAGGATCACGCCGCAGACGCTCCATGTCGACCCTTGGGTGATCAAGGACCGGAAGCTGACGCTGCCGCTGGCCGTCACGGCCTATACCGAGACCTTCATCGGCGACCGGCCCGAGCCGCGCCCGTCGACGCCGCTGCCGCCGCCGGGACCGGCGCTCGGCGCTCAGGGCGTGCGGATGAACTTGCCGATCACCGCCGATTACAAGGAACTGGAGCCGGTGCTGGCGCGCGCGCTTGGAAAGCTATCGAAGAAGGGACTGAAGCTGGCCGATTATGGGCGTGCCGATGTCAAATTCGGCGATGTGACACTCTATCCGACCACCGGGGGGCGGCTGGCCGTGGGCATGGAGATCGAGGCGCATTCGCCGCTGCGGCTGATCAATGCCAAGGGCGTGCTGTGGCTGACCGCGATCCCGCGCAACGATGCCGACAGCCAGAAAGTGCGCTTCACCGACCTGCAACTGGCCAGCCGGACCGACAGTCCCGGGTTCGAGTTCCTCGTCGCCATCTCGCAGGAGCCGGAGGTGCGGGCCGGGCTCGAGGCGGCGCTGGTCCAGGATTTTTCGAAGGACTACAACAAGCTGCTGGCTCGGATCGAGCCGCGGCTGGCGGCGCTGCCGATCGGCCGTGACTTCATCATCCGGGCCGTGCTCGACGAGATCCATAACGGCCAGGTGGCGGTGCTGGGCGAAGGTCTTTACATGCCAGTGCAAATCGCCGGGACGGCGACGCTGGAGCTGGCGCGTACACCCAATCCGTCGCCGCCGGTGAAATTGCCGCCCTCCCCGCCCGATCCGCCGCAATAAGACTGGACGTCAGGCCGGACGCTCGACCTCCCCGCCGACCGGCATGCGCTCGCGCGGATCGATCAGCGTGCCGTCCGGGGCGGCGGTGAAACTGGTCTGGCTCGGATAGGCAAATTCGACACCCAGCGCGGCAAAGCGCCGGACCAGCCCGACGCCGATGGCGTGGCGCGCCGCGACCATCACCTGGATTTCCGGAACATCGACAAAGAACACCAGCTCGAAATCGATCGACGAGGCGCCGAAGCCAGTGAAGACGGCGCGGTCGAAACGGGCATGGGGCACCGATTCGACCACCGCGCGGACCTCCTCGGGCAGTTGTTCCATCACCTCGGGCGGCGTCTGGTAGATGATGCCGAACAGCAGCACGATCCGACGCTCCTCGATGCGCTTCAAATTGCTGATTTGCTGGCCGAGCAGCTGGGTGTTGCCGACGACCAGCTGCTCGCCCGACAGAGCGCGGATACGCACGGTCTTGAGACCAATGGCTTCCACGGTGCCGGTCTGACCGCCGAACTGGATGGTCTCGCCGACCCGGAACGGTCGGTCGAACAGGATCGCCAGCGCCGCGAACAGATCGGAGAAGATGCCCTGGGCCGCCAGGCCGATGGCGATGCCGCCGACGCCGAGGCCGGCAACCAGCGCGGTGACATTGACCCCGAGATTGTCGAGGACGAGGATGGTGGCAAGAATCCAGACCGTGACATTGACCAGCACGCGGATGACGTTGATGGCGCTCTGGTAGCCGCCGGGGTCCTCGCTATGCTCGGCCCGGCGCTCGACCATGGCGAGAATGATCTCGCGCAGCCAGATGGCGCCCTGCACGGCGAAGCCGATGGTGAAGAAGAAATCGATCGCCGCACGCAGAGGCCCCGGTGGTGCAATAACATGCGCCACCACATAGGCGGCGAGTATGGCGATGAAGGGGGTGCGCGTCCGCCGGATGATGCGGCCGGCGAAGCCCTTCCAGGTGGTGACGTCGCCGCTGCCGCCAAGCGCCCTGACGATGCCCCAGCGGGCGCCGACGAAGATGAAATAGATGGCGACGGCGATGGCGACGGAGAGCAGGGCTTCCTCGCTGTCGTAGCGCAGCCAGTCGAAGGTATCGCGGGTCAGCAGTTCGACCTGGTCCGGCACCGACAGCTTGTCGTCTTTGGCCACCACCGTCCGGGCGCTGGCATCCGTGGCGGGCGACGCGGCCATCAGTTCGCCCCTTCGAGAACGGGCGCCAGCCAGTCAGGCCGGAGCAGCGTGGCCGGGGTGCCGTCACCGACGGTCAGCGCGGCGACACCCGCCTCCAGCCGCATGTGCGCCAGCGCCACGCCATTGGCGGCGCAAGCCGCGCCGAGCAGGCTGCCGACGACACGGCCGTCGGGATCGCGGAGCTGGCCATCGCCCAACTTGCCATCTCCCGGGGAACCATCGATTCGCAGCGGCACGATCATGCGGCGGACCTTGTCGCGATGGTGCATGCGCGCGGTGTTTTCCTGGCCGACATAGCAGCCCTTGGTGAAGCTGACGCCGTTGAGCAGCGCCGCCCCGGTCTCCAGCCAGAGCAGCCGGTCCTCGCCCAATTCGGCGGCCTCGGCGACGCCGAGCGCTGTGCGGTGGGCGCGCCACGCGTCGATTCCGTCCGGGGCGTCGCCGGGTGCGGCCAGCCAGCGGCTGCCGAGTGCCGCCAGCCGGGGGTCGGCAGGATGATCATGCCCGCCTTCCAGAGCAACGTGGACGGCGAGATCGGGGGCCGGGGCGATGGTGACCGCCTTGCGCATCCGGTAGAGGCCGAGGCGGCGGGCCAGCGCGTCGGCCTGGGCGATATCGACGTCGACGAGCACATCGCCGGCGGCGTCTTTGTGCAGCAGCATCGAGAACAGCAGCTTGCCCTGGGCGCTGAGCAGGCCGGCATAAAGCGGGTGTCCGGGCGCCAGCTGCATCACATCCTGGGTCAGCAGGCCTTGCAGGAAGGGGCGGGTGTCGGCACCATTGATCCGCAGCACGGCACGGTCGGGCAAGCAATAACGCGTCATGCGCCGACTTAACCGACAAAGCGCGCAATTGCCAAACTTGACTTTGCCTGCGCCGCCGCCCATAGCCGCCGCCTTGCAGCGTCCGGCCCTGGCCCTCCAGCCAGCCTTGGCGCGTCCACCGATATAGTCTCCGGAACCGAGTCATGGCCAAGCCGACAACCATCAAGATCAAGCTCGTGTCCACTGCCGACACCGGCTATTACTATGTCACCAAGAAGAACCCGCGGACGCAGACCGAGAAGCTGACCTTCCGGAAATATGATCCGATGGTGCGCAAGCACGTCGAGTTCAAGGAAGCCAAGATCAAGTAAGAATGCTGCGCGGCGCCACCGGCGCCCGCACGTCCAGGTCGTTTCGGTCGCAGGCGCGCGGCATGGCTTGGCAATATCCGTCGTGGCCCATATTGACCAGCGACAGCTTCTGTCTGGATCGATCCCGCCGCATGCGCCCGCCCTCCCCCGAACGAACCCGCGGCTCCGGTACGCCGGACGCCCAGTTGCTGGGGCTTCAGGCGCTCGCCCATATCGCTGCCGATGAAGAACTGGGCCCGCGTTTTCTCGCGCTGACCGGGCTGGATGCCGATGGGCTGCGCGCCGGGGCCAGCGACCCCGGTCTGCTGGCAGCGGTGCTCGAATTCCTTGCCGCGCATGAGGCGGATCTGGTGGCGGTCGCCGAGGCCCTTGAGGTCAGCCCGGCGACGCTTGCCGCCGCAGCCCGCCAACTGGCCGGACCGGAATGGGAATGAGCCGGCCGCTGATCATCTCGGACTGCGACGGCGTGCTGCTGGAATTCGCCGCCCCATTCACCACCTATCTGGCCGATGCGCATGCGATGACATTGCGGCTCGACAGCTATGCGCTGTCCGGCAACATCCGCGACGCGGCCGGCGAGGCGGTGCCGGCCTCGGCATTCCCGGCGCTGCTCGATGGCTTCTTCACCACCCATATGCCGCAGCAAACGCCGATCAGCGGGGCGGCCGAGGCGCTGGCGCAGCTGGCGCGCCGCTGTGATGTTGTGGTGCTGACCAACATCGCCGAGCATCATGCCCATACGCGGACCCGCGAGCTGGCGCGGATGGGGATGCCGTACCGGGTCATCGGCAATCATGGCCCCAAGGGCCCGCCGCTGGCCGCGCTGCTCGCCGAATATCAGCCATCCGCAGCCGTATTCATCGACGACCTGCCTCCGCACCACAGCTCGGTGGCGACCCTGACGCCGCATGTGCACCGGCTGCACATGGTCGCCGAAATCGAACTGCGCCACCTGATCCCCGATGCCGCCGACGCCCATGTCCGCATCGACCATTGGGCGCAGGCGCTGCCGCATATCGAATCGCTGCTTGGAGACCCCGCATGACCGACACGCCGACCCATCGCCTTGCCGAACTCGGCCACACGCTGCCGGCAGCCCCTGCCCCGGCGGCCAATTACGTGCCCTATGTGATCAGCGGCAATCTGCTTCATATCTCCGGCCAGATCAGCCAGGCGGCTGACGGCAGCCTGATCAAGGGCCGGCTCGGCGACGACGTCGATGTGGCCGCCGGCGCGGCTGCGGCGCAACGCTGCGCGCTCAGCCTGATCGCCCAGATGCAGGCGGCGCTCGGCGATCTCCGCCGGGTTTCGCGGATCGTCAAGCTCGGCTGCTTCGTCAATTCGGCACCAGGCTTCACCGACCAGCCGGAAGTGGCCAATGGCGCCTCGGACCTGATGGTCGCGGTGTTCGGTGATTCGGGGCGCCATGCCCGCTCGGCGGTCGGCGTGCCGGTGCTGCCGCGCGGCGTGGCGGTGGAGATCGATGCGATCATCGAGATCGGCTCCTGAGCCAGCCGGGCTTCTCCACCCGGATACTGGCGGCCGCCAGCGACCTCAGTGCGGCCGAATGGGACGGCTGCGCCGGGCTGTCCAACCCGTTCACCCGCCATGCCTTCATGGTGGCGCTGGAGAATTCCGGCTCGGCGACCGCCCGTACCGGCTGGCAGCCCGCGCATGTCGTCGTCGAGAACCGGGACGGCATCGCCGGCATCCTGCCGGCCTGGCTCAAGTCGCACAGCCAGGGCGAATATGTCTTCGACCATAACTGGGCCGATGCCTTCGAGCGGGCGGGCGGGCGCTATTATCCCAAGCTCCAGCTGAGCGTGCCGTTCACCCCGGCCAGCGGGCCCCGGCTGCTGGCGCGTAACGAGGCCGCCGCCGCCGCGCTGATCGAGGCGGCCGAGGGCATTACCGAGGCCAATACCCTGTCGTCTGCGCATGCCACTTTCCTGACGTCCGAGGACCGCGCGCGCTTTGCCGCGGCGGGCTGGCTGATGCGGTCGGGCGAGCAGTTTCACTGGTTCAATGACGGCTATGGGGCGTTCGGCGATTTTCTGGCAGCGCTGTCGTCGCCCAAGCGCAAGAATATTCGCAAGGAGCGCGCCCGGGCGGTCGAGGGGCTGGAGATCGTCCATCTGCGCGGCGCCGACATCCTCGAATCTCACTGGGATGCCTTTTGGGAATTCTATCAGAACACCGGCTACCGGAAATGGGGCCGGCCCTATCTGACCCGGCCGTTCTTCTCCGAGGTGGGGCGTACGATGGGCGACCAGGTGCTGCTGATGCTGGCGCTGCGCCACGGCCGGCCGATCGCCGGGGCGCTCAACTTCATCGGCGGCGACTGCCTCTATGGGCGCTATTGGGGCTGCACCGAGGAGGTGCCGTTCCTGCACTTCGAGCTTTGCTATTATCAGGCGATCGACTGGGCCATCGCGCACCGGCTGCCCCGCGTCGAGGCCGGCGCCCAGGGGCCGCACAAGCTGGCGCGCGGCTACCGGGCGGTGGAGACGATTTCGGCGCACTATATCCCCAACGCCAGCTTCCGCGACGCGGTGGGCGACTTCGTCAAACGCGAGGCGGCGATGGTCGCGGCCGACATCGAGGCGCTCGACATGGCGACTCCGTTCAGGAAATCAGTTACATGACTGCGATGCTTCGAACCCTTGCCGAACGCCTCGCCCGGGGCCGTGTGTTGCAGCGGCGGCTGCCCAACGGCACGCCCCTACTCGTGTCACCGGACAGCCAGCTCAAATATCTGAAACGCCGTTTCGATACCGACCTTACCGAACTCGCGCGCACGATGGTCTTGCCGGGCATGGCGGTCTGGGATGTCGGGGCCAACTGCGGTGTTTTCGCCTTTTCCTGTAGCCACGCCCGGCAGGTCGTTGCGGTCGAGGCCGACCCATTTCTCGCCAATCTGCTGCTCCGGTCAGTGACATTAAACGGCAGCGACGTCGACATTGTTGCCGCTGCGGTTGCCGAGTCCAGCGGGCTGGCGACGCTGGCGATCGCCACGCGTGGTCGCGCCTCCAACCACCTTCTCGGCCATGGACATTCGCAGACCGGCGGCACCCGCGCGCACCTGACCGTGCCAACCTTGACGCTAGACACCTTGCTCGACCGGTTCGGGCCGCCCGACCTGATCAAGCTTGATGTCGAGGGGCTGGAAGCCGCGACGCTGCGGGGGGCGCCGCGCCTGCTGAAAGAGGCCCGGCCCCGCTTCTATCTGGAGCTGGGGCCATCGGTGGAAGCCGAATGCACGGCGCTGCTGACCTCCGCACGCTATCGGCTGACACGCGCCGCCGAAATGAACTGGCTGGCGGAACCGATCTAGCGACGCTGTTCAGCCACCGCTCACGCAGGAAAGGTAATGATGTAGACATGCGCACGATGCTGCCTTTTCTCCTGCTTTCTGCCTCCCCTGTCATGGGCGAGCCGGTCATCCATAGTCTATCGCCTGAGCAAAGGGCTGCCGCGATCGACGGGGCCTCGCGACAACCGGAGCATGACACGCGGATTACCGCCCGAGCGCCCGAGGATGCGGCGACCGACCGGCGAATGCACGGCGAGGTGGGCTTTACCGTCGGCACCAACGGCACGCGCGGGGTTTTTGGCAGCACGATGCTGCCGCTCGGGGACAATGGCGCGGTAGCGTTGAGCTTTAGCACCGGCCGTTCCAATTTCGGCGGCTATGGGATGGGTGGCTACGACGATTATGGTTTCGGCGGGACGGGGCTCTATGGGCCTGGTCGATCGATGACCGGACGTGGGCTTTGGGGCCCGGACTATTGGCCGCGATAGGGCCGTCTCAGACTTCCATATTGTCGATCAGCCGGGTCTTGCCGACGACGCCGGCGGCCATCAGCCGGGCGCCCGGCGCCGGGGCGGCGAGGGTGGCCAATGTCTCGCCATCGACCAGTTCGAAATAATCGACACGCGCAAAGCCGGCGCGGGCCAGCGCCAGCGATCCTTCAGCGAGGACGGCGGCCAGCGGCTCGCCAGTGTGCAGCTGGGTGCGCGCATCAACGAGCGCCTTGGGGAGCGCCAGCGCCCGGGCACGGTCGGCCGGTGCGAGGTAGAGGTTGCGCGATGACAGGGCGAGGCCATCGGCATCGCGGACGATCGGCGCGCCGATGATCTCGGTGCCGAGATCAAGGTCGGCGGCCATGCGCTTGACGATGGCGAGCTGCTGCCAGTCCTTCTCGCCGAAGATGGCGAAATCGGCGCGCGCCGCCGCCAGCAACTTGGTGACAACGGTGGCAACCCCATCGAAATGGCCCGGTCGCACGGCGCCGCACAGCACATCGGGCAGGCCGCCGACGCGGACGAAGCTGGCAAAGCCGGACGGGTACATGGCGGCGAGATCGGGCGCATAGAGCAGCGAGCAGCCAGCAGCCGCGAGCTTGGCGGCGTCGCCGGCTTCGTCGCGGGGGTAACGCGAGAGGTCCTCGCCCGGGGCGAACTGGCGCGGATTGACGAAGATCGAGGCGGTGACGATGTCGGCACGGGCGAGGCCCTCGGCGACAAGCGCCAGATGGCCGGCGTGTAGCGCGCCCATGGTCGGCACGAAGGCGACACGCTTGCCGTCCCGCCGCCAGGCTTCCACGGCCGCCGTCAGTGCCGCCGGTGTACGCACGATCTGCATTCGGTTCCCCTGCCTCCGATGGCTCCGCTTGTTCTTGTGCGCGCCTCTGTGCCAAAGCAGCCATGCACGCAAGCTTGGAAGCAGGGGGACAGGGCCAGCATGAACGCGGAAAGGCCGAACAGGGCGGGCGCCGTTCACGTCATCGCGCTCGGCAACGAGAAGGGCGGCACCGGCAAGTCCACCACCGCCGTCCATATCGGCGTGGCGCTGGCCCATGCCGGTTTCCGTGTGGCGATGCTCGATCTCGATTCCCGCCAGCGGACCACGGCGCGTTATCTCGAAAATCGCGCCGCCTATGCCGCCCAGAAGGGGCTGGTGCTGCCGACACCGGACCATATCACCATCGCCGAGGGACCGCAGGCCGAGGCCCAGTTGGCGCTGCGGCTACAGCAGGCGGCGACCATCGATTTCCTGATCATCGACACGCCGGGGCGGGATTCGCCGCTGACCCGGGCGGCGCTGGCCCGCGCCGACACCATCGTCACGCCGATCAACGACAGCTTTCTCGACTTCGACCTGATCGGCGATGTCGACCCCGAGACCTTCGCCGTGCGCAAGCCGGGCTTTTATTCGGCGCTGATCTGGGAGCTTCGACAGGCCCGCGCCCGGCATGACGGCGGGCGGGTCGACTGGGTGGTGGTCCGCAACCGGCTGTCGACACTGGAGGCGCGCAACATGAAGCGCGTCGGCGCGGCGCTGCAGGCCTTGTCGGGGCGGGTCGGCTTCCGGCACCTGCCCGGCCTGTCCGAACGCGTCATCTACCGCGAATTCTTTCCGCGCGGGCTGACATTGCTCGACCGGTCGGCACTGGAGGACTTCAGTATCAGCCATGTCGGCGCCCGCGCCGAGCTGCGGGCGTTGATCGCCGGGCTCAACCTGCCGGGCTGGACCGGCCAGAGCCTCGCCGCCTGATGGCGCTGCTGTTCCTGCTCGGTGCCTTTGCGCTGTGGTGGGTATGGCCGCGCCAGAAGAAGCCCGGACGCGCCGTCGACACGGCGCTGGCCGCTGCCCATGAGCGGCTCGGGCTGGCGCCCGGGGCCGATGCCGTGCGGATCGAACAGGCGTTCCGCGAGCGGATTCGCACGGCCCATCCGGATGCCGGCGGCTCGGCGCGGGAAAGCCGGGAATTGACCGAGGCGCGCGACCGGCTGCTTGCCAGCCTCGCGCGCAAGGGCCACTGATTGCGCCTGTCTTTGCGGAGCTTTGCCATGAGTCACGTCTTCCATCCCACCGCCCTGCGCGAATATGACATTCGCGGGATTGTCGGCACCACCATCGGCGTCGACGATGCCCGTGCCATCGGCCGCAGCTTCGGTACCGTGATCGCCCGCAGCGGCGGCCGCTCGGTGGCGGTGGGCCGGGATGGGCGGACCTCCTCGGCGGCGCTCGAGGCGGCGCTGGTCGAGGGGCTGAACGCCGCCGGGGTCGATGCCGTGCGCGTCGGGTTGGGGCCGACGCCGATGCTCTATTATGCCGTGTACGAGCTGGCCTGTGACGGCGGCATCATGGTCACCGGCAGTCATAACCCGCCGGACTGGAACGGCTTCAAGATGATGCTCGCCGCGCGGCCGTTCTTCGGCGCCGATATTCGCGGGCTCGGTGCGCTGGCCGAGGCGGGAGACTGGACGAGCGGCACCGGCACCGCCACGCAGGTCGAGATCATGGACCGCTATGTCGACCGGCTGCTCAAGGACTTCAGCCCGCCGCCGTTCACCATCGCCTGGGATTGCGGCAACGGCGTCGCCGGGCCGGTGGTCGAGCGGCTGGTCAAGCGGCTGCCGGGCACCCACCATGTGCTGTTTGCGGAGGTCGACGGCAGCTTCCCGAACCATCATCCGGACCCGACCGACGAGCGCAACCTCGCCGACCTCAAGCGCGTGGTCGCCGAGAAGGGCTGCGATTTCGGCCTGGCCTTCGATGGCGACGCCGACCGGCTGGGCGCGATCGATGGCGAGGGCCGGGTGGTCTGGGGCGACCAGCTGCTCGCCATCCTCGCAGAGCCGGTGTTGAAGGCGCTGCCCGGCGCGGCGATCATCGCCGACGTCAAGGCCAGCCAGGCGCTGTTCGACCGGATCGCGGCGCTGGGCGGAGAGCCGGTGATGTGGAAGACGGGGCACAGCCTGATCAAGGCGCACATGAAGGAGATCGGCAGCCCGCTGGCCGGCGAGATGAGCGGCCATATCTTCTTCGGCCATGACTGGTACGGCTTCGACGACGGCATTTACGCCGCGATCCGGCTGATCGGCGCGGTGGCCGAGATGGGCGGCTCGCTGACAGTTCTCAAATCCGCGATGCCGGTGATGGTCAACACGCCGGAACTGCGTTTCCAGGCTTCGGAGACGCGCAAGTTCGCCGTGGTCGAGGAAGTGCTGGCGCGGCTGAAGGCGGCCGGCGCAACGGTCAATGAGACCGACGGCGCGCGAGTGATTCGCCCCGACGGCTGGTGGCTGCTGCGCGCGTCCAACACCCAGGACGCCCTGGTGGCGCGGGTTGAGGCGAAGGACGAGGACGCGCTGATTCGGCTGCGCGCCGAGCTGGAAGGCGAGCTGGCGACGAGCGGGATTGGCACGACGCTGATGGGCCACTGACCGGTTCACTGGGTGGCGAGGGGGTCATGTTGCACTGCAACATTTCCCTATTGCAAACATGGCCGGGTTTGACTATGGTGCAGCGCACAACGATCCAAGATACGGAGCGGATGCGTGGCAGTGAAGTCTCAAACCCCGGCGGCAGGCGCCCGGCGCAAGCCCGGGCCGAAGCCTGGCGCCAAGGCCAGCCGGCCTGCGGCCATGACGGCGGCGAAGCCCAAGGCTGAGACCGTTTCGGCATCGCCGGCGAAGACGCCGGCGCCGACAAAGCCTGTCGCGGCCAAGCCAATTGCCGCCAAGCCAGAGGCCGCTGCCAAACCTGCGACGCCCCCCGCCGCCAAGCCGGCTACCCCGAAGCCGGCGACCCCGGCGGCGGCCAAGCCCGCTGCGCCCGCTGTACCGAAGCTGGTAGCGCCAGCCCCCAAGCCGGTCGACGTGCCGGTGCTGCAGCCGGTCATCAATCCCGTCATGCCCGCGGCCGTGCCCCGCGTCACGCTGAAGTCAGTCCCCACCCCACAAGTCCCGCAAATGAAGGAAAATGTCATGGCTACCGCCTTTGAAACCACCCAGGAAACCGTCAAGAACACCGTTCACCAGCTCAACACCAGCGCCGAAGCGGCGATGGAGAGCAGCAAGGCCGCGATGGAGCAGGTCGCTGCCAAGTCGCGCGAAGCCGTTGAAGTCAGCATGAAGACCATCGACGAAATGACCGACATGGCCCGTGGCAATGTCGAGGCGATGCTCGCCGCCGCTCGTGCTGCCAGCACCGGCATCGAAGCCGTTGCCGCGCACATCTCCGATGTGTCGCGCAAGAGCTTCGAGGAAGCCAGCACCGTCGCCAAGTCGTTCGCCGCCGCCAAGACCCCTAACGAGCTGATGCAGCTCCAGTCGGACTATGCCAAGGCCCAGTTCGACAGCGCCGTTTCGGAAATGTCGAAGATGACCGAAATGATGATGAAGATCAGCGGCGAAGTGTTCGAGCCGATGCAGAACCGCATCGCGCTGGCCACCGACAAGATGAAGACGATCCTTACCACCAAGTAAGCATCGCCAATCGAGTGGGAGGGGTGGTCGCAGCCATGCGGCCGCCCCTTTTCTCATCGCGCCACAGGCCGTATATAGGCGTCATGACCTGGTCGCGAGACCGGGACCCCCTTTTGAGCGATATGGTCCTGCAAACGATGACGAGCCTATTATCAGGAGCCGGGACGCGCGCCGCCAACGACCGACCCGACGAGCCCGGCGACGGCACCGGCAATGGTACCGGCGTCGGGGTCGCCACCCGCACCCGCACGCGCACGCAGAAGCCCTCGCTCTACAAGGTGCTGATGCTCAACGACGACTATACCCCCATGGAGTTTGTCGTCCTGACCCTGCAGCGCTTCTTCAAGATGACCATCGAGGACGCCACCCGCGTCATGCTCCATGTCCATCAGCGCGGCGTCGGCGTCTGCGGCATCTTCACCTATGAAGTGGCCGAGACCAAGGTCAACCAGGTCATCGACTTCGCCCGCGAGCACCAGCATCCGCTGCAATGCACGATGGAAAAGGAATGAGTTCAGCCAGGTGCTGACCAGCTTCGGGCGGCCGATCCACGCCGTCGTCATCGGCGCCTCGGGCGGCATCGGCGCCGCGCTGGCCGACCAGCTCGCCACCGATTCGGGCGTCGCCCTGCTCACCCGGCTCAGCCGCCCGGTGCTCGACCTGGAAGACCCGGCCAGCATCGCCGCCGCTGCCGCCGCGCTGCCGGCCGCCCCTGACCTTGTGATCTGCGCCACCGGGCTGCTCCATGCCGCCGATCTACGCCCCGAACGCGCGCTGAAGGAACTCGACGCCAGCCAGCTGGCGCGCAGCTTCGCCGTCAATGCCATCGGCCCGACCCTTGTCGCCCAGGCGATGCTGCCGCTGATGCCGCGCGACGGCCGCAGCGTCTTCGCTGCCCTCTCGGCCCGCGTCGGCTCGATCTCGGACAATCGTATCGGCGGCTGGCACGGCTACCGCGCCGCCAAGGCCGCGCTCAACCAGCTGATCCGCACCATTGCCATCGAGCACGCCCGCCGGAGCCCGGATGCCGTGGTCATCGGCCTCCACCCGGGCACGGTCGACACCGGCCTCTCGAAGCCGTTCCAGCGCAGCGCCCGGACGCTGTTCACCCCCGATGAATCGGCCGCCCATCTGCTGGCGGTCATCGACAGCCGGACGGCCGAGCATAGTGGGCGGGTGTTCGATTGGCAGGGGCTGGAGATAGCACCTTAGGGCCTCCGGCGGCTGGGGCCTTGGCCCCAGACCCCATCAAGGAGTCCAGGCCCGATTTGCGGAGTCCGGGGGCTAAGCCCCCGGCCGCCGGAGGCTTACCGAATGAAGTCCGCCCACACCCCATCCGGCTGCCAGATCCCGGTCATCGCCGCCCGCGCCTCGGCCTCGTCCATGCCGAGCACGTCGCGGCGGTAGCGATAGAGGAAGGCCGACACGCGCATGTTGAGAATACAGTGGACGTGGACGGTCTGTCCGGCCGTATCGGCCATGGCGGCGCAGAAACGGGTGAAATGATTGTCGTCGGGGGCATCGAAGGGGACGGGGATATGGATATAGGCGATGCCCAGCGCGCCCAGGCTGGCGGCTTCGTCGGGCAGCGCCCGCTCATGGCTATGCAGGCCGAGGTTGATCACCGTCTCGACGCCTAGGGCCTTGAGATCGGCAAGCTGGGGCTCGGTCGGCTGGCCGGAGGTGGTCAGCCGCGCGTCGAGGCGGCGCCAGGCATGGATATCGACGGGGTCGGTCATCGGGCCCTCCGATAGGCATCCAGCGCGCGGGCGCGGGCGAACTCATGGTTGACGATTGGTGGCGGATAGCCGCGGGCCCCGCCATTTTCCCAGGGCGCGTGGATGGCCTTGTCGGACAGGGCACGAAGCTCGGGCACCCAGTGCCGGATATAAGGAGCGGCATCGAATTTGGCGCTCTGGCCAACGGGCGCGAAGACGCGATTGAACGGCGAGGAGTCGACGCCCGAGCCCATCACCCATTGCCAACCGAGCGAATTGGCGGCGAGATCGGCGTCGACCAGGCAATCCCAGAACCAGCGCTCGCCGTGGCGCCAGTCGATGAGCAGATGCTTGACCAGGAAGGAGGCGGTGATCATCCGCACCCGATTGTGCATCCAGCCGGTCGCCCAGAGCTGGCGCATGCCGGCGTCGACGATAGGATAGCCGGTGCGGCCCTGCTGCCAGGCGCGCAGCGACTCGGGATCATCGCGGAACGGGAAGCGGGAGAACAGGTCGCGGCCGGGCACCTCGCCGTGATCGGGGAACTGGTCGAGGATATTGGCGGCGAAATCACGCCAGCCGAGTTCGCGCAGATAGGGCTCGGCGGCGTTATGGGTGGCAACGGCGTGCCAGACAGTGCGGACCGAAATCTCGCCCATCGCGAGATGCGGGGAAAGGCGGGAGGTGCCCTCTTCCGATGGCAGGTTGCGGGCTTCGTCGTAAGCCGGCACGTCGTCCTCGAAGGCTTCGAGGCGGGCCAAGGCGCCGGCCTCTCCGGGGGTCCATATCCGGAATCCGCTCGCCCAGTCGGGACGCGTCGGCAGCAGGGCCCAGTCGTCCAGCCGGTCGCTGGCAACGCCATCAACAAAGGTCATGGTTTCGGGCGCCGGTTCGGGCCGGGGCGGCGGCATCTGCTCGCGCAGCCGGCGCCACCAGGGGGTGAAGATGCGGTAACGGCCGCCGGTCCCGGTGCGGACGCTGTCAGGCCGCGCGAGCAGCGCCCCGTCATGAACATGAAGGAGGCATCGCTTCGCCACGGCCTCTTCATCGGCCCTCGCCCAGCGCTCGACATGGCCGAGGCAATGGACGGCGCCGGCGCCGATCTCGGCGGCCACCGCCGGCACGATCCCGGCGCAGCGGCCGCGCCGCAGCACCAGCCCGCCGCCCCGTGCGCACAGGTCGGCATCGAGGCTGACCAGCGAATGGTGCAGCCACCAGCGCTGCGCCGCGCCCATCGCCCAGCCCTGGTCCCAGCCGGCCGGAAGGGAGGCATCGACGGCGGGTGTCTCGTCATCGAGGACATACAGCGCCACCACGGGCCCGGCCGCCGTGGCGGCGCGCACAGCCGCCTGGTCGGCAAGTCTCAGGTCACGGCGGAACCATATCAATTGCGGCGCTGGCATGGGCCATTCCTAGCCGCTATGGGCAGCGGAATCCTCGATGAAATGAGCGTCCCGATGCCGCAGCATGCCTATGTCGATGGCCAGTATATGGCGATCCGCGATGCCACCGTCCCGATCGAGGACCGCGGGCTGCAATTCGCCGATTCGATCTACGAGGTCTGCGCGGTGCTGAATGGCCGGCTGCTCGACTGGCCGGCGCATCTGCAGCGGATGCGGCGCAACCTGTCGGCGCTGTTCATTCCGCTGTCGCACAGCGATGCGGCGCTCGGCCAGATCGCGCGGCGGTTGATCGCCGGCAGCCGTGCCACCGACGGCCTGCTCTATATCCAGGTCAGCCGCGGCAGTGCGCGGCGGGACCATGGTTTTCCCGGCGTTGTCCACCCGCGGCTGATGATGACGATGCGGCGCTTCGATTTTCACCAGCGGGCCGGCCAGCAGGCGCGCGGTGTCAGCGTGATGAGCATACCGGACCAGCGCTGGGGGCGGGTCGACATCAAGACGACCAACCTGCTCGCCAATGTGCTGGCCAAGCAGGACGCGCGCGCCGCCGGGCATTTCGAGGCCTGGTTCGTCGCCGAGGACGGCACGGTGCGCGAGGGCGGCAGCACCAATGCCTGGATCGTGCGCGGCGGCACGCTGCACACCCATCCGCTCAGCGCCCATATCCTGCCCGGCATCGCGCGGGACAGCCTGATCCGCCTGGCGCGCGCTGCCCAGATCCCGGTCGTCGAAGCACCGTTCAGCCTCGACGACGCGAAGGGCGCCGATGAAGCGCTGTTGACCAGCACCACGGCGCCCCTGCTTCCGGTCGTGTCCATCGATGGCCAGCCGGTGGGCAATGGTACGCCCGGCCCGGTGGCGGCGCGGCTGGCCAGCCTGGTCGCCGATGAAATCCATCGGCAGACCGGCTGGCGCAGTCGCTAGCGCCTAGAGCTGGCCGCCGGCACCGCCGCCGCGACGCTCACGCCAGCGCTTGAGGCGCTCGCCCCTCTCGCCCTGCATCCGATCCTGCATCTTGTCGCGCAGCTGCCGCGCTTCGGTGACAAAGGCCTTGCGATCAGCCACCGACAGCTTGGTGAAGGCGTTGAGCATCGCCGTCTGGCGCCGCTCATGGCTTGTGGCGGCGAGCGTCCGCTCCTCGTCCATCGCGCGCTTCAGCGCCGCCGTGTCGAGCCGATCGGCTTCGAGCAAGGTCAGCATCCGGTCGCGCGCGGCCTTCACGGCCGTACGGTCATTGCCCTGACGGCTGGCCTGCATCGCTTCACGCATGGTGGCGCGACCGGCTTCCGACAGGCTGGAGAACATGCGCCCTCCCATCTTGCCCCGCATCTGGCCTTGCGCCTTGCCGGCCTCGGGGGAGGCCGTGGTTGCTGCCGGGGGGGGCGTCTGCGCCAGCACGGGGCTGGCAACGATCAGCAGACCAAAGGTCGCTGCACGCATCAGCTTGCTCATATCAAATCTTCCTCATCAGCGGTCGGCGTGAAAATCATGGCAAAGTCATCCATCGACTCTGCCTGCCCGCTGGCCGACCCCAGCGAAACCTCGGTTGAAACTGTCTGTTGCTGCGGACCCTGCACCGGCCCCTGCACCGGCACCGTCAGCAGCAACGCCGCCACGACACTGGCCGCGATCGCGCCGCCGCCGAGCCAGCTACGCTTTACCCAGCCCCGGGCCCTCGGCTGCACAGCCGGGGCCGGGATCAGCGCTTCGGCATCGAAGCGCCGCGCCGGTACATCACCGGCCCAGCCCTGCAGCAGGGCATCGAGCCGCCGCGCCTCGTCGAGCGCCACCGCGACTTCGGCATCGGTGGCGGCCAGGGCCAGCACCGCCGAGCGGGCATCCGCCGGCCAGCGCGCCGCGTCCGCGCCATAGGCGGAAATCAGGGCAAGGGCCTCAGCGCGGTTCACGGTCATAGATCCTTCTCGTTGATCATCGGGGCCAACAGGCTCTTGAGTTCCATACGGGCGCGGCCCAGCAATCCCTCGACGGCCTTGGGCGTCGTCTCCAGCGCGACGGCGATCTCGGCCATGGTCAGGCCGTCACCATGGAACATCGCCAGCGCCGCGCGCTGCCGCGGTGCCAGCGTCTCCATCGCTGCTGCCAGCCGGGTGCGCATGTCGCCGGCGATCGCGTCTTCCTCGGGGCCGGGGTCGGGGCTCGCCATCTCGGCCACCGTGTCGATCGCCTGCATCGGCCGGGTGGCGCGCTTGCGATCGAGGCAGAGGTTCACCACCATCCGCCGGTACCAGGCCGACACCGATCCGCGCGACGCGTCGAACCGCTCGGCCATCGTCCACAGTCTTGACAGCGCCACCTGCACCACATCCTCGGCGGCGGCGCGGTCCCCCAGCGTCCGGTCGGCGAGCCGCAGCCCGGGCCCCTCCAGCGCGCGCACCAGTTCGGCAAAGGCGGCGCGGTCGCCGTGCTGGACGCGGAGCATCAGCCCGGCGAGCAGATCGGGCACCATCAGCGAGGGTACGGGTTGCACAGTCACTCTCCCCCTACGTGGGCGGGCGGGTATTTCCCCCTCTGCCCCGGCCTATCGCTGCATCGCCTGCCACTGCGCGATCAGCCCGGCGGCATGGCGGCGGGCCAGCAGCACCGGCTCGGCATAGCCACCGCCCAGCGTCACCGCCAGCGGGATACCATGGCGCCGGGCTGCCTCGGCGACCATCACATCGCGGGCCACCAGCCCGGCATCGCTGAGCGCCAGCCGCCCCAGCCGGTCATCGGCATGGACGTCGACGCCGGCCTGGAACAGCATCAGCTGCGGCTGGTGGTAGCCGATCAGGCCCGCCAGTTCGGCGGCCAGCCGTTCGAGATAAACGTCGTCGGACGTGCCGTCCGGCAGGCCGACATCGCGGAACGAACGGGCCTTGCGAGCCGGATAATTGCGCTCGGCGTGCATCGAAAAGGTCAGTACATCACTGCGGCCGGCGAAGATCACGGCGGTCCCGTCGCCTTGATGAACATCGAGGTCGACGATCAGGATACGCGCGACCCGGCGCTGGCGGACCAGCGCCTCGGCCGCCACCGCAATATCGTTGATGACGCAATAGCCGGCACCGCCCTGTGGACCCGCATGGTGGCTGCCGCCGGCGCCGTTCGCTGCCCAGCCATGTTCGAGGGCCCAGAGCGCCGCGCCATGGGTGCCGCCCGCAACCAGCAGCGAGCGGGCCGCGACGGCGGGGGTGACGGCAAAGCCGATCCGGCGCTCGATGGCGGCCGGCACATCGGCGGCGATGACGGCGGCGGCATAGTCGGGCGCGTGCACGGCCTCGACCCAGTCCTGCGGCGCCGGCTCCGGGTCGAGGCGCAGGACAGACTGGCCGAGTGCCTCGATCGCGCCCGGCAGCGCGGTATATTTGTTCATCGGCACCGGATGGCCGTCGGCCAGCCGCACGGCATAGCCCGGGGCATGGAACAGCGGCAGCCGCGCCGGGCCGGGCGTCACCCCAGCGCCCGGCTCGCCATTTCCAGCACGTCGCGGCTGACGCCGGGGGCGGCGACGATGCGTTGCAGTTGCGCGCACATCAGCGCCTGCCGCGCCGCATTGAACCGCCGCCAGCGGCCGAGCGGCACGGTCAGCCGCGCCGCCGATTGCGGGTTGATCCGGTCGACGGCGAGCAGTTGCTCGGTCAGCAGCGCATAGCCGCTGCCATCGGCGGCATGGAAATGCTTCTGGTTGGCGGCAAACGCCCCGACCAGCGACCGCAGCCGGTTGGGGTTGGCAATGGTGAAATCCGGGTGGCGCAGCAGCTGTTCGACCTGCGCCAGCGTGTCGTCGCGGGTTGCCAGCGCCTGCACGGTAAACCATTTGTCGATGACATCATGGTTGCCGGCAAAGCGCGCATGGAAGTCCGCCAGCGCCTCGTCGCGCGCCGCGCTGTCGGTGTTGATCAGCGCCGTCAGCGCCCCCAGCCGGTCGGTCATCGTCGGCGCGGTACGATATTGTTCGGCCGCGGCCAGGATCGCATCGTCGGAGCCCGCGGTGACGAGATAGCCGAGCGCCACATTGGCCAGCCGCCGCGCGCCCTTGGCCTCGGGGGTCAATGCCGCGCCCTGGCCGCCATGGCGGCGCCACAGCGTCCACCATTGCGGCTCGAGCGCGCTGGCGATGGCCGCCCGCGCCGCCTCGCGCCGGCGATGGATCGCCTCCACCGCCACCACCGGCGCCTGGTCGCCGATAAAGGCTTCGCTCGGCAGCAGCACCGCCTCGGCGACAAAGGCCGGATCGAGCCCGCCCTTCTCGCCGGCTGCCAGCGTCGCCCCCACCGCCGCTACCAGTTCGTCCGGCGCGTCGTCGGTGGCCAGCACGTCGAGCGCCAGCCGCTGCATCGCTTCCCAGCGCGCGAACGGATCGTCATCGGCACCGGCGAGGAAGGCCAGCTCGTCACGCGCCGCCTGCGCCTCGACGATGACGGGCGCCGAGAAGCCACGGTTGAGCGACAGCAGCACCGGCTCGTCCAGCCCCTCGAACACCACCCGCGTCTCGCGGTCCTTCAGCTCCACCAGCCGCTCGGCACCAATCCGCTTGCTGCTCTGGCGACCGATCAGCGCCAGCCGGAACGGGATGTGCATCAGCGGCCGGTCACCGCCCTCCCCCAGCCGCTGGGTCAGCGCCACGGTCAGCTGGCGCCCGGCCCGCGCCACATGCACGGCAACGCGCGGCGTGCCGGCCTGATCATACCAGCGGCGGAACTGCGTCAGGTCCCGGCCGTTGGCGTCTTCCATCGCCGCCAGCCAGTCCTCGCAGGTCACCGCCTGGCCGTCATGCCGCTGGAAATACAGGTCGGCGCCCTTGCGGTAGCCGGCCGGACCGAGCAGCGTATGCAGCATGCGGATGACCTCAGCGCCCTTGTTGTAGATCGTCGAGGTGTAGAAATTGGCGATCTCGGCATAGTGATCGGGCCGGATCGGGTGGGCCAGCGGCCCGGCGTCCTCGGGGAACTGCACGGCGCGCAGAGAGCGGACATCGTCGATCCGCCGCACCGCCGCCGATCCCTGATCTGCCGAGAACTGCTGGTCCCGGAACACGGTCAGCCCCTCCTTGAGGCTGAGCTGGAACCAGTCCCGGCAGGTGACACGGTTGCCGGTCCAATTGTGGAAATACTCGTGCGCCACCACCGCCGCCACCGCGTCGAAATCGGCATCGGTCGCCGTCTCGGCATCGGCGAGGACATATTTGGAGTTAAAGATATTGAGCCCCTTATTCTCCATCGCACCGGCGTTGAAATCCGCCACCGCCACGATGTTGAACTCGTCGAGATCATATTCGAGGCCATAGGCCTGCTCGTCCCAGGCCATGCTGGCTTTCAGCGCCGCCATCGCATGGGCCGAGCGCGGCACATCGGCCGCCGCGGTCCAGATCGCCAGCGCCACCTCGCGGCCCGAGGCGGTAACGAAGACATCGCGCCGCGCGCTGAGATCGCCGGCAACCAGCGCGAACAGATAGCAGGGCTTCGGCCAGGGATCATGCCAGGTAACGCTCAGCCGCCCATCGGGAAGCGCCTCGCTGACGCCGCGATCGCCGTTGGAGAGCAGCACCGGATAGCGTGCCGCATCGGCATTCAACGTCACCGTGTAGGTCGACAGCACGTCGGGCCGGTCCGGAAACCAGGTGATGGCGCGGAAGCCTTCGGCCTCGCACTGGGTCACCAGCCGGCCCTCGCTGGCATAAAGCCCCATCAGCCGCGTGTTGGCGGCCGGGCGAACCAGTACCTCGCTCTCGATCACCGCCTCGTCACCGGCGATCGGCAGCGTCAGCCGGTCGCCGTCGGGCCGGATGTTCTGACGCTCGCCATTGACCTCGACCCAGCGCGACTCGAGCCGGCTGCCATCGAGCACCAGCGGCCGGTCGTGCACGCCGTTGCGGCGGACGTGGAGCCGGGCACGCACCACCGTGACCGGGGCATCGAGATCGAAAACCAGCGCCACGTCCGGGATCAGCCAGTCGGGCGGCCGATAGTCGGCGAGCCGTACCAGGTCGAGCGTCTGAACCGTGTCGGGGGCGTCCATCATTGATCCATCCTGCCCAATCCTGTGGTCC
>NZ_JBIMKZ010000019.1:39542-45063 GCF_051860865.1 Polymorphobacter sp. | reverse complement strand
CTCAGCTGGCGGGCCTGCACGCGACCGAGCGCGGCGGCGGCCTGGCGGGCGCGGACGCGGCGGACGCGGATGATCCGGTCAAGTGGCTGGTCGCTCATGCCGCACCCATCAGCGCCAGCAGCGCCTGCCGGCTGGCACTGGCGCGCTCGCCGCGCGGCTGGCAGCGATAGGCCTCCAGCCGCGGCGACAAAGCGAGCGCGGCATCCAGCTCCGGATCGGCGCCCGGCGCATAGGCGCCCATCAACACCAGATCTCGATTGTCCTCGATCAGCGCGTTCCAGCGGCGGAAACGCGCGGCGGCGGCGAGATGCTCGGCGTCGGTAACATCGGTCATCACCCGGCTGGCCGAGGCCGAAAGGTCGATCGCCGGAAAGCCGCCGCGCCCGGCGAGCTTGCGGCTCAGCAGCAGATGGCCATCGAGCACGCCGCGCGCCGCATCGACGACCGCATCGCCGCCTTCATCGGCCTCGGCCAGCACGGTCATGATCGCGGTAATGGCGCCGCCGGTACGCACGGCGCCGGCCCGCTCGGCGAGCGCGGCGATCAAGGCCATGGCGCTTGGCGGATAGCCACGCCCGCCGGCGTTCTCGCCGCGCGCCAGCGCCACTTCGCGGGCGCCGTGGACGACGCGGGACAGGCTGTCGAGGATCAGCAGCACATGGCGGCCCTGGTCCCGGAAATGCTCGGCAATGGCAAAGGCCCGCTCGGCGCCGCGCACTCGCAGCAGCGGCGCATCGCCGGCCGGCACCGCGAGCGTGATCGTCCGCGCCCGCGCCGGGCCGGACAGCTCGGTCTCGATGAAATCGGTGATCTCGCGGCCCCGCTCGCCGATCAGCGCCACCACCACGACATCGGCGGCCGCCCAGCGCGCGATCTGGCCGAGCAGGACCGACTTGCCGACCCCGGTGCCGGCCATGATGCCGACCCGCTGGCCGCGCCCGAGCGTCAGCAGCCCGTCGATGGCGCGCACCCCGGTCTCCAGCGGCGTGCGCACCCGCGCCCGTGCCGCCGGCGCCGGGGCTTCGCCGGCCAGCGGCCGGCTGGCATCGGTCCGCACCGGGCCAAGCCCGTCGAGTGGCCGCCCGAGCCCATCGATGACCCGGCCGAGCAGCGCTTCACCGACGCCGACATCGGCGGGCAGGCCGTCGCCGAGCACGATGGCCCCCGGCCTGATGCCGACAAGCGGCGACAGTCCCATCAGCAGCGCCCGGCCATCGCGGAAGCCAATGATCTCGGCCGCCTGCCGCCCGGCGCCAATCCTTGCCCGTGCGCCGACCAGCGCCTGCAATCCGACGGCCTCGATCGTGGTGCCATCAAAGGCGCTGACCCGCCCGCCCCGCTGCACCGGCAACTGTACGGCACTTGCCGCCTGCTCAGCGACCAGCGCCGCCAGGGCCGATGACACGCTCATGCCTGCCCCTCCAGCGCCGCAATCACGGCATCGAGCCGATCCCGCAGCGACACCTCGACAATGAAGTCCGGCCCCGACAGCTCAACAGCATCGGCCATCTCCGGCTCGGCCTCGAGCTGCAGTCCGGCCAGCACATCGGCGGCATGATCGTTGAGCGTGGCGATCACCTCAGGCGCCGCGCGCAGCACCGCCGGCTCGCCGGGTCGCAATTGCGCCAGCGCCACTTCGACCAGCGGCCGCAAGATGGCCGAGCACGCCGCGAGTTCGGTCGCCAACACCCGCTCGCACAGGCCCCGTATAAGCGCCACCAACGGCGCCCGTAGCGCATCGGCATCGATCCGGCACGCCGCCTCAAACGCCGCTGCCGCCGCCTGAAGCCGGGCCAATACCGGCTCCAGCGCCGCCTCGGCCTCGGCCCGGCCCTCGGCCAACCCGTGCGCATGCGCCGTGGCCCGCAGCGCCGCATCCTCGGCAGCGCGGATGACCGCAGGATCGTGTGCCGGCTCGGGCGCCGGCACCACCTCCGGCACCGGCGGCTGCGGCTGCAGCGCCGCCAGCAGCCCGGCAAGCCCGTGTCGGCTCGCGTCGGGCATGATCTTCATCTCATACATAGCCGGAGGCTCCCGGCATCATGATCGCGCCCGACTCGCCGAGCCGGCGCACCAGCGCGCAGACGTTCGACTGGGCGGCGGCGACATCAGCCTTCTTGACCGGCCCGCTCTCGGCAAGTTCATCGCGCAGCTGGTCGGCGGCGCGGCTGGACATGGCGCTCAGCACCAACTCGCGCAGCCGCGGCGCCGCGCCCTTGAGCGCGGTCACCAGCATCGCCTGGTCGAGCTCGCGCAGCACCAGCTGCAGTTCGCGCGGCGCCAGCCTGGCAAGATCCTCGAACAGGAAGGATTGTTCGGCAATGCTGGCGGCCAGCGCCGGATCGCTGATCGCCAGCGCGTCGAGCAGCATCTGCTGCTGGCTGGAGAGGGTGACCAGCCGCGCCGTGAACGCCGCCCCGGCCAGCCGGGTACTGCCCTGCGCCCGGGTCAGCGTCACCAGCCGGCTCTCAAGCGCCGCCTCCAGCACGCCGATCTCGGCCGGCGGCACCGGGCCAAGCGTCGCCAGCCGCTGCACCACATCGGCCTGCACCGCCTCGGCCAACCCGTCGAGAACCAGCGCGGCGCGCGCTTCGGGTAGATGCGCCAGCACCACCGCCACCGCCTGCGGATGCTCGCCGGCGAGCAGCTCGGCCACGGTTGCCGCGTCGAGCCAGTCGAGCTGGGCAAAGCGTATGATGGCCGCCGGCGGCCCGATTTCCTCGATCACCCGCTCGGCGCGCGGCGAGCCGAGCGCCAGGCTGAGCCGGGCCCGCGCCTCGCGTCCCTGCACATCAAGCGCCTGCACGCCGCGCGTGCGCGCCAGGAATTCATCGAGCACCGCATCGACCGCCGCCGGCGCAATCTCGGCCACGGTCAGCATCGCCTCGCCAACGGCCCGCACCTCGACGGCCGACATCCGCCGCAACAGCTCCGCCGCCTGCGCTTCCTCAAGCAAAAGCAGCAGGATCGCGCATTTCTGCGCGCCGGTCAGCGCAGCGCTGGGGTCCGCCTCTGGCTCGGACGGCAGCGGCAGGGCAGCAAGCGCCATCAGCCGGCCTCGTCTTCGTCGGGTGTCGCCAGGTCGATCGCCAGCATCTGCCGGGCGACGGCGGTGGCGCGATCGGTATCGCCGCTGACGAGGCTGCGGGTCGCGTCGAGCTTCTCGCTATAGTCGACGAGGCGCGGCACGGGGCTGTCGGCGGCGGGGCCCGTCTCGGTCGTGGCTGTGGGTTCGCCGGACTTCGCCGCCTCCGGCTCGGCATTGCTGGCCGTTAGTGTACCACCGTCGTGCGGCGCATTCGCCGCTACTGCCCGCGCCTTGCGAGACGCCCGCCAGCGCCAGCCGCCATAACCGATCCCTGCAAGAAGCAGCAGGGCGGCAATGATCGGCAACGTGTAGTCACGCACCGTCTCGGGGGCGAACCAGGGCTTGCTGGGCTCTTCCTGTGGCGCCACAAAGTCTCGTAGCACGAGCTCGAGCTGGTCGCCGCGCTGCAGATCGCGACCGATGGCGCCGCTGATCAGCCGCTGCAACGCCGCGACATCGCCGGGCGGCAGCTTGCCGTCCTTCAGCATCGCCGAGCGGTCGATGACCACGGCCACCGACAGCCGGCGGATGCGCGGCGCATCGCCCCGGCTGACCCGCACATCCTTGCCGATCTCCCAGGCCCGGTTGGTCGTCTCGGCCGTGATCTGCGGCGTAGCGCCAGGCGCAGCGACGGTGTCAGCCGGCGGCGTCGCCGCAATCTGGGCGGCGGCCGGCGCGGTGTTGCTCAGCGCCCCGGGAATGCCGCGCGCCGGCGGGGGAGCGGCCTCCATGCTGCGGCTGGCCTGTTCGGAGCGCAGCACCGAGCCATCCCGCTCGAACCGCTCGGAGGCCGACTCGCTGCGCGTAAAATCGACATCGGCGGTCACTTCGGCGGTGAAGCGGCCTTGGCCGATCAGCGGAGTCAGCAGCGTGTTCAACCGCTCGCGGACCATCGCCTCGACGCGTGCCTGATAGCCGAGCTGCGCCGCCTCGCTGGCCGCCACGCCCGCCGACAGCAGCGCGCCCGACTGGTCGACGACGCTGACCCGTTCCGGGGCCAGTCCGGCCACGCTCGAGCTGACCAGCCAGACAATGGCGCGGACCTGGGCCTCGCCGAGCACCCGGCCCGGCGCCAGCGCCACGAACACCGAGGCGCTGGCCGGCGCCCGGTCGCGGACGAAGACGCTCGGCTCGGGTAGCGCGACATGGACGGTGGCCCGCTTGACGCCATCGATCGATTCGATCGACGCCGCCAGTTCCGATGCCATCGCCCCCTTCAGCCGCGCCGCCTCGACGGCGCGGGAAAGACCCATCGGCATGTCGCCGACGGCATCGAGGCTGCGCGCTGCTTTGGGCAGGCCCTGGCCGGCAAGCAGGATGCGGGCGGCGGCGACATCGCCAGACCCGACCTCGATGGTGCCGCTATCGGGATTGACCCGCACCTTGTAGTTGCCGGCCTCCAGCGCGGCGATGACGGCCGACTTGTCGCCGTCCGAAAGCTCGGAATAAAGCGGCCGCCAATCCTGTTGGCGGGTAACACTCCAGCCGATCAGCGCCGTCATCAGCACCAGCGCCGCAATGATCGCCGGCCGCGCTGCCACCACCAGCGGGTTGGCCGCCAGTCCCTGCAGTTGCGCCACCGCCCGTGCCGCCGGCGCCGGCAAAGATGCGGCGACAGACGGCGGCGACGCCGGCACGGTCACCAACCCCGGTTCAGCCATGTCTCATGGCCCATTCGCAGCATGGGAGATGCCTCATAGCGGCATGCTCATCACATCCTTGTAGGCGCCGAGCAGCCGGTTACGGACCTGCAGCGTCGCCTCGAAGGCGAGGCTCGCCTTCTGGCGGGCAATCATCACCTGCGCGAGATCCTGGGTATCACCACGCTCATAGGCGGCGGACTGAGCACCGGCCTCGTTCTGGACGGCGCTCACCGCCTTCAGCGCGTCGCTCATCGCCGAAGCAAAGGGCACCGACGTCGGTTCGGCGGACGGCGGGACGGCCGGCTGGGCCCGCGCCCGCATCGACATCACCGACGAGATATCCACCGGCGGCAGCATCTACTGCAGCCGCAGCCCGGACGGCATGGCAATGCTGCCGCCGATGCCGCCCCCGATACCGTTGGCGAGGCTCGCCGAGGCGCGCGAAGCCATGCCGGCCAGCTTGTAGCGCAGCGTGCGCTCGCTGATCCCGAGCCGGGCGGCAGCAGCGCGACGGCTCGGCGCCTCGGCCAGCACCCGCCGGATGGCCCGGTCCTCCTGGGCACGAACGACGCCGGACAAGGGCTGGGTAGGCACCGTCGCCACCGGCGGGGGCACGGTCGTCAGCGGATCGGCCGGGGCCACCACATCGAAACATAGCGCCTCCGGTCCGATCATCGGCGAGTCGACGAGCACCAAGGCGCGGTCGAGAACGTTGCCCAGCTCGCGGACATTGCCGGGCCAGCGATGCGCCTCCAGCCGCGCCAGCGCCTCTGGAGTGAGAAGCGGAATC
>NZ_JBIMKZ010000019.1:0-39532 GCF_051860865.1 Polymorphobacter sp. | reverse complement strand
CAGCAGCCAGTCGGCAGCGATGGCGGCGATATCTTCGGGCCGCTCGGCCAGCGGCAGTGTGCGCAGCGGAAACACCGCGAGACGATAATAGAGGTCAGCGCGAAACCGCCCGATGGCGACTTCTGCAGCAAGATCGCGGTTGCCGCATGCGATGATCCGCACGTCGATCTTCTGGGGGCTGGTGGCGCCGACCGGCATCACTTCGCGCTCCTGAAGTGCCCGGAGAAGCTTGGCCTGAAGCGTCAGCGGCAGTTCGGCCACTTCGTCGAGCAGCAGTGTGCCGCCATCCGCCGCGCGGAACAGCCCGCGCGAGGCGGCGACGGCACCGGTAAAGGCGCCGCGCTCATGGCCGAACAATGTCGCTTCCAACATCGCTTCGGGGAGCGCGGCGCAGTTGACCGCGACGAGGGACTTGTCGCGGCGTTGGGACAGGGTGTGGATGAGCCGGGCCAGGCCCTCCTTGCCGGTGCCGGTGGCACCTTCGATCAGGACAGAGACATCGGCGGCCGCGACCCGGCCAGCCAGCGCCAGCAGATCGAGACTTGCCAGGGCTCGCGCGGCCGGAAGCCCGACAGGCGCGGCAAAGGCCTGCATCAGCTGTAACGCAAATCCGTGATCCGCGGGCGCGACGCAGAGCTGAAGCGAACCGCCGTCCAGTCGCGCCGACGAAATTTCCGCAGGCTCGACATAAATATGCGGTCGCGCTGGCCGTTCATGCTCCCAGACGACGGGAAGTCCCAGCGTCGCGCTCAGGCCGGGCAAGCCCGGCCACCAGGCCGGTGCCGGGCGGGAACGGACCGCGGCGCGTGGGACCGGCGGCGGCGGAAGGGCGGGGGCAGTCGTGCTCATGCACCCTATGCTGCAAAGCCCGTGCCAACTGACTGACCTTCACCAAATCAGTCATAAACGTCAAT
Organism: Polymorphobacter sp.; assembly: GCF_051860865.1. Taxonomy (GTDB): domain Bacteria; phylum Pseudomonadota; class Alphaproteobacteria; order Sphingomonadales; family Sphingomonadaceae; genus Sandarakinorhabdus. The sequence continues at coordinate 38,618 of NZ_JBIMKZ010000019.1, read as the reverse complement.
TTTCTGACAGTTTATCCACATGCCGCTGGGGACAAGCTGTCGATAAATTGACAGCTGTCAGTTAATTGACGTTACAAAATCGTGTAAAAACAATATAATGAATGATTAATTTGAGTCCATTTGGAAGGTTTGCGCGATGACGCCGCCGCCCAATACCCGGCTGCCATCATAGAGTACTGCCGCCTGCCCGGGCGCCACGCCGACGAGGGGCGGATCAAATGCCAGGGCTTCCTTGTTTTCCACCCACAGGGCTGGGGCCGGCGCCGCCAGCGAGCGCACCTTGGCCTCGATCGGCGCGCTATCGGGCCGCGCCCACGGACCCAGATAATTGCAATCTTCCAGCCGCGCGGCTGCCACGGCGAGCGCGGCGCGCGGGCCCACGGTCACCTTTGCCGCATCGGCATCGATAGCCAGAACGTACAAGGGATACGGGCTGCCGCCGAGATCGAGGCCACGGCGCTGGCCGACCGTATAATGATGGATGCCGGCATGTTGACCAAGCACCCTCCCCTTCTGATCGACGATCTCGCCACCGCGCGCGAGTTCAGGACGCAGGCCTTCGACAATATCGGCATAATCGCCGCCACCGACGAAGCAGATGTCCTGGCTATCCGGCTTGGCCGCCACGCCGAGCCCGAACCGCGCGGCCAGCGCCCGCACCTCGCGCTTCTCCAGGTTTCCCAGCGGGAATCGCAGATAGTCGATCTGGTCGCGCGTCGTGGCCCAAAGGAAATAGCTCTGGTCCTTGCCGGGGTCGCGGCCGCGGTGGAGCTCGGGCCCGTCAGAACCGACCAGCCGGCGAACATAATGGCCGGTCAGCAAGGCCTCGGCGCCAAGGTCCCGCGCCAGCGCCAGCATGTCGGTGAACTTTACCGTGCGGTTGCACTCCACGCACGGCACCGGCGTGCGGCCGGCGGCATAGCTGCTGGCAAAGGCATCGATGACCGCGCTGCGGAACCGCGCCTCCATGTCAATGACATAATGGGAAAATCCCAGACTGTCGGCGACCGCGCGGGCATCGCGGATATCGGCGCCGGCACAGCAGGCGCCGGGCCGGGACGGCGCCGCGTCGCCGGCATAAAGCTGCAGCGTCACTCCCACAACCTCGCAGCCGGCGGCATGGGCCAGCGCCGCCACCACCGAACTATCGACGCCGCCGGACATTGCCACGGCAACGCGGCGCCCGGCCAGGGCTTCGAGACCTTCGACCGCACCGGCAACAATCGAATCGGCAGCAGCAAGAAAAATGTCGGTCATGATCGGCACGGCATTCCCGCAGATTGCCGGCCGGTCAAGTCCTCATGCCAGCACAGGCAGTCCATGAACGCCGCCCGCAGCGATGCAGGTTTACCACGAACAACCCTTAGCTGCAGGGGGCTGCAGCCGTGAACGGGAATGGAACGCCATCAACCGGGGACGATGCCATGCCAGCAACAGAAAAGGCGACACCAGCCGCAGCCACCCTGCCGCCGATCGACACCAAGCGGTGGGTGATCAGCCGCAAAGCCCAGGTGCTGTCAGCAATCAGCAACGGCGTGCTCAGCCGCGCCGAGGCCTGTGACCGTTACGGCATCAGCGACGCCGAACTGCGGCTGTGGGAACGCGCGGTCGCCTGTGCCGGCGTGCCCGGCCTAAGGGTGACCCGGGTGCAGATATATCGGTCTGTATTCGAGGCTGGCGACAGAGGGAATGCTGTCAAATAGGCAGCGCAGCGCCCCGGCAAGCAAATTTGCGTCGCTGCGACTAATATCGGCTAACGCTCTTTACAATTCCTACCAATCGATGTTAACCACTTCACTCTACGCTGGGGTCGAGGGCGGTCTCCGGAGTTGTCGGGAGTAGTTACTTATGCGTGTATTACTTGTTGAAGATGACCGGTTGATGGCGCGTAGCGTCGAATTGATTCTGGACGAAGCTGGCCTTGATCATGAAACGGCTGCGAGCGGCGAAGCGGCCCTCGAATTTGCGCGTACGTATGAATTCGACATGGTGTTGCTCGATCTGACCTTGCCCGATATTTCCGGGCATGAGGTATTGAAGCAGCTGCGCCAGCTGCGAATCTCCACGCCTGTGCTGATCCTGTCGGGCGATAGCGAAACCGGCACCAAGGTGATCGGCTTCGGCGCCGGCGCCGATGACTATGTCACCAAGCCATTCGACAAGGCGGAACTTCTGGCCCGCATCCACGCGCTGGTGCGGCGCAGCCAGGGCCATGCCCAGTCGCTGATCACCACCGGGCCGGTGAGCATCGATCTCGCGGCGCGCACCGTGTCCGTCGATGGCCGCCGCGTCGGCCTGACCGGCAAGGAATATGCGATCCTCGAGATGCTGTCGCTCCGCAAGGGCATGACGCTGACCAAGGAAATGTTCCTCACCCATCTCTATGGCGGCCGTGACGAACCCGAACTGAAGATCATCGACGTCTTCGTCTGCAAGCTGCGCAAGAAGCTGCATGAAGCCGGTGCGCCGTCGTCCGGTTGCATCGAGACCGTATGGGGCCGCGGCTATGCGCTGCGTGATCCCGAACCGATGCCGGTTACCGCCGCCGTCGCATAAACGTCCGCCTCGCGGACACTCGCAAACATATCCTGTGCCTCATGCCGCAATGGTCCACTATCGCGGCGTGAGGCCAGGACATGATCGATGACCGATTACGCATCGACCGACGCACGCTCCTCGCGGCAGCCGGCGCAATGAGTGCCGCCCCCGCCATCGCCGCGCCGTCCTCGCCCGCTCCCACTACCGCCCCTACGCTCATGGACCGCGAGCGCGCTGCCTGGCTGATCGGCCGCGCCGGTCTTGCCGCGCTGGTGCTCGGCGCCCCGGAGAGCGTCTACCATGCCAGTGGCGCCTGGCAGGGCCTCTCCCGCATGGGCGTCCGTGACAGCGAGCTGGTGGTCATCTCCGCCGATCCCCGCGTGCCAGTCCGCCGTCTGTCCCCGGCCTTCGCCCATTATTACATGGTCGCCGACACCGGCCTGTCCGCCGGCGTCGAGCCGCTGCTGGTCACCGGCAGCGAAGCCGGTGGCAATGTCGCGGCGCCGGCGCTGTTCGGCCTGCGCGCCGCCGAGCCGATGCCGCCACGCGAAGCCCGGCGCCGAGGCGCCGTCGCCGACAAGCCGCGATTTGCCGACATGGCGTCGGGCCTCGCATACGCCTTGGGATCACCGGGCGGCCGCATCGGCTATGACACCGCCGGTGCGGCTGCGTTGCTCGCCGTCGCCGCGCCGGTCGCGACCCTCATCCCCGCCGCCGACCTCGCCCGCCACCTCCGACTGGTCAAGACCGCGCACGAAATCGTCCTGCTCCGCGCCGCCTGCGACGCCAATGTCGCCGCCGCCCTGTCCGTCGCCGCCGATATCGCCCGGCTCGGCACCCTTCAGGCCGTGCGCGGCGCCTTCTTCGCCCAGTCTTCGGCGCGCGGCAACACGCCGGTGTTCATGGCGGTGGACGGCGTCGTCGAACCTATGCACGAGGCCCCGCTCGAACGTGGCCGGGCCCTGCTGATCGACTGCGTCAGCCACCGCGCCGGCTATCATGGCGACTTCGGCCGCACGGTCTTCCTCGGCGAGCCCCCCACAGCCGCCTTGTCAGCCGCGCAGGCCATCGCCGCCGCCTGGGCCGCGCTGGCCGCCGAGCTTCGCCCCGGCCTGCGCTTTTCCGAAGTGCGGGCGCGCGGCGCCGCGATCCTGAGCGGTCTCGATGGCGGCGCCGGCCTGAACGTGCCGTTCCAGCCGCACTGCGTCGGCCTTGCCCATACCGAGCAACCGTTCGCCGACCTCGACGGCAAGCCGCTCGACATCATACTCGAGCCCGGCATGGTGATCAGCGTCGATTGCCCGCTTATGGAAGCCGGCAACTGGGGCACGCTCCATCTCGAAGACCTGACGCTGATCACCGCCGACGGCGCCACCCCGCTCCACGATACCGGCCAACCAATCCTGATGGCCTAGCCGCCCTTCCCTTCCGGGCGGGTGCGGCCTAAGTCCGGAAGCATGAGCATTTTTGCCTCTGTCGCCGGCGCCGCTGCCGGATTGCTGATCGGCGGGCCGCTGGGAGCCTTGATGGGCGCTGCCGCCGCCGGTAGCCTCGGCATCGTGCTGAAGGGCCTGGTCCGCCCGGCCGACCGGCCCGTTGCCTTCACCATCGCCGCCATCGCGCTCGCCGCCAAGATGGCCGGTGCCGATGGCCAGGCGACAATGGCCGAGTTCCGCACCTTCCAGCGCCTGTTCCGGGTCGAACCAGGCGAGGCCGAGAATGTCCAGCGCTTCTACGACATGGCCAAGACCTCGACCGCCGGATTCGAGGCCTATGCCGCCCAGGCCGCGCGGCTGCTCGGCCCCGGCTCGCCACTGCTTGAGGATCTGCTCGAGGCGCTGTGGCTGATCGCCGCCACCGACGGCTTCAAGCAAGCCGAGCTCGACTATCTGGACCAGGTCGCCGAACAACTCGGCATTGACCCCGGCACAGCCGCCGCCATCCGCGCCCGCCACATCGTCGCGCCGCAGGATGACCCCTGGGGCGTGCTCGGCGTCCCGCCCGGCGCCGATCCGCTGGCGCTGAAGCGCGCCTATCATGGGCTGGTCAGGCAATATCATCCCGACCGGCATCTGGCCGAGGGCATGCCGTCGGAGTTCATACGGGTCGCCGAGGCCCGCATGGCGGCAATCAACGCCGCCTATGCGACGCTGGCCGGCAAGGACAGCCGCGCCCGGCAGCCGCACTGATGAAGCCGATCCACCTTGCGTTTGCAATGCTGATCACGCTGATCTGGGCGTTCAACATCGTCGCGATCAAATATACGGTCGATGACGTCGGCCCACTGACGGCGGTGACGCTGCGCTATGGTATATTGATGGCCGTCTGCCTGCCCTGGCTGCGCTGGCAGCCTGGCCGCATGGGGGCGCTGGTTGCTACCGGTCTGGTCGCCGGCGCGCTGTTCATGGGGCTCGGTGCCTTGAGTTTCGCGGTGGCGACGAATATCTCTGCGATATCGATTGCGGGGCAACTGGGCATTCCGTTCTCGCTGTTGCTGGGGGTATTCGTCCTGAAAGAGCGGATCAGATGGCCGCGCATTCTCGCCGTCACGCTGAGCGTGCTCGGCGTGATCGTTATGGGCTTCGATCCGGCGATCGTCGACGAAGGGTTGGCGCTGTGGCTGATGGTCGCCGCCGCCGTTTGCTGGGCGGTCAGCAATCTGATGTTCCGGTCACTTGCCGACGTGCCGATGATGACCACTCAGGCCTGGCTGGCACTGGTCAGCACGCCGGTCATGGCCGCCGCGGCGATGATATTCGAGCCGCACGGATTGGCCAACATCGGTCACATCAGCCTCGAGAACTGGAGCTGGCTGTTCTATTCGGCGGTGCTGGCGTCGCTTGTCGGCCATGGCGGGATGAGCTGGCTGTTCCAGCGCTACCCGGTCGCCACGGTATCGCCGCTCAGCCTGCCGACGCCGTTGCTCTCGGTGTTCTTCGCCGTCACCATTCTCGGCAGCACGATGACCAACCAGATGATGCTCGGCGGCGCGCTAACCCTCATCGGCGTGGCGATCATCACCCTGCGCACGGCGCGGGTGAAGACAGCGCCTGCCGCCCAACCATGATCGAACGCCCGAGCCCCAATCATGATGCCCGGCGGCTGCCCGTCTCAATGGTCGTCGTCCACTATACCGGCATGCACTCGGCGGCCGCGGCGCTGGACCGGCTCTGCGATCCCGAAGCCAAGGTTTCCGCCCATTGGCTGATCGCCGAGGACGGCCAGCTGTTCCGGCTCGTCGACGAAGACCGCCGCGCCTGGCATGCCGGCGCCGCCTATTGGCGCGCCCAGACCGATATCAATAGCGTTTCGGTCGGCATCGAGCTTGCCAATCCGGGGCATGAATGGGGCTATCTCCCCTTTCCCGAGGAGCAGATCGTCGCCCTGGAGACGCTGATCCGCGACATCTATGCGCGGCATCCGGACGTCCGCCGGGACGCCATTCTCGGCCATTCCGACGTCGCCCCCCGCCGCAAGCAGGACCCAGGCGAATTGTTCGACTGGCCGCGCCTCGCCGCCGCCGGGCTGACGATGCCGATGCCGACTGCCGACGTCGATCCCAACTGGCTCGACAGCGGCTTCATGGCCGCGCTCAGCCGCTATGGCTATGACATCAGCTGGCCCGAGGCCGCCGTCACCGCCTTCCAGCGTCGCTTCCGGCCTGCCGATGTCAGCGGCACCATCGACGCCGAATCACGGGCGTTGCTGCTGTCGTTGATGCGAGGCCCCGCGCGATGACCACCGCGCGGGCAATCCGCCCGCATCGGCTGGTACGGTGGTGGCGGCTGGCCGTGATTGGCCGGCTCGACCATGCTGCAGTCGTCGCACGCATCGACAACGACGCCGGCTGGTCGCTCCGCTACCTGTTCATGGTGCTGATGTCGGCCGGCATCGCCATCCTCGGCCTGCTGCAATCCTCACCGGCCGTGGTCATCGGCGCCATGCTTATCTCGCCACTGATGGGACCGATCATCGGACTGGGCTTTGCTCTGGCGATTTTTGACTGGCGCGAGGTCCGCCGCGCCATCACCGCGCTGGCCATGGGCAGCCTGGTGGCCGTGGCGATCACCGCGCTGATCGTCCTCGCCTCGCCGCTGCAGAGTGTCACCAGCGAGATTCTCGCCCGCACCCGCCCCAGCCTGTTCGACCTGCTGGTAGCGATCTTCTCGGCGCTGGCCGGCACTTATGCCACGATCCGCGGGCGCGGCGAGACTGTCGTCGGCGTCGCCATCGCCACGGCGCTGATGCCGCCGCTGGCCGTGGTCGGCTACGGCCTCGCCACCTTCAACCTGGCCATCTTCGGCGGCGCATTGGCGCTGTTTCTCACCAACTTCATCGCCATCGCGCTGTCCGCGGCGCTGATGGCGCGGCTCTATGGTTTTGCCGAAGGCCTGTCCCCCCGCCAGAGCCAGCGGCAGACGCTGATGATCTCGGGCGTGTTCATCCTGCTGTCGATCCCGTTGGCGCTCAGCCTGCGCCAGATTGCCTCCGAAGCCATCGCCACCCGCGCCTTGCGAAGCGCCGTGATCGAAGAGTTCGGCAGCGGCACCCGCATCTCGCAACTCGAGACCGACTATGCAGGGACGCCGCAAAGCGCCTCGGTGGTCGTTGTCACGCGCAGCTTCCGCGCCGGCGCCGACAAGCGGGTCCAGGCCGCATGGCAGGCGCGGATGGGCGAGAACGCCATCGTCAACCTCAGCCAGCTGGTTGCCGATCAGGACTTGCCCCGCATCGAGCAGGAGCGAAACGCCTTGGCCGAGGCCCGGCGCCGGGAAGCCGGGGAATCGGCCGTCGCCGCCGGGCTCGTCGATGCCCTGCTGCTGATTACCGGCGCTCCGGAAGAAAATATTGTCGTCGATCGGGTGCAGCGCCGGGTCGAAGTCCGCGCCCTGCCCGGCACCAGCCTGCCGACACTGGCGCTGGGCGAGGCCCGACTCGCCACCCGGCATCCGGATTGGCAGATCCGCATCATCCCGCCAATCACCAGCGAATTGCGCATCGACTTCGACCCCGGCAGCGCCGCACTTTCCGCCGGCGGCCGGCTCGCCCTAGATACCACGCGCTGGGCGCTCGATCGCTGGAATATCCGCACCGTCCGCGTCATCGGCCGCATCGCCAGCAGCGGCGACGGCCCGGCCACGCTCGCCGCCGCCCGCGCCGAAGCGGTGCGCGCAGCACTGGCAGCGGGCGAACGGCCATTGATCGCCACGGCGGAAACCGACCTGCCCGGTCCGCTGCAGCGCGCCAGCGAGCGTGAACGGGGACCGGCGTTGTATCGTAGCGTGGTGATCATGCCGGTGAATTAGCCTCCGGCGGCCGGGGGCCCCTTCCCTAGGGAAACATCGCCTCATAAGCGGCCGCACCGACCACATCCCCGCCATGCGCAGCCAGATAGGCGTGCATCGGCCGCCAGCGTTCGGCATGGGGGCGGACGGGGGCGACCAGCCGGGTCAGCGTGTCCTCGACAATCGCATCGGCGACGGCGCTGACCGGGGTGCCGCTGGCCCGGTACCAGAGCGTGCGGGCGGCATCCGGATCGGCGACCAGCATGGGGATGGCCGCATCGAGCGCGGCGACAAGCCGCTCAATGGCCGTGGCGGTCTCGAGCGATGCATCGGCGCGGCCGATCAGCTCCAGCGCCGAGAAATTGGGGATACCGGCCGAGGCGGTGGTGATCATCTGGCAGGCGAGCCCGCGCAGCCGGGCATCGACGCCTTCGACATTGGCGAAGGCCAGCCAGGCGCCATCGAAACCGGCCGCGATATTGTCGACATGATCGAAGCCGGCGGTGGCGATTTCGATCTGGCCGTCGGCGAGCGGCCGGCCGAGCCAGCCGGCGAGAATGTCCCGCGCCAGGCCGTCGGTGGTCGGGTTGGAAACAGGCGAGGCGATGCGGACGCCGAGCCCGGCCTTGAGCCTGGCCAGCCCGGCCTCGGTCATCAGCACCCCGCCCTCGGTGATGAAGAAGCTGCCGTGCGAGACCAGCGCCAGGTCGCGCTGCTCGACGAGGTGCAGCGGCTCGTTGCAGACCAGGTCGACCTCACCGCGCGCCAGCGCCTCGAAGCCGTCATAATGATCGTCGGGGACGATCAGGTCGAGCGCCATGCCGTCCCGTGCCAGTGCCTCGCGCGCCGCGAGCAAGGGCAGGTGATCGGGGTTTAGCGACCATTCCAGGGCAAGACGCAGCCACATCAGGCGTTCGGCGTCCCGAAATCGACGACCGAGCGGTTGATCAGCGCGCCGGCGCTATCGACGACGAGCCGGAGCCGGCGCTGGCCAAAGGTGAAGCTGAGTCGCCAGCGGCCCTCGTCCTCGCCCTGGCCCTGCTCGCACAGCGAGGTGATGGCGCCCGAGCGCAGCCGCGCCGACACCTCGGCGGCGTCTAGCCTGAGCGCATCGGCGAGGAGTTCGGCGGGCACGGTGAAGCCCTCAGCGTCGCGGTCGATCTGCATGGCGTGATCCTGGCAGGCTTCAATCATAATTGAAACTGATGCTGATCCGCGTGCCCCGGCTGCGGCTTTGCGGCACTTCGTGGCGAAGCCAGCTTTCCCACAGATAGAGCGTGCCCGGCGTCGGCCGCAGCGTGTGGAAGGTCTGCAGATCGTCCGGCGCATCGTCGCGGCGCTGGGGCGCGTGCATCAGCATCGGCAGCCGTGGGTCCTCGAGCCGCAGACCGGCGGCGCCCTCGGGCATTTCGACATAAAGGGTGCCGGAGAGGATCGAATGCGGGTGGATATGGCCTGAATGGCCGCCGCCACCCTTCAGCATGTTCACCCACAGGCTGTCGAGCCGGGGGCGCCGGGCCAGCTGCATGTGGCAGACCTCAGCAAAGGCCGCAGCGTGGCGATCGAGGTGCTTTTTCAGGGCGTTGAACGCCGGGTCGCGGCTCGGCAGGTCGTTCAGCGAGGCATAGCTGGTGTAGCCGGGATAGGCGTGATCCCGGCACCAGCGGCGGCCGGCGCCGTCATCCTCGGCCAGCATCCGAACGCTATGGGCGAGGTCGTCGATCAGCGCCGCATCGTCGAGACGGGCTTCATACAGACGCGTGGCGAACAGGCTTTTGAGCATGGCCCGTCATTCCATCTGGCGCCGCCGCCATGCAAGCCCTATGTCGTTGCCGTGGTCAGAGGATCGGGCGGCCGCCGGGAGCAATCCCGGAGGAAAGTCCGGGCTCCACGGAACACGGTGCCGGGTAACGCCCGGCGGGGGCGACCCCAGGGACAGTGCCACAGAGAGCAGACCGCCGATGGTCCTTACGGACACAGGCAAGGGTGAAAGGGTGCGGCAAGAGCGCACCGCGCTTCCGGCAACGGCAAGCGGCATGGCAAACCCCACCGGGAGCAAGACCGAATAGGGACGGCGCGCGGGCAACCGCAGGGCAGGAACCGGCCCAGACCGTCCGGGTTGGTTGCATGAGGCGGCTGGTAACAGTCGTCCCAGATGAATGGTCGCCGCCCTCGATGAGGGTACAGAACCCGGCTTACAGATCCTCTGACCGCATTTTCAGGGCCAGCTTTGCCACCCGTCGGCGCTGTTTTCGAGCCGTTTCCGGTCGGATTCGGTCAGTTTTCGGCCCATTTCCTGCACAAATTCGCCCGCCTGACGACCGACTTCACCGCCGGCCTTCTCGGCACGCCGCGCCCACAGCCAGGCCTGGCCGACGTCGCGGCTGACGCCGCGCCCCTCCGCCAGTGCCCGTGCCAGCGCCAGCTGCGCCGGCCCATAGCCGCGCTGCGCCGCCCGCAGCCACCAGGCGGCGGCGGTGGCATGGTTGGGCTCGATGCCCTGGCCGCGCGCCGCCATGCCGCCGAGCAGCGTCTCCGCCACCGGCGAGCCGCGCGCCGCCAGCGGCGCCAGCGCGGCGCGGGCGGTGGCAAAGTCGCCGCGGCCATGAGCATCGATGCCCGCCTGGAGCGTGCTGGCAACCGCAGCGATGAGAAGCAGCATCGACATCAACCCGACCGCAGCAGCGCGACACCGGCGTCGCGCTCGAACAGATAGAGCAAAGTCCGCGCCGCTGCACCCCGTGCCCCTTCGAGGCCGCCATCGCGGTCGAGCAGCAGCCGGGCATCGTCATGCGCAATCGGCAGCAGGCGGGCGATGCTGTCGGGGTTGGCGATGCGGAAGGCGGCGTCGCCGGACTGGCGGGTACCGAGGATCTCGCCGGCGCCGCGCAGCTTGAGATCTTCCTCGGCGATGCGGAAGCCGTCGTTGGTTTCGCGCAGCAGCTTGAGGCGGGCGCGGGCGGTTTCGGTCAGCTCGTCGCCGCGCAGCAGGATGCAGACCGAGCGCCCGGTGCCGCGCCCGACCCGGCCGCGCAGCTGGTGGAGCTGGGCGAGGCCGAAGCGCTCGGCGGCCTCGATGATCATCAGCGTGGCATTGGGGACGTCGACGCCGACCTCGATCACCGTGGTGGCGACGAGCAGGCCGAGCGCGCCGCTGGCGAAATCGGCCATCACCGCGTCCTTGTCGGCCGGCTTCATCCGGCCATGGACGAGGCCGACACGGGCGGCGCCGAGCCGCCCCTTGAGCATGGCGGCGCGGGTTTCGGCCGCCGCCCCCTCGCCGATATCGCTCTCGTCGTCCTCGCTCTCCGAGACCAGCGGGCAGACCCAATAGGCCTGGCCGCCACCCTCAAGATGACGCTCCAGCCCTTCGAGCAGCGCCTCGAACCGATCCTGCGCCATGACGCGGGTTTCGATCGGCTGGCGGCCGGGGGGCAATTCGTCGATCCGCGAGGCGTCCATCTCGCCGAAGTTGGTCAGCTCCAGCGTGCGCGGGATCGGCGTGGCGGTCATGGCGAGGAGATGCGGGGCCTGCTGGCCCTTGCGAGTCAGCAGCAGGCGCTGGGCCACGCCGAAGCGGTGCTGCTCGTCGACCACCACCAGCCCGAGATCGTGATAGACGAGCTCATCCTGGAAGATTGCATGGGTGCCGATGAGGATATGGACATCGCCGGCGGCCAGAGCGGCCAGCAGTTCCTTGCGGCCCCGGCCCTTGTCCCGGCCGGTGAGCACGGCGATCTGCACCGGCAGGTCGCCGAGCAGCTTCGCCAGTGTCGCCGCGTGCTGGCGGGCGAGGATTTCGGTCGGCGCCAGCAGCGCGGCCTGGGCGCCGGATTCGACGGCGCGGAGCATGGCCAGCAGCGCCACCAGCGTCTTGCCGCTGCCGACATCGCCCTGCAGCAGCCGCAGCATCGGCGCCGCCTGCGCCATGTCGTCACCGATCTCGCGGCTGACGCGCGCCTGCGCCGGCGTCAGGCTGAACGGAAGCCGGGCGATCAGCCCGTCGGTGAGCGCGCCGGTGCCCGGCAGCGCCCTGCCCTTGCGGGCGCGGGTATCGCGGCGGACCAGCAGCAGCGCCAGCTGGTTGGCGAGCAGTTCGTCATAGGCGAGGCGCTCGCGCGCCGGCCCCTCCCCTTCCAGCGCATGGACGGCGCGCACCGCCTCCGCCCAGCCCGGCCAGCCGGCGCGGGCCAGCACCGAGGGCTCGATCCACTCATCGAGCCGCGGCAGTTTCTGCAACGCCTGCGCCGCCAGCCCCGCAAGGCGGCGGTTGGTGAGGCCCTCGGTCAGCGGATAGACGGGCTCGCGCAGCGGCAGCCGGGCGGCGGCGCCGGGCGCCAGCACTTCGGGCTGGCTGATCTTCAGCACCGGGCCGAAGCGGTCCAGCTTGCCGGCGACCGTCTTGGCTTCGCCGACTGGCATCAGCCGCTTGCCCCAGGTGGCGGTCTGGCCGAACCAGACCAGCTCGATGCGGGTGCCGCCGGCATCGCGGGCAATGACCTTCAGCGGCCTCTTGCCATAGCCTTCCTCCATGATCTCCGCCGTCAGCGTGGCGACGACGGGACGGCCGACCAGCCCTTCATGGAGATAATCGGTGAATACCCGCTCGATCGCCATCACCGGCAGGTGCCACATCAGGTCGATGACCCGGGCGACCTTCAGCCGGGCCAATTGCCGCAGCACCGCCGGCCCCACGCCCTCAAGCCCCGAGACTTCGGCAAACAGCGGGTTGAGGATATGGGGGCGCATGATAAGGCAATGCTCTAGCGCCCGCGCGCCGGCATTGAAACCGGCGCGTGGGCATTGGCTGTTTTGCGCCGGAGCCCGCCATGACCGAACCCCAAGCTGAGAGAGAACATCGCCTGCGGCGCCTGATGTTCCGGGCCGACCATCGCGGCACCCGCGAGGCCGATTATATCATCGGCGGATTTGCCCGCGCCCATGCCCGGGAATGGAACGAACAGCAGCTGCAATGGTTCGAGGATATCTTGAACGAGCAGGATGTCGATGTGATGGGCTGGGCGCTGGGCACGCTGGAGGCGCCGGCGCGCTTCCAGGGGCCAATGCTCGTAGCGCTGAAGCGGCTCGATTATATCGAGACCCCCAGCACGCTCGAGCGCGACTGAGCCGCCGGTGCTCGACGTCAGCCGTCTGGTCGCCGCCAAGCGGCCGCTGACCCTTTCCCGGCTGGCCGCCGGTGCGGTGCCATGGCTGCTCGCCGACATGGCGCGGGCGGCGAGTGGCCGGCTGGTGTTCATCGCTGCCGACGAGGCGCAGGCGCGCGGCGTGGCCGACGCCGCCCAGTATTTCGTGCCCGAACTTTCCATCATCCATGTCCCGGCCTGGGACTGCCTGCCCTATGACCGCGCGTCGCCGAGCCTGAGAAGCGCCGCCGAGCGGCTGGCCGGGCTGGCAGCGCTGACGCGTCCGAAGGCCGGCGTCGAGCTGGTGGTGACGACGGTGAACGCCGCCACCCAGCGGACGCTGGCACCGGCCAAGCCCGCCGGCCTGTCGGCGCGGCTGGCCGCCGGCACACAGATCGACCGCGACCGGCTGGCGGCGATGCTGGCGGCCAATGGCTATGTGCGCACCGACACGGTGGTCGATGCCGGCGAGTTCGCCGTGCGCGGGGCAATCCTCGACCTGATGCCGGCGGGATCGGCGGACGGGCTGCGGCTCGATTTCTTCGGCGACGAGATCGAGGCGCTGCGGCGGTTCGATCCGGCGACGCAGCGCAGCCTGGGCAAGGCGGACGCCTTCGACCTGCTGCCGGTCAGCGAGGTGATGCTCGACGAGCCGCGCATCAAGGCGTTCCGCCAGGGCTGGCTGGCGGCGTTCGGCGCCGGCGCGACCGGCGACCCGCTCTACGAAGCGGTGTCGGAGGGGCGGCGACAGGGCGGCATGGAGCATTGGCTGCCGCTGTTCGAGCCCGAGCTGGCAACGCTGTTCGACTATCTCGGCGACAACGATGTCATCGTCCGCGACGCCGGCGCGGCAGCGGCGGCCGAGTCCCGCTTCGAGGCCATTGCCGATTATCATGACAACCGCGCCGCCGCGCTGGCGGCACCGCCGGGCAAGCGCAAGGCCGGGCCGCGCGGCACGGCCTATCGGCCGCTGGCGCCCGAGGCTTTGTATCTGGCGCCAGCCGAATGGGCCGACCAGCTGAAGGCGCGCCGCGCCCATCTCGCCAGCCCGCATTCGGTGCCCGACGGGACGCTCGACGCGGTCGACTGCGGGGTCGATAGCCCGCGCGATTTCACTCCTGAGCGTGTGGCACAGGCCAATGGCGGGCCGCCGGTCTATGGCGCGATCCGGGACCATCTGCGCGGCCTCCAGGCCAGCGGTGATCGCGCGGTGCTCGCCAGCTATTCGGCCGGCGCCCGCGAACGGCTGGGCGGGCTGCTGAGCGACGAAGGCGTCGAGAAGCTGCTGCCGGTGGAAAGCTGGCAGCAGGCGCTGGCCGCCACCGCCTCCGGCCATGTCGCGCTGGTGGTGCTGCCGCTCGACCATGGGTTCATCCGGCACGAACCGCGCCACCGGCTGCACCTGCTGACCGAGCAGGACATGCTCGGCGACCGGCTGGTGCGGCGGCGCAAATCGGCGGCGCGGACGGCGAGCTTCATGGCCGAACTGTCCAGCCTGGCGCCCGGCGACCTTGTCGTCCACCGCGACCATGGCATCGGCCGCTATGACGGGCTGGTGACGCTGGAGATCGGCAAGCGGCCGCACGAGTGCGTGGCGCTGACCTATGACGGCGCCAACCGGCTCTATGTGCCGGTGGAGAATCTCGACGTGCTGAGCCGCTATGGCTCGGACAGCGAGGGCGTGGCGCTCGACAAGCTCGGCGGCGTCGCCTGGGCGGCGCGGCGCGGGCGGATGAAGGACCGCATCCGCGAGATCGCCGGCGAACTGCTGGCCACGGCGGCGGCGCGGGCGCTGCGCGAGGCCGAGCCGGCCTGCCCGCCGGCGCATGACGTGGCGGCCTTTGCCGACCGCTTCCCCTATGCCGAGACCGACGACCAGCTGCGGGCGATCGAGGATGTGCTCGAAGACCTGGCCTCGGGCCGGCCGATGGACCGGCTGGTGTGCGGCGATGTCGGCTTCGGCAAGACCGAGGTGGCGCTGCGGGCGGCGCATGCCGCCGCCGTGTCGGGCATGCAGGTGGCGGTGGTCTGTCCGACGACACTGCTGGCGCGGCAGCATTATGCCGGCTTCTCGGAGCGCTTCGCCGGGCTGGGGCTGCGTGTCGGCCATCTGAGCCGGCTGGTGGGTTCGGCCGAGGCGCGCGACGTGCGCGAGGGGCTGGCGGACGGCAGGGTCGACATCGTCATCGGCACCCATGCGTTGCTGGCCAAGGGGCTGGCGTTCAAGCGGCTGGGGCTGGTCGTCGTCGACGAGGAGCAGCGCTTCGGCGTGGTTCACAAGGAGCGGCTGAAGGCGATGAAAGCCGATGTCCATGTGCTGACGCTGACCGCCACGCCGATCCCGCGCACGCTGCAGATGGCGCTGACGGGCCTGCGCGAAATGTCGATCATCGCCACGCCGCCGGTCGACCGGCTGGCGGTGCGAACTTACGTCATGCCGTTCGACGAGGTGGTGATCCGCGAGGCGCTGCTGCGCGAGCATTATCGCGGCGGGCAGAGCTTCTTCGTGGTACCGCGGATCGCCGACCTGCCCGATATCGAGGCGTTCCTGCATGAGCAGGTGCCCGAGGTGCGGCCGGTGATCGCCCATGGCCAGATGAGCCCGTCCGAGGTCGAGGAGCGGATGTCCGGCTTTGTCGACAAGCGCTTCGATGTGCTGGTGGCGACGACGATCATCGAGAGCGGGCTCGATATTCCGGCCGCCAATACGCTGATCGTCCACAAGGCCGACCGCTTCGGGCTGGCGCAGCTTTACCAGATCCGCGGGCGGGTGGGGCGCGCCAAGACCCGCGCCTATGCCTATCTGACCACCACGCCCGACAAGGCGGTGACCGAGGCCGCGGAGAAAAGGCTTCACGTGCTGTCGGTGCTCGATACGCTCGGTGCCGGCTTCCAGCTGGCCAGCCATGATCTCGACCAGCGCGGGGCGGGCAATCTGCTCGGCGACGAACAATCGGGGCATATCAAGGAGATCGGCTTCGAGCTCTACCAGTCAATGCTTGAGGAGGCGATCCTCGAGGCGCGGGCCAATGCGGCGGGGATGAAGGCACCCGACGAGGCGTTCAGCCCGCAGATCTCGCTGGAGCTGCCGATCCTGATTCCCGAGATTTACGTGCCGGACCTCAATGTGCGGATGGCGCTCTACCGGCGGTTGAACGAGTTGGAGGACCGCGCGGCGATCGATGGTTTTGCCGCCGAGGTGATCGACCGGTTCGGGCCACTGCCGACGGAATTCCGCAACCTGCTGGCGGTGATCGAGATCAAGCAACAGTGCCTGAAGGCGAATGTGGCCCGCCTCGAAGCCGGCGCGCGCGGCGGGCTGATCAGCTTCCGCGACGACAAGTTCGAGAATCCGGAAGGCCTGATGGCGTGGCTGGCCAAGCTTGGGCCGCGCGCCAAGATCAGGCCCGACCAGAAGCTGTTCGTCTCGGCCGACTGGGCCTCGGAGGCGGCGCGGGCCAAGGGCGCGCTGCAGATCGCCACCAGCCTGGCCAAGCTGGCCAGCGGGCTGGTGCCGGCGAGCACCGCGGTACCGGCGGCCAAGCCGCTGCCGCCGCGGCCGGCGGCATTCAAGCCCGGAGTGTTCAAATCCAAGATCCGGCGTTAGCTCAGCCCTTGGCAGCCTCGATCGGCGCGGGCTGCTGGTTCCAGCCGAGGCAGAAGCGGCCGAGGCTGACGGCCGTGAGCGGGGGCGCAATCCGGTAGCCCTGGACAGCATCGGCCCCCGCACGGCGGGCGGCCTCTAGATGGGCATCATCCTCGACGCCTTCGACAACCACGGCGAGGCCCAGCTGCTTGCCGAGCGTGACCAGCGTTTCAACCACCAGTCTTTCGCGCGGATTGGCGGTCAGCCCGAGGGTGAACGACCGATCGAGCTTGATGGTGTCGATCGGCAGGCGGGCGAGCCAGGACATCGAGGAATAGCCGGTGCCGAAATCATCGAGCGCCACCCGGATGCCGGTGGCGCGCAGGCCCTCGAGCAGGCGGGCGGCGCCGCGCACATCGTCGATCAGCGCACCTTCGGTGACCTCCAGGATCAGGCGGTCACGCGGAAAGCCGGAGCCTTCCAGCGCCAGGTCGAGCGAACTGACGAATCGAGGATCGGCGAGATCGGCGGCGGTGACATTGACCGACAGGTAGAGGCCGGCCAGCGGGTCCTTCCACCCGGCGGCCTCGGTGAGGGCACGGGCGCGAATATAGCGGCCGAGGCGGACGGCGAGTTCGGCCGACGCGGCCGTCTTGAGAACGGTGTTGGCCGGCAGCAGGCCGAGCTCGGGATGGTCCCAGCGGACCAGCGCCTCGACTCCGGTGATGCGGCCATCGGCCAGCGACAATTGCGGCTGATAGAGCAAATGAATGCCGCCGCCGTCCATCGCCCGGTGAAGTTCAGCCTCCAAATTGGCCATGCGGGTAAGCGGGTCACCGGCCGGGTGATGGGTGAACACCTCGACCGTCCCCGCCTCGCGGGTGCGGGCGCCGACAAGCGCCGAATTGGCGCGGCGGACCAGGGTGGTGGCGGTCTCGGTGGCGCGAGACGGTCCGCGTGCTTCGACCATGGCGATGCCTACACGAGCCGAGAGGTGAATGACATGGTCGCCGATGGCAAAAGCCTGATCGAAAGCCCTGGTGATGCTCAAGGCGAACTGGTTGATATCGGACATGGATTCGGCGGCGGAAAGGGCAAGGCCGAATTCGGCAGCAGCGAGGCGGGCAAGCAGGCGATGCTCGCTGGCATGACCGTCGGTCGATCGGGTCTCGACAATGCCGGCAAGGCGGTTGGCGGCGGCGACCAGCGCCTGGTCGGCGATATCCCGGCCATAGGCGGCATTGATCGGCGCGAGGCGGCCGATACCGATAGCAAGCACGAATAATGACTGCGGCTCCGGCGCGGCCAGGCGGCCGGCGATCCAGTGCTCAAGATGATCGCCGGTGGCGAGGCCGGTCAACCGGTCGACGGGAGGTTCCGAAGGGTCGGCGGGATCGGGGAGCGCAGCGCTGGTCAGGCGGTCGACATGACGGGCGGCCATCCGCAACGAATTGCCGAGCGCCTCATGGCCGAAAGGACTGATCAGCACCGATGTGGCCCCAGCCTCATGGGCGGCGACCGCCGAGATGCCGTCGGCGCGTGACAGCAATACCAGCATCGCGCCGAGACGAGACTGGACGATCTGGCCCAAGGAACGGGCAGCCGCCAGCCCGGCGTCGAGAGCGCCGCGGGCATCGACGATGACCAGCCGGATCGGCTCGGCTTCCGGCCCGATGGCATGAAGCGCGCCAACAGCATCATCGGGACGGCGGACAGGAATGGCGGTGAAGCCGGCGGCCATGACAGCGGACAGCAGGTCGTCGGCATAACGCGGTGATACAACCAGAACCGAAGATGCCGGTCTCATCGCACGCTCCCTGGCCGAGCATGAAAGCCGATATTGAGCTTTCAGGACGCCTTATGCACGGGTCTCAACACTTTGGCAGTGTAAATATCATGAAAGCTGTAAAATTCTGGGCGCTGGATTGTCGCGCCAGTGTTGCCTAGGGTGAGACCGATGGCCACTTCCACTCTTGTTTTGCCCTCCACCGCGTCGCTGATCGATCCCTTTGGTCGAGCGATCACCTATTTGCGCGTTTCAGTCACCGACCGCTGCGATTTTCGCTGTCGTTATTGCATGGCCGAGGACATGACCTTCCTGCCCAAGGCGGAAGTGCTGAGTCTGGAGGAGATCGACCGGCTAGCGTCGGCCTTCATCCGGCGGGGCACCCGGCGGCTGCGGCTGACGGGCGGCGAGCCGCTGGTCCGGCGCGGGATCATCGACCTGGTGCGCAGCCTGTCCCGCCACCTGCGCACAGGCGCGCTCGACGAGCTGACGCTGACCAGCAACGGCTCGCAGTTGGCCCGTCATGCCGGCGACCTGGCGGCGGCGGGCGTGCGCCGGATCAATGTCAGTCTCGACACGCTCGACCCGGAGAAATTCGCCCATATCACCCGCTGGGGCCGGCTGCCGCAAGTACTCGAAGGGATCGAAGCGGCGACCGACGCCGGGCTGCGGATCAAGCTCAACATGGTGGCGCTGGCCGGGCTCAACGAGGACGATGTGTTGCCGATGCTCGACTTTGCCGCGCGCCACGGCCACGATCTGACGATGATCGAGACGATGCCGATGGGCGATACCGGCGAGGACCGGGTCGACCGCTACCTGCCGCTGTCCCGCGTGCGGGCGCAGCTCGAGGCGCGGTTCACCCTGACCGACCTTGCCGAGCGGACAGGCGGGCCGGCGCGCTATGTGCGGATCGAGGAAACCGGCCAGACGCTTGGCTTCATCACGCCGCTGACGCACAACTTCTGCGAGAGCTGCAACCGGGTGCGGCTGACGACGACAGGGCAGCTTTACATGTGCCTCGGCCAGGACGACCAAGCCGACCTGCGCGCCGTGGTGCGGGCGGCACCCAACGATGACCATGCGCTGGATGCGGCCATCGAGGCGGCGATCGCCCGCAAGCCCAAGGGTCATGATTTCGACATTTCGCGGCGCGGCCAGGCGCCGGCGGTGCGGCGGCATATGAGCGTGACGGGTGGCTGACGCGTCCGAGCCCAAGCTGGCGCTGCTCAACTCCGAATCGCATGTGGCGGTCGGCGCCGCCGAGCGGCTGCGCGCCCGCTACAGCTTCGTGCCGGTGCGCGAGGCCGATGTGGTGGTCGTCCTCGGCGGCGATGGCTTCCTGCTGCAGACGCTGCACGAGGCGATGCAGGCCGACGATCCCAAGCCGGTGTTCGGCATGAACCGCGGCACGGTCGGCTTCATGATGAACGACTGGAAGGAAGCGCATCTGCCGACGCGGGTCGCCAACGCGAAACTGTTCACGCTCCACCCGCTGCTGATGACGGCGACGACCGTCTCCGGGCAGGTGGTGACGTCGCCGGCCATCAACGAGGTGTCGCTGCTGCGCGAAACGCGGCAGGCGGCGAAGATCGGCATCTCGATCGACGGCAAGGTGCGGATGGAGGAGCTGATCTGCGACGGCGTGCTGGTGGCGACGCCGGCCGGAAGCACGGCCTATAATCTCTCGGCGCATGGCCCGATCCTGCCGCTGCAATCCGACCTGCTGGCGCTGACCCCGATCAGCCCGTTTCGGCCGCGACGGTGGCGCGGCGCGCTGCTGCCGCAATCGAGCGTGATCGAATTCGAGGTCCGCGAGGCAGCCAAGCGCCCGATCTCGGCGGTAGCCGACCAGCTCGAGGTGCGCGACGTCGCCCATGTCTGCGTCGTCACCGACAAATCGACGACACTGACGATGCTGTTCGATCCCGACTATGCCCTTGACGACCGGATCGTGCTCGAACAGTTCAGCCACTAGCTGGGGGCTTGCCCGGCCCGGATTGCATGTCTATACGCGCCCCTTCACCGGCTATTCCTCGGTAGCTCAGCGGTAGAGCATTCGACTGTTAATCGAATGGTCGCAGGTTCGAATCCTGCCCGGGGAGCCAGTGACGCGGCGGGTGCGCCTGGCGATCGATATCCTCAATAAAAACTGATTTCATCCAGCTCGGCCCAGGCCGTGGTGCCGGCCGGCCGCGCGACTTCGAAACCCAGATGCACAAGGTCATCACCCTGCCAGGACGGCGTCTTGCCATCCGCGGCGGTAAGCGGCCGAAAGGCGCTGAACGGCAGGTCGAGCGTCCGCCAGTCGGTGCCGCCCTCGATGGTGGCGGTCCAGACATTGGTCAGCGTGGCGAGGCGGACGACATAGGGGCCGGAGCCGCGCAGCGCGAAGCGCACGCCCAGAAAGGCCCGGGCATCGACCGGCTGCACCGAACCGCGCGAGAACGGCAGGATGACCCGGGCCAGCGCGCCGGGCCGCAGCGCCATGCGGGCGGCGATCAGCAGCGAATGGCCGCCGTCGGGCCGGGCTACCACCTGCGGCAACACAAGACTTCGGTCGTTGCCGTTTTCCATGTCGGTGATGCGCAGCGTGTCCAGGCTGGTGCGGCCATCCGGCCGCTCGAAATCGTCGACCAGCGCCGCCACCGGGCGCGGCGGCACGGCGGTGGCGCGGTTGGCCGCGGGCAGCGGCGTATCCGGCCCGAGCGCCAGCCGGCCATCGATGACGACATGGCTGATCCGGCGGACATCGCCAATCGCTTGCCAGGGGCGGCCGTCGATCAGCACCAGATCGGCACGCTTGCCGGGCGCCAGCGTGCCGCGATCCTCGGCCAGGCCGAGCGCGGCGGCGGCCGTGGCGGTGCCGGCGAGCAGCGCGGCGCTGGGGCTGAGCCCGGCGCGGACCATCAGCTCCATCTCGTGCAGCGTCGAGCTGCCGTGCGGCGCGCCCGAGATGCCGGCGTCGGTGCCCAGCGCGACGGGCACGCCGGCCTCGTGCAATGTCTTCAGATTATATTCGGCGAAGCCATATTTGCGGAAGCGCTGGCGGACGATCGGGTCCTCCATGTCCGGCGCCTTGGTGTCGGCCGGCTTGACCGGCTCATAGATGGCCAGCGTCGGCGCGTAGAAGATGCCGGACGTGCGCAGGATGGCGACGGTCTCAGGGTCGATTGGTCGATCCTGCAGGCTATGGGCAATGACATCGGCGCCGGAGAGCGCCGCGAGGCGGCCGCGATCGACGGTGACGGTGTGGGTAAGCACGCGCTGGCCATGGGCATGAGCGACCTCGACGGCGGCAGCCATGGTCGAGAGGTTCATGCTGCTGTTGTCCGGGTCCATCTCGTAGCGCCAGCCATCGGCGAACAGCTTGATATGATCGGGCTTGTAAGCCTGCAGCGCCGTGACGGCGCGGGTCGCGGCCTCGGCATTGGCGATGCGGACCGTGGTATTCTCGTCCCCCCAATCGGCGCCATGGCCACCCGGCGTGCTCATCCGCGCGACGAAATTGACATGCGGGGCCACAACCGTGGTCAGCCACGCCCGGCGCGGGGCAAAGGCTTCAGGCTGCTGGTGGAAATCATTGACCGTGGTGACGCCGGATTCGACATAGCGGCTGGCAACCTGGGGCAGCGGCCCCGGCTCGCCGGTGGCGCTCCAATGGGTATGGACATCGATGAACCCCGGCAGCAGCGCCTGGCCGCGGGCGCGGATGATGCGGGCGCCGCGCGGCGCCCGCACGTCGGGGCCGACCTCGGCTATGCGGCCCTCGCGGATCACGAGCGTGCCGCGATAGGGCGGCGTGCCGGCCGCATCGAAGATCATCGCATCGGTAATCGCAAGGGTTCCGGCGGGCTGGGCATGGGCCGCGAGCGGGGCAAGGCCGATAAACAGGGCGGCAATCCTGGGAAACGTCATGGGCAGTCCTTGAAAGCTATTTGTGCGGCAGATGGTGGAGCGGCAGCGCGGTGGTGCACTTGATCTCCTCCATCGAAAAGGCCGAACTGACATCGGTGAGGCGAACGGCACGGATCAGTCGGCGATAGACCGCATCATAGGCGCCGATATTCTCGACCTTGAGCTTGAGCAGATAATCGACGTCGCCGGTCATCCGGTAGAATTCGACCACCTCGGGCATGTCGCGGACGACGGTGTTGAGGCTTTCCAGCCATTCCTCCGAATGTTCGCTGGCCCGGATGCTGACGAACACTGTCATTTCGAGGCCGAGCCGGGCCGGATCGAGCAGGGTGACGCGACGGGCGATGACGCCGCTCTCCTCCAGCCGCTTGATCCGCCGCCAGCAGGCGTTCTGGGACATGTTGACCCGCTGCGAGACGCTGGCAACCGACAATGTCGCGTCATCCTGCAACGCCGACAGGATGCGGATGTCGGCCTCGTCGAGTGTCACCCGGGTCATGGCCGCGACGCCTCCGGCGCTTCGGACACCATGTGGCGCGATAGCGCAGTCGTGGTGGCGACATCCATCGTCACATTGCCGGCGGTGCGGACAAGATCGGGGATCATCTCGACCGCCACCAGCAGCGCCAGCGGCTCCAGCGGCACGCCCATGGCAATCGCAATCGGGGTAATGGCGGTGAGGAAGCTGACCTGGCCGGGCAGGCTGACCGAGGCGATGGTGGTGATGGCGGCGACGGCGGCACCGGTGATGATGGCGGTGGGGCTGAGGGCGATGCCAAACCAGTGCGCGACATAGATGACGACGGCGAGGTTCATCGCCGGGCTGGTCACCCGGAAGATGGCGACGGCGATGGGCAGGCTGACCGTGGCGATGCGGTCCGGCACCCCCAGATCCTCGGATGCCTTGAGCATCGAGGGCAGCGAGGCCAGCGACGACTGGGTGCTGAGCGCCACCGCGAGCACCGGCGCCGTGGCGCGCAGGAAGGCGCGCGGCCGGATGCCGCCGCCGATGATGGCGATCGGATAGGCCAACGCCCAGGCGGCGAAGCCGGAGGCGGAGACGATCAGGATATAATGGCCGAGCGCGCCGAGCGCCGAGGCGCCGACCGTGGCGCCCAGATTGAAGGCCAGCGCGAACACGCCGACCGGCGCCAGCCACAGCACCCAGCCGACGATGACCAGCATGGCATCGCCGACGGTGCGGAAGAAATCGACCGCGCTGGCGGCACGCGCCTCGGGAAGCCGGGTAAGCGCGACGGCGAACAGCCCGGTGAAAACGATCAGCGGCAACAGATTGTCGTTAGCGGCGGCGGCAATGGGGTTGGTGGGGATGATCGAGCGCAGGAACTGGGCGAGATCGGGAACGGCATCGCGGGCGAGGCTCGACTCGGGCAGGCCGGCGCGGAGCTGGGCGGCGGTGTCCGCCGGCAGCGGCCACAGGCCGAGCAGCGCCGGCACCAGAACGGCGGCGATGGCGGTGGACACCCAGAGCAGCGCGATGAACAGGATTACCGAGCGCAGCGCCACGGTGCCGCCGCGCGCCGTCTGCGCGGTGCTGGCGATGCCGACGATGAGCAGCGCGACAACCAGTGGCACGATGGTCATCTTCAGGGCATCGAGCCAGAGGCCGCCAACGAGCGTGGCGAGCCCCTGGGCCTGGTCACGGATCGGCAGGTCGGCCAGTGCAATGCCGAGCACCAGGCCGAGGAGGAGCCCCGAGAGAATTCGCCAGCTTTGCCGCATCAGCGTGCTTTCCTTGCCCGGCTACCTGTCATGCCGAGAGGTGCGGGGAAACAATCAACGGGTTCATGCAAAAAATCAATTCCCCTGATTGACGGCGATATCGGGATGAACATCCCAAAATCATGTCATCCAACGCACAATCAGGTGATGATTTTGGCCTGTGCTTCGTGACAGATTGCAACCGAGAACCTTCAGGAAAGATCCCGATATCGTGACCTACGCCGAAACCGAAAGCGATGAATGCACCCGCCTGGCCCATTGCGAGAGCGATTGCACGACGTTGCTGCGGACGCCGGCGCCGCCAGTGCAACGCGGATCGACCGTGCTGCTCGCCGATACCCAGGCGATCTATGATCACACCCAGGTCACCTATGGCCGCGGCGGATTGGCGACCCAGCGGGCGCTGAGCGCGGCGCTGGCGCAGCTGGAAATGGCGGAACAGGCGTTCCTCTATCCGTCGGGGCTGGCCGCGATCACCGGCGTCATCCTGGCGATCTGCTCGGCCGGCGACGAGTTGCTGGTCAGCGATTGCGTGTACAATCCGACCCGGCGGTTCCTCGGCGGGACGATGGCGCGCTATGGGATCACGGCGCGCTATTTCGACCCCTCGGCGAGCGTCGACGAGATTGCGGCGATGATCACCCCGGCGACGCGGGCGATCTTCCTAGAATCGCCGGGATCGCTGACCATGGAGATGCAGGATGTGCCGGCGATCGCGCGGATGGCGCGGACGCACGGCGTGCTGACGGTCATCGACAACACCTGGGCGGCCGGCGTGCTGTTCAAGCCGCTGGCGCATGGCATCGACATCAGCATCCAGTCGCTGACCAAATATGTCTGCGGCCATTCCGACGTGTTCATGGGCATGGCGGCGGCCAGCGGCGAGGCGGCGGCGATGCTGGCGCGCGGCAGTCATGAGATCGGCTGGGCGGTGTCTCCCGACGATGCCTATATGGCGCTACGCGGGCTGCGGACGCTGCACACGCGGCTAGCGCAGCACGGCCGCTCGGCGGCGGCGATTGCGCAGTGGCTGGCGGCGCAGCCGGAAGTGCAGTCGGTGCTCTGCCCGGCCCTGCCGGACTTTCCGGGCCATGCGATCTGGAAGCGGGACTTTTCCGGCACCTGTGGCCTGCTGAGCTTCGTGCTTGCGCCGGACCATGCCGACAGTGTCGATACGATGCTCGACAGCCTGCGGCTTTTTGGCCTCGGCTATTCCTGGGGCGGGTTCGAGAGCCTGGTCATTCCCTGCGATCCGCAACTGGCCAGCCGGACGTGCACAGGGACATTTTCCGGCCCGCTGGTGCGCATTCATGTCGGGCTGGAAAGCGTGGAAGACCTCCAGCGCGACTTGAGACGAGGGCTTGACCGCCTCGGCGATAAGGCACATTTGTCCGCCCGAACGATCCGAGCGGTGTCCTAGGGATTGGAGAATAAATTTATTTTCTTTGATTCAAGTCATTTAGCTTGGGGTTGAACAAGATCAACAACCGGCCTGCCCGATGTCAAACATGATGGGGGCGTGCCGGACAACCAACAACAAGGGGTGCTGACATGACTTTGAGAACGAACCTGGCGGCCGGATCGGCCTTGCTGGCCCTGGCTATTTCGCAGCCGCTGTACGCGCAGACCGTGGCCGATGCCGCTGCCGCGCCGGAAGATGCCGACCAGATCATCGTCACCGGCGTGCGCGGCCAGCCGCGGACGATCATCGCCAGCCCGACGCCGATCGACGTGATCGGCGGCGAGCAGCTGCTCCAGCGCTCGGGCGGCCTGCAGCTGCGCGACGTGCTGAGCCAGCTCGTCCCCTCCTTCCAGTCGACGACCGTCGGCAGCTCCTCGTTCAACAGCCTGACGCGGCCGGCCGGCCTGCGCGGGCTTTCCGGCGTGCACGTGCTGGTGCTGGTCAACGGCAAGCGCCGCCACAACAGCTCGATCATCGACTTCAACACCGGCGCCACCTCGGTCGGCGGCAACCCGGTCGATCTCGACCTGATCCCGGCCAGCGCCATCGAGCGGATCGAGGTGCTGCGTGACGGCGCCTCGGCGCAATATGGTACCGATGCCATCGCCGGTGTCATCAACGTCATCCTCAAGACGAACAGCACCGATGGCATGGCCACCATCGAGGCCGGTCAGCGCTATGGGCGTGACGGCAGCGGCAGCGACGGCGAGACCATCCAGGCTTCGATCTCCAAGGGATTTGCCGTGGGCAATGGCGGCACGCTGAACCTGGCGGTGGAAGCCAAGAGCAGCCAGCCGACGATCCGTTCCGGCACCGTGCCGCGCAGCACGCTGTTCTTCGACCGTCTGCCCGGCGGCGTCGAGGACCCGCGCGAGGCGACCGTCAATCGCCGCACCTATCTGGGCGGCCTGCCCGAGGTGCAGGAGATCAAGGGTGCGTTGACCGCGGTGATCCCGACCGGCGACTTCGAGCTCTATTCGGACGGGACAATCGGCTACCGCGAAGCGCGTGTCGGCCAGGCTGGGCGGCTGCCGCGCAGCAACCAGAACATCCTCGCCGTCTATCCGGAAGGCTTCAGCCCCTTCTATACGCTGGCGGAAACCGACTTCCAGTTCACCGGCGGCATCCGCGGCAAGCTGGGCGGCTGGGATCTCGATTTCAGCAGCACCTATGGCCGCAACTATGCCCGCAACGGCGCTGACAACTCCATCAACGCCTCGCTCGGCGCCGCCAGCCCGACCAGCTTCGACACCTTCAGCTCCGAATTCCAGCAGTGGACCAACAATCTCGACCTGACCCGGCGCTATGAGTTGGGCGGCGAGGCGACCATGCAGGTCTCCGCCGGCGCCGAATTCCGCCAGGAATCATACCAGACCAGGGCGCTCGATCCGGCCTCCTACGCCAATGGCGGTTATTTCTATCCGACCGGCTCTCAGGCCGGGCTGCCGGCACAGGTCGGCGCCCAGGGCGCGCTGGTGGTGACGCCGGCGGACGAGGCCGATATCTCGCGCAACGTCTATGCCGCCTATGTCGACCTCGCCTTCGACATCACGCCGAAGTTCCTGGTGACGGCGGCCGGCAGGTTCGAACATTTCGACGACAGCGCCGGCAGCGTCTGGAGCGGCAAGGTCAGCGGCCGCTATGAATTCACCGACTGGTTTGCCATCCGCGGCGCGCTGAGCAACGGCTTCCGCGCCCCGGCACTGGCCCAGCAGGCCTTTGCCCAGACCTCGACGGCGATCAACAATGTCGGCGGCGGCGTCTTCCTGCCGATCGAGACGGCGGTGGTGCGGGTTGAGTCGGTGATCGGCCGGGCGCTCGGCGCCGAGCCGCTGCGGCCCGAGAAGTCGATGAACTACAGCCTCGGCTTCACGCTGACGCCGCTGCAGGGCCTGTCGGTCGCGGTCGATGCCTATCAGATCGACCTCGACAACCGCATCACCTCGACCGGCCTGCTCACCGGCGCCGGCGTGCGCGCCATCCTCGCGGCCAATGGCTCCCCCGGCGTACAAGCCGCCCGCTACTTCACCAACGCCGTCGACACCCGCACGCGCGGTGTCGATGTGGTCGCGGCCTATAGCTTCGACACCACCAGCGCGGGACGGTTCCGCACGACGCTGGGCTTCAACTATAACGAGACGACGATTCAAGCGATCGCCCCCAACCCGAGCGAACTGGCCGGGCTCGGCCTGACGCTGTTCGACCGGCGGACCCAAGGCTTCTTCACGGGCACGCCGCGCACCAAGCTGATCCTCGGCGTCAACTGGACGCTCGACCGACTGAACGTCAATCTGCTTCAGACCCGCTATGACAAGGTGACGTCGCTCGACAACAGCCCGGCCGCCGACCAGACTTTCGGCGCCAAGTGGATCACCGACCTCGAAGTCTCCTACGGGCTGACCGAAAACCTGCGGCTGGCCGTCGGCGCCTACAATCTGTTCGACACCTATCCGGACCTGGCGACAGCGACCAACACCATCGGTCTGCCGCCCTATGGTGCCGGTCCGTTCGGCAGCTACGGCGGCTATTATTACGGACGTATCTCGTTCAACTTCTGACCGGGGTCCTGTTCGATCGATCCATCGAAGGGGCTTCCGCAGCAATGTGGAGGCCCCTTCTCGTTTCCAGCCCGGCGAAGGGACATTCGCTCGACGCATGACCATCGACACACCTGTTCTTGTCTGGGGCGCCGGCGCGATCGGCGGGTCGGTAGGGGCTGCGCTTCTGCGCCACGGCCATGACGTAACATTTGTCGACACCGCGCCGGCGCATGTGGCGGCGCTGGCCGACCCCACGCACGGGCTGGCCGTGGAAGGCGCGGCCGGCTTCGGGCCGACCCCGGTGCCGGCGCTACTCGCGGCCGCGCTCTCCGGCACCTGGCAGACGGTGCTGCTTTGCGTGAAGGCGCATCACACCGCCGACGCGGTGGCGATGCTGGCCCCGCACCTGGCCGCGGACGGCGTCGTCCTCTCCCTGCAGAACGGCCTGTGCGCCCGGGTGATCGCCGCGCAGATCGGTGCGGCGCGAACGATGGCCGGGTTCGTCAATTTCGGCGCCGACGTGGTCGGGCCGGGGCGGATCGCCTTCGGCAACCGCGGCACGGTGGCGATCGGCGAGCTGGACGGCCAGATGACCGACCGGCTTGAGACGATGACAGCGATGCTGCGTGGCTTCGAGCCCGACGCCATCGCGACGTCCGACATCTGGGCCTATCTCTGGGGCAAGCTGGCCTATGCCTCCTTCCTGTTCGCCCAGGCGCTGGGCGATTCCGGAATCGCCGACTGCCTGGCACGGCCCGAGCTGGCCGGGCTATGGGCGCGGCTGGGAGGCGAAGTGCTGGCCGTGGCCGCCGCCGAAGGGGTCAGCCCGCGCGGCTTCAACGGCTTCGATGTGGCGGCCTTCGGTCCGGGGGCCAATGACGCCGCACTGGCCGCCAGCATCGCGGCGATGGCAGCGTTCAACGCGGCCAGCAGCAAGACGCACAGCGGCGTCTGGCGCGACCTCGCCATTCACCGCCGCATCACCGAGGTCGATGCCCAGCTGGGGCTGGTGGTCGAACGTGGCGCGGCGCACGGGCTGGCCTGCCCGACGCTGGCGGCGATGATCGGCATGATGCACGAAGTCGAGGCCGGAAGTCGGGCGCAATCCGACGCCAATCTGCTCGAACTGGCGCAGCGATGATCACATTCTCCGGCCAGGAAATAGCCGTCAGCGGCGTCGGCTCGGGCTTCGGGCAGGCAATCGCCCGGCTGTTCGCCTCACTAGGCGGCCGGGTATTCGCCTGCGACATCGACGAGACGGCCTTTGCAGCGTTGCGCGGCGACGGGATCGACTGCCACCGGGTCGACCTCAGCGACCGGGCAGCGGCGGCGGCATGGATCGGCGCGATCGAGCCGGTCGATGTCCTCGTCAACAATGCCGGCGGCGTCGCGGGTCAGGCTCCGGTGCCGTTCGCCAAGGTGACCGATGCGGACTGGGACGCGGTACTGGCGATCAATCTCGGGGCGGCGATGGCACTGTCCCGCGCCGTGGTACCGGCAATGGTGGCGGCGGGGCGCGGGGCGATCGTCAACATCTGTTCGGGTGCCTCGCTGCGGGCGTCCAAGACCGGGGTGCAGGCCTATTGCGCCGCCAAGCATGGGCTGCTCGGCCTGACCCGGCAGCTGGCGCATGAACTGGGGCCGCAGGGGATACGGGTAAATGCCGTGGCACCCGGCCTGGTCGTCACGGGCGGGGCAACCCAACGGCAATGGGCGGCCTATGGCACGGCCGGGCAGCAGGCGGTCATCGACGGCATCGCGCTGCGGCGGCTGGGCACGCCCGAAGACATCGCCCGCGCCGTCGCCTTCCTCGCCTCGGACTGGGCCGGGTTCGTCAATGGCGAGATCCTCAGCGTGGATGGCGGACAATGAGCGGCGAACCGACCGATAGTGCGCCCTGGCAATGGCCGGAGCCGGTGTGGCGGGCCAAGGTCGACCATGTCCGCGCCGGGCGGCGGATGGCGCCGGCGCAATGGCCGGGCGGCGCGCGCTGCGCGGTGGCGCTATCCTTCGACAGCGACCATGAAACCAACGAGCTTCGCGATGGCGGCGGCTCGGTGGCGCGGCTGAGCTGGGGCCAATATGGCGCGCGGGTGGGGATGCCGCGCATCCTGCCGATCCTGGCCCGGCACAGCGTGCCGGCGAGCTTCTTCGTGCCGGCCGTCACGGCGCTGCTGCATCCGGACGAGCAGCGGCGGGTGATCGCCGAGGGCCATGAGATCGGCCTGCACGGCTGGATCCATGAGCGCAATTCGCTGCTGCCGATCGATGCCGAGCGCGACCTGATGCTGCGCGCCGCCGAGGTGATCGAGCGGGTCTGCGGCGTGCGGCCGGTGGGGGTGCGGACGCCGTCCTGGGACCATGGGCCGGGGACGCTGGCGGTGATCCGCGACATGGGGCTGCTCTATGACAGCTCGCTGATGGCCGATGAGGACTGTTACGAGCTGCTGCTCGACGGCGAGCCGACCGGGGTGACCGAGCTGCCGGTCGACTGGATCCGCGACGATGCCCCCTATTTCCTGATGGACCGGTTCGGCAGCAGCCGGCCCTATACGCCGCCCGATGCGGTGTTCGACATCTTCCGGCGCGAGTTCGACCTCGCGCATGAAGAAGGCGGGCTGTTCCAGCTGACGATGCACCCGCATATCATCGGGGCACGCTCCCGGATCTGGATTCTCGACGAAATGATCCGCCACATGGCGGCGCACAAGGTGTGGTTCGCGACGCACCGGCAGGTCGTCGAGCATGTGGTGGCGGCCTGTCCGGTGGACATGAAGGAATAAAATCATGGGCATGAAACACGCATGGCTGCTGCTGCTGGCAGCGGGAACGGCGCAGGCACAGCCGGCGAAACTGCAGGACCGGCGCGCCGTGATCGCGCCGGGCACAGAAACCACCGCCGATCCGGTGCGCATCCCGGTGCGGCCGCGCGACGCCTCGGGGCCGGAGCTGGTGATCACCGGCGGCCGGGTGTTCGATGGCCGCAGCAACGCCGTGCGCGCCGCGACCGTGGTGGTGCAGGGCAACCGGATCAAGGCGGTGCTGCCGCCGGAGAGCCGGGACTGGGCGGCGAATGCGCTGGTCATCGATGCCGCCGGCAAGACGGTGATGCCGGGACTGATCGATATGCATGTCCATATCAGCTATCATGACCAGGCGACGCCGATCGACCAGCAGGCCAGCGAAGGCTCGGGCACGCTGCGCGGCCAGCGCAACCTCCGCTATTATCTGGAATCCGGCTTCACCTCGGTGCGGGACCTGAACGGAGTCCGCAACGCCCCTTATCTGCTCAGCGAATGGAGCGCCGCCAACGCCATTCCGGCGCCGCGCGTGTTCACCGCCGGGCACATCATCACCGGCACCGGCGGCCATGCCACCGAGCGGCCGGTATCCCCGAGCCATGGGCCGGACTTCGCCCAGGAGGCCGACGGCGCCGATGCCTGGCGCGCCGCCGTGCGGCGAACATTCAAGGAAGGTGCCAGCGTCATCAAGATCGGCAGCCATTTCTCCCAGGCCGAGGTTGAGGCAGCGATCGACGAAGCGCATCTGCTCGGGCTGAAGGTCACCTGCGACTGCGAGACCATCTACACCGAGATGGCGGTGAAGGCCGGGATCGACATGATCGAGCATCCGCTGCCGCGCACCGACGCCACCATCGCGGCGATGGCCCGGCAGGGGGTGACGGCGGTGCCGACGCTGCAGGTCTACCAGAACGTGCTCGACCGGTCCGGGGGCTTCTATGGCTCGACGTCGCGGCGCTTCTCGATGACCAGCCAGGGCAATTTCGATGTCTTCAAGAAGATGAAGGCGGCCGGCATCGTCATGGGCGTGGGCACCGACACCATCGGCGACGCCCACCGCTATATCCCCAACATCTTCATCGCCGAGCTGAAATGGTTCGTGAAGGGCGGCTATTCGATCCCCGAGGCGCTGCGCGCGGCGACGATGACCAACGCCAAGCTGCTCGACATGGATGACCGGCTCGGCAGCCTCGAGGCGGGCAAGCTGGCCGATATCCTGATCGTCAACGGCAATCCCGACCAGGATCTCGACGCGCTGCGCCAGGTCGACATGGTGATCAAGGACGGTCTGCTGATGGTTGACAAGGGCAAGGTGGTGATACCGGCGCATGTGCCGGTGCCGCTGCCAAAGCCGGCGCCGCCGGCCGACACCAAATGACCGCCATCCCGATCGAACCGCCGGTCCGCCATGTGCCGACGCGGCGCGCCACCGCGCGGGCGCTCGGCTCGGCGATGATCGGCAACTGGTTCGAGCTGTTCGACTTCATCATCTATGGCTATTTCGCCGCGCAGATCGGCAAGGCGATGTTTCCGGCCGCCGATCCGCTGACGATCATCCTGTCAAGCTTCGCCACCTATGGCGTTGGCTTCGTGATGCGGCCGGTCGGCGGCATGGTGATGGGCTATTTCGGCGACCTTTACGGGCGCAAGGTGGCGCTGGTGGCGACGATGCTGCTGATGGCCGGCGCCACCGGGCTGACCGGGCTGATCCCGCCCTATGCCTCGATCGGCCTGGCGGCGCCGGTGATGCTGGTGATCTGCCGGCTGGTGCAGGGCTTTGCCGCGGGCGGCGAATGGGGCGGGGCAACGACCTTCCTGGTCGAATATGCGCCGCCGCATCGGCGCGGGCTGTTCGGCGCGCTCCAGCAGCTGAGCACCAGCCTGGCCATCGTCTCGGCGGTGCTGGCCGCGCTGCTGCTGAACCTGGTGCTGACCGAGCAGCAGCTTGTTGAATGGGGCTGGCGGGTGCCGTTCCTGCTCGGCTTCCTCGTCGCCCCGGTCGGCTTCTATCTGCGCTCCAAGGTGCAGGAGACACCGCGCTACGAGGAGAAGGTGACCAGCGGCGCCCGGCGCAACCCGCTCAAGGAGGCGCTGACCCAGCACCGCCGGGCGGTGGCGACGGTGTTCGGCATCGTCATCATCTGGACCGTGGCGGGCTATACCTTCGGCGCTTTCCTGATCAGCTACGCGACCGAGATCCTGAAGGTCGACCGGTCCTGGGCATTGTCGGCAACGTTGGTCGGCGCGCTGGTCAACATCGCGGTGATCCCGCTGACCGGGCATCTCTCCGATCTCTATGGCCGCAAGCGGTTCCTGGTGGCGAGCGCGTCCGGCTTCGTGCTGTTCGCGGTGCCGCTGTTCTACAACATGTCGGTCAGCCAGAGCGGCTGGTCGGTGATCCTGACCACGGCCTGCGCGGGCGTGTTCAGCGGGATGTTCAGCGGCGTCGCGCCCACCTATCTGTGTGAACTGCTGCCGACGCGGGTGCGCTATTCGGCGCTGTCGGTCGGCTATAATGCTGCAGTGATGCTGTTCGGCGGCTTCGCACCGTTCATCGGCACATTGCTGGTGCAGCAGACCGGGCTACTGATCGCGCCGGCCTTCTATGTGGTGGCAGCGGCGGCGATCACGCTGACGGTGCTGCTGATGACAAGAACGCCGGACCGGGCGACGGCGCTCGACCAATGACGCGGGAGACGATGGGCATGAAACTGTTCGGCATGGCAATGGCGCTGGCCTTGACCAGCAATATGGCGCTGGCCGAGCCGATCCCGACGCCGAAGCAGATTCTCGGACACGACATGGGCGAGGACCGCTATGTCGCCAGCTATTCGGAGACATTGCGCTACTGGCAGGCGCTGGCCGCCCGAAGCGACCGGATCCGGCTGATCGACATCGGCCCGACGGTGGAGAAGCGCCGGCAGATGATGGCGGTGGTCTCCTCGCCCGAGAACCTGGCGCTGCTCGACAAGTACCGCGACATCTCGGCCCGGCTGGGCCGCGCCGAGGGGCTGGACGATGCGCAGGCGCGAGCGCTCGCCGCCGAGGGCAAGGCCGTGGTCTGGGTTGATGGTGGCATCCATGCCAGCGAAGTGCTGACCCATGCGGCGATCATCGCCGAGGTCCATGATCTTGTCGGCAGCGAGGACCGCGAGGCGCAGCGCATCCGCAACGATGTCATCACGCTGTTCGTCGCCGACAATCCCGACGGGCAGGAGCTGGTCGCCAACTGGTACATGCGCTTCGCCGATCCGGCGCAGCGCGAGGAGAATTTCCACAGCCTGCCGAAGCTCTACCACCCCTATATCGGCCACGATAACAACCGCGACTTCTACATGGCCGAGATGCCGGAAACGCAGAACATCACCCGCGTACTGTTCAAGGAATGGCGGCCGCAGATCGTCCTCAACCAGCACCAGACCGGGCCGGCGGGCACCGTCGTGTTCATCCCGCCGTTCCGCAACCCGTTCAACTTCAACTATAACCCGCTGGTGATCGCCAGCCTCGAGGAGGTTGGTGCGGCCATCCAGTCCCGCCTGCTGTCCGAGGACAAGCGCGGCGCCACGTCCCGCAACGGCGCGCATTACGACACCTGGTACAATGGCAATCTTCGCACCTCTTCCTATTTCCACAACGCCATCGGCATCCTCACCGAGACCATCGGTATGCCGGTACCGATCGAGATCCAGCTGGTCCCCGAGCGGCAGCTGCCGGGCAATGACCAGCCGGCGCCGATCCCGCCGCAGATGTGGCGCATGGGCCAGTCGCTCGAATACAGCCTGTCGATCAACCGCGCCGTGCTCAGCCACGCCGCCAACAACCGCGAGAAGCTGCTCTACAATTTCTACCGGATGGGCGCCGCCAACATCGAGAAAGGCAGCCGCGACAGCTGGACGGTAAGCCCCAGGCGCATCGCCGAAATGCATGCGGCCTCGGCCGCCACCGGCGCCAAACCCGAGCCGACCCGGACGCGCGGCAGCAGCGCGATCGACGCCCGCTTCTATGACGCGGTGCTGAAGAACCCGGCCAACCGCGACGCCCGCGCCTATGTTATCGCCCCGGACCAGCGCGACTATCCAACCAGCATCCGCTTCCTCAACGCGCTGATCAAGCTCGGCGTCGAGGTCGAGCGCGCGACGGCGCCGTTCACCGCCAATGGCAAGCGCTTCCCGTCCGGCAGCTATGTGGTGCGCACCGCCCAGGCCTATCGGCCGCATGTCATCGACATGTTCGAGCCCCAGGATTACCCCAACAACTTCGAATATCCGGGCGGCCCGCCGATCCCGCCCGCCGATGCCTCCGGCTATACGCTCGCCTATCAAATGGGCGTCACCTTCGAGCGCGTCCTCGACGCGCTCGACGCCAAGACCGTCAGCACGCGCGGCGAACTGCGCCCCGATGCCGGGCGCATCATCGGCTCGGGCCGCGCCGGCTTCCTCATCGGCCACGGCGCCAATGACGTCATCACGCTCACCAACCGGCTGCACAAGGCCGGCCAGCCGCTGTTCTGGCTGTCGGAACCACGCCGCGTCGCCGGCGGTCCGGCCGAGCGCGGCGCCCTCTGGGTGCCGGCCAGCCCCCAGGCCGAGGCCATCGTCCGCGCCTCGGTCGCCGAGCTGGGGCTCGTCGCCGAGGCGGTCAACCGCGAACCCGGCGAGGCCAAGGCGGCAATCCCCGCGCCACGCGTCGCCATCGTCGATGTCTACGGCGGGCTGATCCCGACCGGCTGGATGCGCTGGATCTTCGAGAAGTTCGAGCTGCCCTACACCATCGTCTATCCCCAGCAGCTCGATGCCGGCGGGCTGCGCGACGCCTTCGACGTCATCATCCTACCAGAGGCGGCGTTCGACAAGGAGGCGGCGGAAGACACCGGCGGCATGTTCCGCGGCCGCTTCACCATCCGCCAGCCCGATCCGTCGCGGATTCCGGCCGAATATCGCGGCTGGCTGGGCTCGATCTCGGCCGACCGCTCGGTACCGGCGCTCAAGGCCTTCGCCGAGACCGGCGGCACGCTGATCGGCATGGGTGAATCGGCCGAGGCGCTGGTGCGGGCACTGGCCCTGCCGGTGGAAAACCCGCTCGCCGTCATCAAGGATGGCAAGGCCATCCCGCTGCCGCGCACCCTCTTCTATGTGCCCGGCGCCATCCTCTCCGGCCGCGTCGATGCCACCAGCCCGGTTGGCTATGGGCTGCCGCAGCAGCTCGACGTCTTCTACGACAACAGCCCGGTCTTCCGGCTCACCGACTCGGCGCGCGGCGGCACCACGCCGCTGCGCTTCGAAGGCAAGCAGCTGCTGCGCAGCGGCTGGGGCTGGGGCCAGGAAAATCTCGACGGTGCCGCCGCCGTCGTCGACCTGCCGCAGGGCGACGGCCGGGTGCTGCTGATCGGCCCGGACATCACGCTCAGGGCGCAGTCGCACGGCGCCTTCAAGCTGCTGTTCAACGCCATTTACGAGCCGCGCTGACCATGTTGCGCGCCTCGGTGATCCAGATGAACAGCCGCGACGACAAGCCAGCCAATCTGCGCCAGCTGGCCGGGCTGGTGGCGCGCGCCGTGGAACGCGACCGGCCCGACTGGGTGCTGCTGCCCGAGCATTTCGAATGGCTCGGCGGCGCCTCCGGGGCGCCCGGCATCGCCGAGGCCAGCCGTGACGGCGAAGCCTATCAGGCGCTGCAGGCGCTGGCCCGCGAGCACCGGATCTGGATTCACGGCGGCTCGCTGTACGAGCGCGCCGGCGACGGCAAGGCCCACAACACCAGCCTGGTCTTCGACCGCGACGGCCGCGAGGTGGCGCGCTACCGCAAGATCCATCTGTTCGACGTCACCACCAGCGACGGCGCCGAATATCATGAGTCGGCGACGATCCTGCCCGGCGACGCGATCGTCACCTATGATTGCGAGGGCGTGCAGGTCGGGTGCACGATCTGCTACGACCTGCGCTTCCCCGAACTGTTCCAGGCGCTGGTGGCGCGCGGCAGCCAGCTGATCGCGCTGCCCGCCGCCTTCACGCTGCTGACCGGCAAGGACCATTGGGAAGTGCTGCTGCGCGCCCGCGCCATCGAGACGCAATGCTGGCTGGCCGCCGCCGCCCAATGGGGCCGCTACACCACGCCGGTCGATGAGCGCCAGTCGTTCGGCCAGTCGATGATCGTCGACCCCTGGGGCAATGTCGTGGCCCGCGCCTCCGAGGGGCTCGGCCATGCCAGCGCCGATATCGACCTGACGCTGCTTGGCCGGGTCCGCGCCCAGATCCCGGCACTCGCCAACAAGCGGCTCGGCCTGTCATGACCAAGCGGCCCCATGCCCTTCAGGACCTGAGCTGGCCCGAATTCAAGGCCCGGCTGGCCGACGAGCCGGTGATCATCCTGCCGCTCGGCAGCCAGGAGCAACAGGGGCCGTTCGCGCCGATGGGCGATTACGTGCTGGCCGAGATGATCGCACTGGCGGCCGCCGAGCGCGCCGGCGCCATCGCCGCCCCGGTGCTGCCGTTCGGCTATGCCGAGTTCTTCCGGGGCTTCGCCGGCGGCGTGCAGTTGCGGGCCGGCACGTTCATGGCGGTGCTGGAGGATATGATCACCTCTTTCCTCGACCATGGCCTGACGCGGATCATCCTGTGCAACGGCCATTCGACCAACGCGCCGCTGATCGCCGATGTCGCCCACCGCATTCGGCAGCGCACCGGCGTCTGCGTGCCGGCCGTCCATCTGTGGCGGGTGCTGCCCGATGCGACCTGGACGGCGGCACACGGCGACAAGGCCGCGGCAGCACGCGGCCATGGTGCCGATCCGGTAACCTCGGTGGCGATGCACCTCACCCCCCATCTGGTCAGTGCCGCCCGCGACGGCCGGGCCGAACGGCAAGCCCTGTTCGGGCTGCCGACGACGAGCGGCTTTTCGGGGATGATGTTCAAGGGCGCCGAAATCGCCATGCCGTTTGATGCGACGGAAGTGGCCGCCAACGGCATCGGCGGCGGCGATGCCAGCCTGTCCTCCGCCGAAGCCGGCGCCATATTCACCGCCGCGCTGGTCGATTACCTCGCCGACTTTGCCATCTATTTCCGCGGCTGTGACCCGCGCGCGCCGGCTCGTCCGCAATGATGCGCGATATCCGTCCGATGCCGCCGGCAATCGACACCGGCCGTCTGGCAACGCTTGCCGGGGCAGCAGTTTCCACGCTTGGGCATTGGCGGCTATGGGGGCTGACCAGGCCCGGCATCGCGCCGCTGGTGCCCGGGCCGGCCGTCGCCGGAACGGCCGTCACACTGGCACTGCCCGGGGCGGACTCCGTCCTGCTCCACGAAACGCTGGACCTGCTGCGCCCCGGCGATGTTCTGGTCATCGACCGGCTCGGCGACACCCGCCATGCCTGTGTCGGCGGTATTGTCGCCCGGGCGGCGCTCGCGCAAGGCGCGTCGGCAATCGTCGTCGACGGGCCGGTGACCGACATCGCCGAACTGCGCAACCTGGGCCTCCCGATCTGGTGCCGAGGTCTCAGCGGCATGACCACACGGCGGCTGGGGCTCGGCGGCCGGCGCAACACACCGGTCTGCATCGGCGGCGCGACGATCGAAGCCGGCGACGCCCTGCTCTGCGACGAGGACGGCATAGCAGCAATTGCGCCAGCGATGCTCGATGAGGAATTGCAACGACTGACGGCACATGCCGGGCGCGAGGCACTGATCATCGACGGTCTGGCGCGCGGCGAAACACTCACGGTGATTCTTGCCCGGCTGGGCTAGGGGCGCCTCTGGCAGCACGAGAATATGCCTCCGGCGGTAAGACAATGTGCCTCCGGCGGCTGGGGCCGCAGGCCCC
>NZ_JBIMKZ010000018.1:0-45175 GCF_051860865.1 Polymorphobacter sp. | reverse complement strand
GGTGAGGTCCTTGCCGCCGATGATCAGCGTAACCGGCATGGCCAGCCGGCCCAGCTCGGCGGCGATGGGCTGGGTCTGAATCATGTCCGAGAGCCGGGCCTGGGCATCGCGGACGATGTCGCCGTCCGGGCTGGCATATTGTCCGGCCAGCATCTCGACCCATCGATCATAGGCCGGCTTCCAGTTGCCGCCATAATAGGTGCGCAGCTGATAGGCCTTGATGGACGCGGCATCGGTCTTGTTCTCGCCGGCGCGGAGGTCGCCGAGATCGGCATAGGGCACGCCTTCGGCGATGGTGTCGTTGAGGCCCAGCGGATTGACCAGCACCAGTGACGACGCCAGTTCGGGATAGAGCAGCCCGAAGCGGACG
This sequence comes from Polymorphobacter sp., assembly GCF_051860865.1. Classification (GTDB taxonomy): domain Bacteria; phylum Pseudomonadota; class Alphaproteobacteria; order Sphingomonadales; family Sphingomonadaceae; genus Sandarakinorhabdus. Next base: position 44,805 of record NZ_JBIMKZ010000018.1, on the reverse strand, counting down.
GCGAGAATGCCGCCGGTGGAGTGGCCGACCAGCACCACGGGCCCGGCGTTCGCCTTCGCCAGCAGGTCGCGGGTCAGTGTTGCCAGCGCGTGGAAGCTGTATTGATAGCCGGCCGGCTTGGACGATTTGCAGAAGCCGATCTGATCCGGCGCGATCACTCGATAACCCTGCCGGGACAGCGCGGTGATGCTGCCCTCCCAGGTGGCGGCGCAGAAATTCTTGCCGTGGAGCAGGACGACGGTCTGGCCCTTGGGATTTCCAACCGGCGCCACGTCGAGATAGGCCATGCGCACCGGAGCGCCCTGCGAGCGACCCTCGAACCACTGGACCGGGAAGGGATAGGCAAACTGCTCGAGGTTGGCGCCGAGCGGGCGGGTCTGGGCGCTGGCAGCGCTGGCGGCCAGCATCAGGGCGGTGACGATCAGCCAGCGCATTGAACTATCCTCTCCTGCTCAGCAGCAGCGGCCGCTGCCCCCCGTGTAGCGGGCGGCCTGGCGTTCCCGGAAGAATTCGGCCTGGGTCATTGGTTCACGGTCCGGGTGCTTGTGGCGGATATGATCGACATAGGTGTTGTAGGACGGAATCCCGACCGCCAGTCGCGCCATGTCTTGCGCCAGCTGCCAGGCGCGCCGCAAGCCGGTGCCGCTCATGCGAATACCTCCTTGGTCGTCGGCCGCGGTTGGCCCAGCGCGTCGCGGCAGGCGCGGACGGTGTAGAACAGCATTGCGACAACCAAGACAATGAAGATCGCGCACAAGGCCGCGTCGACCCGATCGTTGAGGACGATCGCCTGCATCTGGCCGACGGTTTTCGCCGGCGCCAGCAGCTCGCCGCGCGCCATCGCCGCCGAGAACAGGTCGGCGTGCGACAGGAAGCCGACCTTGGGGTCTGCGGAGAACAGCTTCAGCCAGCCAGCGCTCATCGTGCAGATCACCAGCCAGGCCGCCGGTAGGGCGGTCACCCATCCGTAGCGCTGCTTCTTCATGCGGAATAGCACCACGGTGCCAAGCATCAGCGCAATCGCGGCGAGCATCTGGTTGGAGATGCCGAACAGCGGCCAAAGCGTGTTGACGCCTCCCAGCGGGTCGGTGACCCCCTGATAGAGAAACCAGCCCCAGGCCGAAACCGTGAGGCCAGTGGCGATCAGGCCGGGCACCAGTGCCGATGTGTCCCGGAAGCGCGGCGACATGAGGCCAAGCAAATCCTGCAGCATGAAGCGTCCGGCGCGGGTGCCGGCATCGACCGCGGTCAGGATGAACAGCGCCTCGAACAGGATGGCGAAATGATACCAGAAGGCCTTCATCGCCGGGCCGCCGAACATCGCCGAGAAGATGTCCGCCATCGCCACGGCCAGCGTCGGCGCGCCGCCAGTGCGCGAGATGATCGACGTTTCGCCGACTTCGGCCGCCGTGCGAGTGATAGTGGCGGCATCGATGGGGAAGCCCATCGCCGTCACCGCGGCCGCTGCCGATTCCGCTGTGGTGCCGATCACCGCGGCCGGGCTGTTCATGGTGAAATAGACGCCGGGATCGAGGATCGAGGCGCTGATCAGCGCCATCATGGCGACGGCACTTTCCATCAGCATCGCGCCATATCCGATGAAGCGGGCATCGCCTTCGGTGGCGATCAGCTTCGGCGTGGTGCCCGACGAGATCAGCGAGTGGAAACCCGAGACCGCGCCACAAGCGATGGTAATAAACAGAAACGGGAACATCGAGCCCGACCAGACCGGCCCGCCGCCATTGGCAAAGCGCGAAAAGGCCGGCATGCGCAGCTCCGGCGCGACGATGACCATGCCGATGGCAAGTGCTGCAATGGCGCCGATCTTGAGAAACGTCGAGAGATAGTCACGCGGCGCCAGCAGCAGCCAGACCGGCAGCACGGCAGCCACGGCGCCGTAGCCGATCAGCCCCCAGGCGAGCTGGGTGGGGGTGAGGGTGAAAATCGGCCCCCAGACCGGAGAAGCGGCCACGTTCTGGCCGAAGACGATTGCCAGTATCAGCCCGACGAAGCCAACTACGGACACTTCGCCGACGCGGCCAGGGCGGATGAAGCGCAGGTACAGTCCCATCAGCATCGCCAGCGGGATCGTCGCCATGACGGTGAACAGTCCCCAAGGGCTCTCCGCCAGCGCCCGCACGACGATCAGCGCCAGCACGGCGAGGATTATCAGCATGATCAGGAACGCGCCGAACAGTGCGATGACGCCGGCAACCGGCCCCATCTCCATTCGCACGAGTTCGCCCAGCGACCGGCCATCCCGCCGCATCGAGATGAACAGGATGATGAAATCCTGGACGGCGCCGGCGAGCACCACGCCGAACAGAATCCACAGCATGCCGGGAAGATAACCCATCTGGGCGGCCAGCACCGGGCCGACCAGCGGCCCCGCCCCGGCAATCGCCGCGAAATGGTGGCCGAACAGCACATGCCGGTTGGTCGGCACATAGTCGAGCCCGTCGTTGCGGGTATGGGCCGGGGTCGGCCGCGACGGATCGATGCCGAGCACCCGGTCAGCGATGAAGCGGGAATAATAGCGATAGGCGATCAGATAGACTGCGCCGGACGCCGCGATCAGCCACAACGCGTTGATCGCTTCGCCGCGTGCGGATGCGATCACCGCCAAGGACAGGGCCCCGACCAGCGCGACCACCATCCATACGCCATGTTTCGCCATGGCACTCGTCATCAGATTCAGTCTCCTGTTGGCGGTCGTGCCTAGGTTATCGCGTGTAACGCGCGACGACGCGTTCCTTCACCTGCGCACCGTAGATCACACCCTTGCCGTCTGCCCAGATGCCTTCGGCACCGCTAGTGGCGCCGCTGTCCGGATTCGGCTCGAGATCGGGGATGAAGGCGCGGACGACGCCGTCCTTGACCGAACCGACGCGGATGCCGCGCTTGAAGGCAGGATTATAGCCATAGCCGACGGGGCTGCGCGATTCCGAGTCGGCGACGTAAAGCATGTCGTTCTCATCGATGAAAACGCCGCTCGGGCGGCCGAACTGAAGCCATGAAGCAAGGGTCTTGCCGTTCCGGTCGAAGATCTGGACGCGGTTGTTCCAACGGTCGCCGACATAGACCTGTTGCTTTGAATCGAGGGCTATTGCATGGGCCACCTCGATCTCACCCGGATTGGCGCCGCGCTGGCCCCATTGCTTGATGAACTTGCCTTCGGGCGTGAACAGCATGATCCGCGACGGCTTGCCAGCTGAATGGCCGTCGGCGACGAAGATCGTCCCGTCACGGGCCACTGCAACAGCGCAAGCCTCGAGGAAACTGTCCTCTGCCTCGGCTGATACGCCGGCCTTGCCGAGGGTCAGCAGCACCTTTCCGTCGGGCGAGAATTTGACGATCTGGCCGCCCTTGCCGTCGGCGGCGCGCGCGTCGGTGACCCAGATATTGTCCTGGGCATCGATGTAGAAGCCGTGCGGAAACAGGAACATGCCGCGGCCGATGGCGCGCACGAAATTGCCCTCGGAATCGAACATCATGATCGGGTCGAGGTCGCTGTCGGCACAGCTGTTAACGCCGCAGCGATCCGCTATCCAGATATTGCCCTTGCTATCGACAGCGACCCCGCTGGTCGAACCCATGGTCCGCCCAGCGGGCAACTTAAAAAAACTTAGGTCCCTCCGGTAGGGGTTTGCCTGGCTGTTGGGCGCGTTCGCCCCGGTCGGCGGTGCAAGCAACGCCGCCGGGACGGCCGCCATCTCGCCACGCGCCCTGGGGGCAGGGGCGGCAGCTGTGGAGGGGGTAACGGGGGCGCTGGCAGCCGGCGTCGGGGCCGCAGCGGCCCCTACGCCTGCCGGCCGCTGGGCCTGGACGGTGATGCCCATCAGCATCTCGGCGCGTCGGGCTAGCTCGGTGTCGCCGGCCGGGAAGCCGTTGACCTTCAACACATGCGCCAGAATGTCGGCATTGGTCGCCGTGCTCAGCGAGCCCGGGGCATTGAACGGCATCGTCTTGTGGATGCGTTCGAACAAGTCGCCCAGCGACTGGCCGTTCCAATTGGCGATGAACTCCGGCCCGACGACGGGCGGTGCCTCGCCGGTGCCGCCCAGCGAGACGCCGTGGCACACGGCACAGCTCTGGCTATAGGCGGTGGCGCCGCGCGTCGCCTGTTCCTCGGTGTAGACACCGCTCCAGGTCGTCAACTCGGCCATCTGCGCCTGCAGCTGGCCGCTGGCGGCAACGCCGGCCATGACGGCAGCCGTGGCAAGCAGTTTCAATTTGTTACGCACGCATAATTCCTTTCAGCTCAGCGCTGCTCGGGCAGCACAAAGGCGATATACTCGCCTGTCGAGGTGCCGCCGCTGGTCGCCACGATGATGTACTGGCGGCCGTCGATCGCATAGGTCATCGGTGATCCGCTCTGCGGGCCGGACATCCAGACGGCGCCGACTTCCTTGCCGCTCTGCTTGTCATAGGCGCGGAGCATGGCGCCGCGCGGCCGGCCCGGGGGCGCAGTCACCTGATTTTCGCCAGCGATGACAAGGGTCTTGGTGACGAGCGTGCCGATCTGATAAGTCGCCTGGCCCGTTCTCGGGATATCGAGGCCCTTGAGAAGCGGGCTGTTGCGGATGAAGTCCGGCGTCTCACCATGCGGAATCTGCCATTTGATCGAGCCATTGTTGACGTCGATGGCGCTGATCGTGCCGTACGGCGGCTTCACCAGCGGCAGGCCCTGCACATTCAGGCGCCGCACCGGGGCCGAGGGCGCCGGATTGGCGGCCGGCTTCGGGGCTGGGGTGTCGGCGCCGGCGCCTTCGCCGGGACCCATGATCATCACCACCGGTTGACCGGCGACGCCGACCACCCAGTCTATCTCCGACAGGCCTTCGGGCGGCCGCTGCAGGCCGGTGGAGGAAATGCAGGCCTGGCAGGCATAGACATAGGCGATGCCCGATTCCGGATCGAACGAGCCGCCCGGCCAGTTGGTGCCGCCCTGTGCCCAGTTGTTGATGACCCCCAGCTTCTCGGGCGTGCTGACGATCGGCGGTGTGTAGACCGGGCCGAGCTTGTAATTCTTGACGACCTCGAGCGCCTCCGATTTCAACGCGGGGGTGAAATCGATCAGATCGGCCTCGGAAAAGCCGTTGCGTGAATAGGCCGGCGGCTTCGACGGGATCGGCTGGGTGGGCGAATACCATTCGCCCGGGACATCGCCCTGCGGCACCTTGGTCTCGCGGATCGGCCACACCGGCTGGCCGGTGACGCGGTCCAGCACATAGAAGAAGCCCTGCTTGCTGGGGATGCCGACGACCTTGCGCGGCTTGCCGCTGACGGTGACGTCCATCAGCAGCGGCGCCGAGGAGGCATCGAGATCCCAGATCTCGTGGTGGATCAGCTGATAATGCCATTTGCGCTGGCCGGTTTCGAGATCGACCGCGACGAGCGAGTTGGCGAACAAATTGTTGCCGGGACGATGGCCACCGTAGAAGTCGCTGGTGGCGGATTCGACGTTCAGATAGGCAAGATTCAACTCGGGATCGATCGAAACCTGCGTCCAGACCCCGGTATTGCCATTGCCCTCGGCCGAATTCTTCAGCCAGCTGTCATAGCCGACCTCGCCCTTTTTCGGCACGGTGTGGAAGATCCACTTCCGCTTGCCGGTGCGGACGTCATAGCCGCGCACATAGCCCTTGTTGTTGTTGGCGGTGCGCGGCGTGAATCCTTCCCGGAAGGCGGCGCCGATGACGATGGTGTTGCCCGAGACAGCGGGCGCGGCGTGCAGCCCGGCCTCGCCGGTGACCGGATCCAACTCCTGGTCGAAATCCTTCTTAAGGTCGACAATGCCGTTCTCGCCGAAATTGGGGTCGCGCTGGCCGGTCTTGGCGTCGAGCGAGATCATCTGGTAGCCGATGGTGACATAGAGGATGCGCTCGTTGGTGCCGTCGGTCCAATAGGACAGGCCGCGGCCCGACAGGGCACGCGGCGAAGCGGCGCCGCGCTCGCCCTCGCGCAGGCTGTGCATCCACAGCAGCTCGCCGGTCTTGCCATCGAGCGCCACGACGCCGCGCCGGGTGCCGGCGGTGGCGTAGATGCGGCCGCCCACCGCCAGAGGCGTGCCTTCCAGCTTGTACTCGGGCCGCGTGCCGATCGAGTCGGTCTTGAACCGCCAGGCGACTTCGAGATCGTTGAAGTTGCTGGCGTTGATCTGCTCCAACGGCCGGTAGCGGCTGCCGGCGAGATCGGCGTTATAGGTCGGCCAGTCGGTGTTCGGTGCGGCCGGCAGCGCGGTCTGTGCCATGGCGGCACCGGCGACGCCCAACAGGGCGGCTGCCAGTATCGTGCGCGTCATTGTTCGAGTCATGCCCATCTGCCTCATCGTTCCTCCCCGAATTTTCATGCGACTTCGCGCTGCACACGCTCGAGTGCGGCCTTCATCGAGGCCATCTGTTCGTCGCTGAGCTGGTCATAAGGTACGCGCGTGTACATGCGCGGCCCGCCCATCTGCAGGCCGAGGACATATTTCATCGCCGCATAGGTGTTGGTGCCCTGCGTTGCCGGGCGCATGATCGCCTGGGTGGCGCGCAGACGCTGCAATTGCGCCTTCCAGTCGCCCTTGGCGCGATAGGCCTTGAAGATGTCGGCGCAGCGGCTGGACCACATGTTGCCGTCGGCGAGGATGGTGCCCATCCCGGCATTGAGCGCCGGCTCCAGATTGTTGCTGGTGCCGCAGCGCATGTTGAGCTGCGGGAAGGCGGCGAGAAACGCCGCATAGCCCTCGGCGCTGCCGGACGAATCCTTGATGCCGGCAAGATGCGGATATTGTTTGAGGTTGTTCATCAGCTCGATGGTAATCGGTGCCTCGCTCATGCCCGGGATATGGTAGAGGTTGATTGGCACCTGCACCGCATCGAACAGCTGCCTGTAATATTGCGTCAGCCCGGCGAGCGGCGGCGTGTTGAAATAATAGGGCGGGATCACCAGCAGCCCGTCGGCGCCATTGTCCTGCGCATGCCTGGCCAGATCGATCGTCTCGGTGATGTTGGCCGTGCCCGGCCCGACGATGACATTCATGCCATTCTTGTTCTTGAGCACGACCTCGGCGATCGCCTTGCGCTCGGCAACCGAGAAGGAGGCGAACTCGCCCGAGGTGCCGAGCACGACGACGCCGTCGGCGCCGGACTTGCGGTGCCACTGCATGATCGCCTGCATCGCCCCGGGATCGAACTGGCCATTGGCGTTGCACGGCGTGACCGAGGCCACCCAGTACATCGTCTTGGTTGGGCTGCCGAGCTTCATCGTCTGGGCGCTGGCCGCGGTGCCGGCGAGCAGCCCGGAAGCGGCCATCCCGCCGATCATGCCGAGGCTTCCCCTGCGCGTCATGTCCATGTCTGTCCTCCCAATATTCATGCCGATATCGGCGTCTTCAGTTGATCGTGGCACATCCTCCCCGGCCGGCCAATGCGGCGGGGAGGATAGCCAGGCTCAGAACTTCAACCGCGCACCCACCCGGAAGGACGTGCCGATGGCATCGTAAATGTCGTTCCGGATCGGCGCGAAGTAGGTGACCGAGAAGCCGCGCGTAGGACCGGCCGCAACATTGGGCGGGGCGGTGTTGAGCAGATTGTCGACCGCCCCGAACAGCTGGACTTCCTCGGTCAGCTGATAGCTCGCGCGCAGGTCGATATAGGCGATCGGCGGGATGCTGTTGTCATCCACGTCAAGCGGGCCCCAGTCGACATTGAGCTTGGCGGCGCCGATGAAGCGCGTCTGGAAGGTGCCCGAGAACGGCCCGCTGGCATAAGTGGCCGAGAAGTTGCCACGGGCCCGCGGGAAACCGGTCGCCGTCGAATCCGCGCCGAGCGATCCGACGAAGCTATTGACGTTGCCGAGCAACTCCTGCGTGCCGGTGATCACATAATTGCCAAGCAAGCGGAATTGCAGGTTTCCGGTAAACAACGGTACCGACCAATCAGCCTGGAAGTCGAGGCCGCTGGTCTTGCGTGATGCCAGGTTGAGCGGGGCCCGGCGGAACTCCACGAACTGACCGGCGCTGTTGTAAACATAGGATTCGCAGAAAACCTGTTCGCCGGCGAGACAGCGATCTTCGATTTGCGTCGTGCTCACCGATTCGATCGATCCTGCCACGGCGATGTTGTAATAGTCGACGGACAGCGTGAAGCGGTCAAGGAAGCTTGGCCGAAGCACGACACCGGCCGCGAAGGTCTTGGCGACTTCCGGATCGAGATCGGGGTTGCCGCTGACCACCGAGAACACCGTGACCAGCGGGCTGCCCGCCGGCTGGCGCGGATCGCGGAACTGGCCCTGGGTACTGATGCCGGCGCTGAACAGCTCGTTGAGGTTGGGCGCCCGGATGTCGCGTGAATAGGTGGCGCGCAGCCGGATCGAGTCGTTGAGTTCCGAGGTCACGCCGACCTTCCAGGTGGTGACGGTGCCGCTGGTGCTGTAGTCGGTAACGCGCGCGGCGCCATTGATGTTCAGCGACTTGATGAAGCCATCCTTGATGATCGGCACATCGAGTTCGACGAACGCTTCCTTCACATTGTACTTGCCGCTGAATGCAACGAAGTTCGCCACCGGATAGATGCGGGCGGCCGCGCCGGCGTCTACGGTGATGTTGCCTTCCTCGGTGCGATACTCGCCGCCGAATGCGATCGGGATTTCACCAGCCGGCATGCTGAATGGCAGCGTGCCCTGGAATGACAGGGCATAGACCTGCTGTTCGAGATCCTGGCGCTGGAAGTTCACGCCCGGCCCGATATTGGTATAGGCAATCGCCTCGGGCGAGGCGACGCCGGTGCCGAAGATGTTGAGCGGCACGCAAGCCGGATCGTCATTAGCCGGGTTGGTGTCGGCGTTGACGCGGCAGACAATCTGTCCGCCGGTGTTCCGCACCGCATCGATGGCCTTGTTGTAGTTCGATACGATGGTGTTGTTGGTGGTGCTCTGGTCGACGATGACCTTGCCGATCTGGGCATAGGCATTGTATGTCCAGCCGCCGCCGATATCGCCCTCGAACGATAGCACGCCGCGCTTCAGCGTCCGTTCGGTGACGGCAACCGGAATGCCGAGCGACTGTTCGAAGTCATCGAGATCATAATCGCCGGGCGTGATGTTGTTCATGTTGGTCGTGCCGAAATTGAACTGGGTCGCCCCGGCGGCGGTCAGTTGGTCGCGGACCGACTGCGGCAGGAAGGCATTATCAGAACGCACGACGATGTTGCCCAGTCGGGTGTAGGGCACCGAATTGTTGCGTGCGCGCGTGCGGCCGTAATTGCCCTGCAACGAGATGCGCAGCCAATCGGCGACTTCGTACGACCCGTATCCGAACAGCGTCGTTGCGCGGAACTCGGTCGTCAGGTTGCTGATGGAAGGGTGCAGCGTCTCGACATCGGAAGCGACGCCGCCGGAGACGATGCCGGGCGTGAAGGTGGACGTAGTACCGTTCGGGCCGAACTGGATGTTCCTGAGGCTCGCCGGATTGGTCGCGACATTGGTGATCAGGCCGCCGGTCGTGGCGTTGGAAAGCCCGACATTGTCGGCATGGATCAGGCGGGGCTGGCCATTGCCGACGGCGAAAGCCGGGTTGTTGACCAGCTGCGTGTAGCGGTTCCAGCTCCGCTGGTTGGAAAAGATCGTCTGCGGGCTGTCCTGATGGTTGGCGGCGAAGATCAGCCGGCCCTTGTCACCGGCAAAACCGGTGCCCGCCGCCATCTGCAGCCGGTAGCTGCGTTGGTCCCAGTTAGAGTTGTTGCCGCCTTCGGCGCTGATCCGCAGGCCGTCGAAATTCCGGTTGAGAATCAGGTTGACGACGCCGGCCACCGCGTCCGAGCCATAGGCTGCCGAGGCGCCGCCGGTCACCACATCGATGCGCTGGACCAGCATCGTCGGCATGGTGCCGATGTCGACCTGGCCTGTAACGTTGGATTGGGTGACACGCTGGCCATCGAACAGCACCAGCGTGCGCGTCACGCCGAGCTGGCGAAGGTTGATGGTGTCGAGGCCGGTGATGCCGCCAACGATGTTGCCGGCGCCCTGGCCATTGTTGGGCGAGGACGAGGCGCCGACCGCCGGCAGTTCGCGGATCGTGTCACCGATCGAAATCTTGGCGTCGCGCTGGATGAGCTCTTCGCCCACCACCGTGACCGGCGTCGGCGCTGTATAGCCGGAAACCGCCAGGCGGCTTCCGGTGACGACAATGGCTTCCTCGGGCGCGTCGACCGCGGCACTGGTTGCGTCCGTCCCCGGGCCAGACTTTGCGGCCTGGGCGGCCACCACGCTGGGCATCATCAGTCCGGCAACGATTGCGCCTGCAGACGCCGCGAAGAAAAGATGGTTCCTGATCAAGACTTAACCCTCCCACTGTTTGATTTTATAATTGGTTGATATTCTCCGGCGGCAATTTTTGCCGCGCCGGATACCCCGTCAACATCTTGAACAAACTCGTGAACTAGTCAGAATTGTCCGAATGCAAGTTCATGACTGCAATTCCTTCCCTGGATTGTCGCCTGGCTTTTCGCCGGTCGCTCTTTTCTGAGTTCAAGTTAAGCGCGGCAGGCTTCAAACTGCATTACAGGATTGAAACACGCGATAAAAACTTTTGGCGTATGCCTTAAGGCCACAATTGGGGAGCTGCCCAACGATGGCGGCGGGAGTTGCGGCAGGGATGCGGGCACTATTGAACGTCAACGGCACTCCGCGCGATGTCGACGCGCCCGATGATATGCCGCTGCTCTGGGTTCTGCGGGATCTGCTGGCGCTGACCGGCACCAAATATGGCTGTGGGCTGGCGTTGTGCGGGGCGTGCACCGTTCATGTCGACGGCAAGCCCGTGCGCGCTTGCCTGATGCCCTGGACCGCGGTCAAGGATCGCGCCGTCACCACCATCGAGGGAATAGGCGCGACACCTGCCGGCGCCCGCGTGCAGAAGGCCTGGCTCGATCTTGAAGTCGTCCAGTGCGGTTATTGCCAGTCGGGACAGATCATGTCGGCAACCGCGCTCGTGGCCAACAATCCCCAGCCCGACGATGCCGATATCGATGCCGCAATGTCCGGCAACATCTGCCGCTGCGGTACGTACAACCGCATCCGCGCCGCCATTAAGCAGGCCGCCGGAGACGCCGCATGACGGCAGGTTCCCGCGCAGGGCTCTCCCGCCGGGCGCTGCTCGGCACCGGCGTCATCGCCGGGGCGACGACGCTGCTCGGCTTCCGGCTCGGGCCGCTGCTCGCCGAGGAGGCGGCTATCGGCGATGCGGTCTTCGCGCCCAATGCCTTCATCCGGCTCGGCCGGGACGGGATCTTCACACTGATCATGCCCCAGCAGGAAATGGGCCAGGGCGTCCACACCGGCCATGCCCAGCTGATCGCCGAGGAACTCGAGGTGCCGCTGGCGATGGTACGGATCGAGCATGCCGGCCCCGATGACCTGCTCTATGGCGGCCCCCGCCAGCGCCAGGGCACCGGGGGGTCGAACTCGATGCGCGGCGGCTTCTATCTGCAGCTGCGCCAGGCCGGTGCCGATGCGCGCGCCTTGTTGCTGCAGGCGGCCGCGCTCGAGCTGGGGGTTCCAGTCAACACGCTGACCGCCGCAGAGGGCAAGATCACCGATGCCGCCAGCACGCGATCGCTGGCCTACGCCGATCTGGCGGCCCGCGCGGCGACGATCCGGTTGCGGGTGCCCGCGGGCCTGAAACGGGCCGAGGATTTCAAGCTGATCGGCACCTCGCCGCGGCGGCTGGACACGCCGCAGAAGGTCGTCGGCGCCGCCGTTTATGGCATCGATGTGTTTCCGGGCACGGTGCCGGTCGCGGCGATCGCGGCGGCGCCGATGATCGGTGGGATGGTGCGCGGCGTCGATGACCGGGCCGCGCGGGCGATGCCGGGCGTCCGCCAGCTGGTGGTGCTCGACAATCTCGTGGCGGTGGTGGCCGAGAACAGCTGGGCCGCCATCAAGGGCATGCGCGCACTGACAATCGACTGGGCGGACGGGCCGCATGCCGGGCTGAGCCAGGCAGCCATTTGGGAGTCGCTCCGGCAGGACAGCCGAAAGCCCGGCGTCCTCGCCCATGAGCAGGGTGACGCGACGGCGGCGCTGGGCGAGGGGGAGATGATCGAGGCCGAATATGAGCTGCCGTTCCTCTCCCATGCGCCGATGGAACCGCTCAACTGCACCGTCCATGTCACTGCCGACAGCTGCGAACTATGGGTTGGTACGCAGGTCCAGACCCGCGCCCAGGCGCAGGCCGCCAAGGTGCTGGGGCTGCCGCCTGGCAAGGTAACGCTGCACAACCATATGCTCGGCGGCGCCTTCGGCCGGCGGCTGGACGTGGACATGATCGAGACCGCCGTGCGGATCGGCCGCGAGGTGGAAGGCCCGGTCAAGGTGATGTGGACGCGGGAGGAGGATATCCGCCAGGACACGGTTCGCCCGGTCTATCATAATCGCATGGCGGCGACGGTCCGGGACGGGCACATTCATGGCTGGTCGCACAAGGTTTCGGCGGGCTCGGTGCAGCTGCGGATGAGCGGCAAGCCGCCGAAGGACGGGCTCGACAATGGCTCGGTCGATGGTGCCACCGAACTGCCCTATGACATCCCGAACCAGCGCGTCGACTATGTCCATTCGGAGCCGCTGGCGGTACCGATCGGCTATTGGCGCGGGGTCGGCCCCAACAACACCATGTTCGCCGTCGAGTGTTTCATCGACGAACTGGCGCGGGCGGCCGGGCGCGATCCGGTCGATTTCCGGCTGGCGATGCTCGGCCCGACACCGCGCCTTGCCAATGCCGTCCGTGTTGTCGCCGAGAAAAGTGGCTGGGGCAGCAAGCTGCCGGCGCGCCATGGCCGCGGGCTTGCATCGCACAGCGTGTTCGGCTCGCACCTTGCCACGGTGGCGGAGGTCGAGGTCACACCCGAAGGCGATGTCCGGGTGGCGCGCTATGTCTGTGCCATTGACTGCGGGGTGGCGGTCAATCCGGACACGGTCATCGCCCAGATCCAGGGCGGCATATTGTTCGGGCTGGGCGCGGCCCTGCATGAGCAGATCACGGTGCGGAACGGCCGGATCGAACAGAGCAATTTCAACGATTACCGCGTGCTGCGAATGTCCGAGGCGCCGCCCGTCGAGGTGCATGTGATCACATCGACCGACGCGCCCGGCGGAGTCGGCGAACCCGGCACCACCGCCGCTATCCCGTCGCTGGCCAATGCCATCGCCGATGCCACCGGCATTCGGCTGCGGCGCATGCCGATCGACCGGGCGCGGCTCGTAAAAGGGGCACGGGCATGACGCGCGTCGGAGGGTTTTTGCTCGGCGGCGTGGCGCTGCTGGCGCTCGGCGGTGCCGCTGTGGCCACCTGGTATCGCACGGCGCCGGCTGCTGCCGAACTCGTCGGCGGCGATCCGGTTGCGCTTGCCGCCTATCGCGGCCCCGACCCGACCGGCGTTCCGGCGGCGCTTCGCGGCGCGTCGCTGGTCGAGCGCGGCGCCTATCTGGTGCGGGCTGCGGATTGCGAGCCCTGCCACAGCGCCCCGGGCCGCCCGGCCTTTTCCGGCGGCCGCAGTTTCTCGCTGCCGTTCGGCAACATCCATTCCTCGAACATCACGCCCGACCCCAGCCACGGCATTGGCGGCTGGACCGACGAGCAGTTCGTGGCCGCCGTCCGCCACGGCGTCAGGCGCGATGGCACGCCGCTTTATCCGGCGATGCCGTACACCAGCTATGCGGCAATGACCGAGGCGGACGCGCTGGCGATTCGCGCCTGGCTGGCCACGCTGCCGCCTGCCGCGCTCCCGGTGCCGGTCAATACGCTCGGCTTCCCCTTCAACGAGCGCCGGCTGATGACGGCCTGGAACTGGCTGTTCGCCAAGGACGAGACGTTCCGCCCGGACCAGCAGCGCTCGCCGCAATGGAACCGCGGCGCCTATCTCGCCGAGGCGCTCGGCCATTGCAGCGAATGCCACACGCCGCGCGGCCCGGCCTTTGCAGTGGACAATCGCCGCAAATATGCGGGCGCGCTAACCGGCGGCTGGATGGCGCACAACCTCACCTCGCATGCGCAGTCCGGTATTGGCGGCTGGAGCGATGCTGAACTGGCCACCTATCTGCGCACCGGCTTCGCGGTCGGGCGCGGCGGCGCCGGCGGCCCGATGGGCGAGGCGATCGACCATGGCCTGCGCTATCTGACTGGCGATGACATCGCCGCACTCGTTGCCTATCTGCGAACGCTGCCGCCGATCGATACCGTTGGCCCGCGGCGGACGCGCCCGGCCGCCGAGGGCTTCGCAAAAGCAAGTGGCGGCTCCGAAGGCGAGCGGGTGTTCGCCGCCAATTGCGCCGGCTGCCACGACTGGACCGGGGTCAGCCCGCTTTCGCCCTATGCAACGCTCACCGGCCTGCGCGGCGTCAATGATCCTGGCGCTGCCAATATCGTCCAGTCGGTGCTCAATGGCGTGCCGCGCCCGGCGCCGGACGGCATGGCACCGATGCCGGCGTTCGGCTCGACCCTGTCGGACGGCGAGGTAGCGGCGGTGGCCAATTTCGTCTCGGCGCGGTTCGGCTCGCAGGGGTCGCAGCTCGATGAGCGTCAGGTTGCGCAGTTGAGGGTCGAAGGCCGGCACTGATTTCCAGGCGGCTCACGCGGCGGCGCGGTCGTCCTGACCATCGGCGGGGGACCGGCTGTCACCGGCGACGAGTATCGCATCGCCGGGCGCTGCAATTGCCGGAAATGTTGCCGTCATCAACAGCCCGCCTTCGGGCCGGTTGCGGGCATGCAGCATACCGCCATGCGCGATGGCAATCGATCGCGCGATCGACAGCCCGAGCCCGACACCGCCCGTCGCACGGTTGCGAGACGGGTCGCCGCGATTGAACGGCTTGAACACATCGTCGAGCATCGACTCGGGAATACCGGGTCCCTGGTCGGCCACCGTCACCACCACACGCCCGTCTTCGGTTCTGATCGCCACTTTTGCACCTCCGCCATAGGTCAGCGCATTGTCGACCACATTCTGAAACAGCCGGCCCAGCGCCAGCTCGTCGCCAAGCATCCAGCCGGCCTGCGGCTCGAACGTCAAATCATGCCCCATCGCCTGCCCATTGGCGGCGATCACTGCGAGGATCTGTGACAGGTCGACCGGCCGCATGTGCAGAAGCTCGCCGCCACCGGGGCGCATGAAGGCGATGGTCGCCGCGATCATCGCCCGCATCTGTTCGATATCGTTCATTACTGCCGAGCGCACGGAATCGGGTGCCCCCTCGATACGAAAGGCGATGCGGGCGAGCGGCGTGCGCAGATCATGGGCGATGGCCCCTATCATCGCCGTCCTCTCGGCCAGCATATCAGCCAGCCGTTTCTGCATCGCATTGATCGCCTGGGCCGCATTGCGCATCTCTACCGACCCTTCGAGCGGCACCGCTGGCGCATTGTCGGCACCCGCCCGTTCGGCGGCGGCGACGAACCGCTTGATGGGGTCAGACATCTGTCGCGCAAACAGATAGGCCAGCGGCAACACCAGAAGCAGCGCAAAGATGAAGTTATAGACAATCCGACGCTGGACACGTGTGATTGTCGGCCGTTCCGGCGTGCGCACCATCCGCCAACTGCCATCGTCCTGCTGCACGGCGGCGATGACCGTATTGTAGAATTGCGGCTCGCCGAGGCGCAGTGGCACGCCGGCGTCATTCTGCTTGTAGCGAAACGGGAAATTGGTCTGGTCCGCCTTGTAGAACAGGCGCACGCGCTCAACAGGCACCTTGAGCTGCGCCGCAAGATCCGAACTGATCTGCGCATGGGTCCGCATGTTGCTGTCATCGGTCGTGGGCGCTTCGGCAACCGTGGACACGGTAAGTTGCGGATCGGAGTATCGGCCGCGTAGCAGCCCGCGCGGGTCATCGAGCGATTCCGCGATGTCACGGAGCGCATAGAAGTCGAGCCGCGGCTGCGGAAATGCCATGGTGAAGAAAATCGAGACCGCTCCCGAGGCGATCAGCGTGAATACGATCAGCCACAGGGTCTGCCAGAGCAGCGGCAGGCGGCCAAAGCGGAAGCTCATGCCGGCTCCGCGGTCAGGGTCATCATATAGCCCCCGCTGCGGATTGTGCGGATTGGATCGTCCTCCCCCAGCTTCCGCCGTAGCCGACTGACCGTCACATCGATGGCGCGATCGAAGATCTCGACATTCTCGCCCCTGGCGGCATCGAGCAGATTGTCCCGCGACAATATGATGTTCGGGCGGTCGAGCAGCGCGGTCAGCGTCCGGAATTCGACATCGGTCAGCGAAACCTCGGCGCGACCGACACGGCTGATCGTGCGCGCCACCAGATCAAGCGTCCAGTCGCCGAAGCGCAGGCGAACGGCCGGCCCCCCGGCCTGGCGCTCACGGCGGCGCAGCACTGCCCGAATCCGCGCCAGCAATTCGCGAGGATTGCACGGTTTCGGAAGATAATCGTCTGCGCCTTGCTCTAGGCCGACGATGCGGTCCATGTCTTCCCCGATCGCCGACAGCATGATGATCGCCGGTCGATTATTGCCCTTGATACGCCGGACGATCGAAAGGCCGTCCTCGCCGGGCATCATCAGGTCGAGCACGATCAGGTCCGGCGCATCGCTGGCGAGCAGGGCATCAAGGTCATGGCCATCGCTGGCGAGCGAGACCCGCATATCCTGTCCGGCGAGATAGTTGCCGATCAGGACGCGCAATTCAGGGTCATCGTCTACAACAAGAATGTGCGGCTTTGGATGGTGTGCCGGAGCCGGCGCAGGCACTGTCGCCGCTCTCGTCACTTGGCTTCGCCATCATCAGCATAGCCAAGTCCAGAAAACGACCACAGCCGCACCGAACGCTTCACAAGGGCCTCTTGATTGCCGACACTTTCGCCCTGCAACACAATAAAGGCGAACTGTATAAGGTCCGCTTGCGCCCGGCAAGGCCGACACAAGCCTCTTAGCGCCGCCAGCCGCGCATCGGGCAAGGCGACGATCAGCCGCCTGCAGCCGGCACCTGCTCCGGCAAGGCCTTCAGATAGGCCCCGATCGCCGCCCGGTCCACGTCCGGCAGTTCGGCGAGGTTGCGCTGGACGGTCGCCATCGAGCCGCCGACCGAATCATACTCCGGGGTGAAGCCGGTCTTCAGATAGTCGGCAATTTCGGCGGCAGACCATTCGAGGCTATCAGGGTCGATGCCGGGCACCTTGCCGTCACCCTCGGCCGCCGGGGCGCCGGCCAGCCAATGGGCCGTATCGAGGCCGCCGAGGCCGGAGAGGCTGCGCGGCGTGTGGCATTCTGCGCAATGGCCCGGTCCTTCGACGAGATACTGGCCATGCCGGGCGGCAGCGGAGGCGTTGGCGGGGAGAGCGACGACCGGACCCGCATCGGCCATGAAGGCCCGCTTCCACAGACCGATGCCGCGGCGCAGGCTGTAGGGAAAGGAGATGTCGCTTGCCGGCGCCTTGCCAGCGACGGCAGGCATGGTCTTTAGATAGGCGTAGAGATCGGCGATATCGGCCGGCGTCATCCGTTGATAGGCGCTGTAGGGGAAGGCCGGATAATAGTGACGACCGTCCGGGCTGACGCCTTTCTGCATGGCATTGGCGAAATCGGCCAGGCTCCAGCCGCCGATGCCGTCGGTCGGGTGCGAGGAAATATTGGGCGCTTGGAACTTGCCGAATTTCGTTTCCAGCGCGGCGCCGCCGGCCAGCTTCAGCCGGTCATCGCCGCGTGCGGCCGAGGGCGCGTGGCAAGACGCGCAACCGCCAACCCAGAACAGCCGGGCGCCGCGTGTCGGGTCGGCGCCCGCTTCGTCGGCAATCTGGTCGGCCTCGAGGCGCAACGGTCTGGTCAGCGCCCAGAAGGCGGCGGCACCGACCAGCAGCAGGGCGAGCAGAAGGCCGGCGCGCCGCATTACTTCTTGATGCGGAAGGTTTCGTGGCAGGTCTTGCAGTTCTGCGCGACCATGCCGAACTGCTGGCCAAAAGCGGCGAGCGTTGTCGGCTTGGCCGCCATGGCGGCGGCGGTGTCCTTCTCGAACTTGGCGAGCGCCGCCTTGAACTCGGCCGGTTTGGCCCAGATGCTGGGCGCCGCTTCGGTGTCACCACCGGTCTGCGAACCGGCCGGGAAGTGCTGGCCGAAACTGCGGGCGACGTCGTTCATGCTCTTGAAGATGGCCTGGGCCTTAGTGGCATCGAAGGGGATGACGCCCTTCAGCATGTCGCCGCCGGCCTTGGCGTCGCGGCCATTGGCCTTCATCAGCGCCTGGCGGGTTTCGATCGGTCCGGTCTGGGCCAGGGCCGGGGCGGCGACCATGGCGAATCCCGTGGCAAGCATCAATGCGATCTTCATCGTCGGCTCTCCTCAAAGGGTTACGCTAGCATAACAGCCGAGATGTCGCAGCGACGCAATTGCGCACCTCGCCGCAGCGCGGCGAGGTGCGGCTTGCGCGCGTTCTGCCGAGTCAGAGCTTCGAGGTGAGTTCCGGTACCAGGGTGAAGAGATCGCCGACCAGGCCGACATCGGCGACCTGGAAAATCGGCGCTTCCTCGTCCTTGTTGATGGCGACTATGACCTTCGAGTCCTTCATGCCGGCCAGATGCTGGATGGCGCCCGAAATGCCGACGGCGACATAAAGCTCCGGCGCGACGATCTTGCCGGTCTGGCCGACCTGGTAATCGTTCGGCGCATAGCCGGCATCGACAGCGGCGCGGCTGGCGCCAACGGCGGCGCCGAGTTTGTCGGCGAGAGGATCGATGACTTCATGGAACTTGTCCGAGCTCCCGAGCGCGCGGCCGCCGGAGACAATGATCTTGGCGGCGGTCAGCTCGGGGCGGGCCGAAGAGGTCAGCTCCGCGCCTTCGAAGCGCGCCTTGTCCGAGGTGGCGCCGGCGGCAACCGCCTCGATGCTGGCGCTGCCGCCGCTGGTGGCGGCCTTGGCGAAGGCGGTGCCGCGCACGGTGATCACCTTCTTGGCGTCCTTGCTCTGCACGGTGGCGATGGCGTTGCCGGCATAGATCGGCCGGGTGAACGTGTCGGCCGATTCAACCGACAGGATCTCCGAGATCTGCGCTACGTCGAGATGGGCGGCGACGCGGGGCGCAATGTTCTTGCCGCGCGTGGTGGCGGGGGCGACAAAGGCGTCGTAGCCGTCCATCAGCCCGACGATCAGCGGCGCGAGATTTTCCGCCAGCGCATTCGCATAGGCGGCGTTATCGGCATGCAGCACCTTGGTAACGCCGGCGACCCTGGCGGCGGCTTCGGCGACGGCGGCGCTGCCCTGGCCGGCAACGAGGATATGAACCTCCCCGCCAAGTTCTGTGGCGGCGGTCACGGCGGCGAGCGTCGGATCCTTCAACGCGCTGTTGTCATGTTCGGCCAGAACCAGAACGCTCATGCGACCACTCCCAGAGTCTTGAGTTTGTCTACCAGCTCATCGACTGTCTTGACCTTGATCCCGGCCTGGCGCTTCGACGGCTCGACGACCTTGAGGATGGCGAGACGCGGGGAGAGGTCGACGCCGTAATCGTCGGCGGTCTTCTGCGCGATCGGCTTGGACTTCGCCTTCATGATGTTGGGCAGCGACGCATAGCGCGGCTCGTTCAGTCGCAGGTCGGTGGTGACGACCGCCGGCAGCGTCAGCGCCACGGTCTCCAACCCGCCGTCGACCTCGCGGGTGACGTGCACGCTCTCGCCCTGCGGATCGACCTTGCTGGCAAAGGTGCCTTGCGGCCAGCCGAGCAGGCCGGCGAGCATCTGGCCGGTCTGGTTGGCATCGTCATCGATCGCCTGCTTGCCGAGGATGATCAGGCCCGGCGCCTCTTCCTCGGCGATCTTGGCGAGGATCTTGGCGACGCCCAATGATTCCGTCGGCTGGTCGGTGGTGACAAGAATGCCGCGGTCCGCGCCCATCGCCAGCGCGGTGCGCAGCGTCTCGGTCGCCTGCTGGACGCCGATCGACACAACGATGATCTCGGTGGCGACGCCCTTTTCCTTCAAGCGACTGGCTGCTTCGACAGCGATTTCGTCGAACGGGTTCATGCTCATCTTGACATTGGCGAGGTCTATCCCGCTGCCATCCGCTTTGACCCGAACCTTTACGTTGTAATCCACGACCCGCTTGACGGGGACAATAACCTTCATGCCCGATAACTCCACCGGCTGAATTTTCCGCCCTGCGCTTGCGGCAACCGTGCTCGCCAGTCAACCTTGGGGGTGTCGCACGCGTGGCAAAATGCCGATTTCGCCGCTAAATGGGCCTCAAAAACGGGATTTCGCTCAAAAAAGCGCCACACTGTGGTTGAAAATGCGGCATTTGCCTCTATTTTAGACAAGCGGACCGGGCCCCTCTGGCGATCCTCCTGCAAGGGATCGTGATGTCGGACCGTATCGGATGACTCCGATGCCGGCTGAGGCCTTGCCTCGCTCGCAGGCGGTTTTCCGATCGATGCACGATTGCACGATGAGGAGAGTTCAATGTCTGTTATCCTGACCACGCTCGCTGCCGCCGCCCTTGGCGCCAGCGCCCCCGCAACCGTTTCCCATCAGGTCCCGGTGACCCATGGTTCGACCACGGCCACAGCCATTTATGAAGCGAAGCCGCAGATCACCACCCGCAATATCGGGCTTTCGCCCGGCACCCGCCAAGGCAGCCGCCGTTGTGTATGGACGGCCGATATCATCGTCGAGCGGCATCTGAAGGGCGAGGAAGGTGTCGCAATGCGCACCCTCGCGCCGGGCAAGACCATTTCGGGCAGCCGGCCCGGCCATTGCCGCAACGGCACCAAGGCGATCAACGATGAGATCGCATCGCGCGCGCCCGAAATCCGCGAGCATTTGATGGCCGTCGCCGAACGGGATGGGCGCGAGCTGCGCACCGAACTCGAGACGATGGGCGCACCCTCGGCGAGCTGAGTCAGCGGAGCCTTCGCCAGCTGGGGAGCTTGCCCTCCCGGACCAGGCGTCCGCTCACGGCATTCGTCACCGGCTGCTTCCCGGGCCTCCCCAGCCGCTGAAGCGTCAATATCAGGGCTGGGGGCTGTCCGGCTCGCAAGACCATAGGTGCAGCGCGAAGCGGCCGGCGCTGTCGGTCCAGTCCGTAACTGGCATCCAGCCACTGGCGCGGGCCATAAGTCGGGCTTCCGCCCGGGTCCATTTATAGCTGTTTTCAGTATGAATATGTTCGCCGGCGGCGAACCGAAAGCCGCGCCCGCCGGCTTCGAAGTGCGTGTCACGGACGGCGACAAGGTGCATCTCGATGCGCCCAAGCGCCTCGTTCCAGATCGCACGATGCCGGAAGTCCTCGATCCTGACAGTGCCGCCCAGCTCGCGGTTGATCCGGTGGAGCAGATTGAGGTTGAAAGCGGCCGTCACGCCTTGGGCATCATCGTAGGCGGCTTCCAGCGTTTCCCGATCCTTGGCAAGGTCGAGCCCGATTAGCAGCCAGCTTTGTTTGCCAAGCGTCGTGGCAAAGCTGCGCAAGAGGTCGATCGCCCCCATCGGTGCCAGATTGCCGAGCGTCGATCCGGGAAAGAACCCCAGGCGAGGCTGGCCGGCGAGGCTCGCGGGGATACGGAAGGGGCGGGTGAAGTCCGCCGCCACCGGCAGCACGGGCAAATCAGGAAATTGGCGGGACAGCGCCGACGCGCTCGATTGCAGGAACTCAGCCGATATATCGACCGGCACATAGGAGGCCGGCGCGATCGCGCGCAGCAGCAGCGGTGTCTTCAAGGATGAGCCGGAGCCAAACTCTATCACCGACCGGCCCTCGCCAACATGATCGGCAATCGTGCCGGCGCGGGCATTAAGGATCTCGATTTCCGCCCGGGTCGGGTAATATTCAGGCAGTTCGGTGATCGCCTCGAACAGCTCCGAGCCCGCCTGATCGTAAAAAAACCGCGCAGGAATGACCTTCTGCGGCAAGTTGAGCCCCTCCCGGACCGCCTCGGCGAAGGCGTCGTCCTGGTCTTGCACCAGCAATGGTTGTGACATCAGGCGTCGTCCCTTGCCAGCCTCAGGCCGGTGAATTGCCAGCGCTGGTGCGGATAGAAAAAATTGCGGGTGGTGGCGCGAGCGCTGCCGCGCGGGGTAGCGCAGCTGGCGCCCCTCAGCACCATCTGGCCGCTCATGAACTTGAAATTAAATTCACCGACTGCGCCTTCGGCGATGCGGAAGCCAGGGTAAGGAAGGTAAGCGCTCGCCGTCCATTGCCAGCAGTCGCCGAACAACGAAGCACTACCCAGCGGCGCCACCGGGCCGGCGCGATCGAGCTGGTTGCCCGCGCTGGCGTCATGGCCGGCGGCGGCGGCCTCCCACTCGGCCTCGGTTGGCAGCCGCGCGCCGGCCCAGCTGGCATAGGCGTCCGCCTCATAATAGCTGATATGTGTTACCGGCGCCTGGGGATCGAGCGGCTGGCGGCCAGAGAGGCCAAAGCTCGACCACCAGCCGTCTTCTGGCTGCCAATGCGCAGGCGCCTCGATGCCCTCGCGCTGCCGCCACGCCCAGCCGTCCGACAGCCACAGCCCGGCCTTGGCGTAGCCGTTGTCGGCGATGAAATCGGCCCAGTCGGCATTGCTGACCAGCGTGTCCGATAGGTTGAAAGGGCGCAGCAGCACGTCGTGCGCCGGTCCTTCACAATCGAAGGCAAAGCCATCACCGTCATGGCCAATGCGAACGATGCCGCCGGCATGCGCCGTCCAGCCCGGCGTCGACCGGGGCCGGCTACCAGTCCGCACCGGATACAGCGCCGGTTCGAGCGGATTGCGCCCCAGCAGGTCGAGCATATCGGTGATCAGCAACTCCTGGTGCTGCATCTCGTGATGGCAGCCAAGTTCGACCAGCACGCGCCGATCCGCCGGCAGATCGTCGATCAGCCGTGCCACCGCCGCATCGACATGGGCGCGCCATTCGAGGATCGCGCCTAGCGCCGGGCGGGTCAACAGCCCCCGCGCATCGCGTGCCAGCCGGGCACCCTTGGCCTCATAATAGCTGTTGAACAGAAAAGCGTAGCGGGCATCGAACGGCTGGTAGTGGCCGATGCCCTCGAGGACAAAGGCCTCGAGAAACCAAGTCGTATGCGCCAGATGCCATTTCGCCGGCGAGGCATCGGGCATAGACTGGGCGCTGGCATCGGCGTCGCTGAGTGGCGCGACCAGTGCCACGCTCAGCCCCCGCACATCATGAAACAGACGCAGCAACGCATCTTTGCTCTCGCCGATGGCCGGATCGGCGGTACGGGGGGCGTTGCTGGCCATGGGTTCTCCTGTCTCGACGTAGAACCTACCGATTGGCGCCGGGTTCCCACAAGATGTCGCCGTCCGCGGCATTGGCACGCCGTGCCAGCACGAAAAGCAGGTCTGACAGACGATTGATGTACTGAAGGGCCGGCGTCGACAGGGCGTCGCCGGTTTCGACCGCCGCCACCGCATCGCGCTCGGCACGGCGACAGATGGTGCGCGCGAGATGCAGCGCCGTCGCGCAAGGCGTGCCAGCGGGCAGGATGAAGCTGGTCAGCGGCGCCATTGCCGCCGTGGCCTCGTCGATCTCGGCCTCCAGCCGCGACACCTGCGCCGGCACGATGCGCAGCGCGCCCTCGATCGCGCCCGGCGTGGCGAGATCGGCGCCGAGGTCGAACAGGTCGTTCTGGATGCGCGCCAGAGCCTGCCCGATCTCGGGCGGGGCGCTCAACCGGGCGAGGCCGATCGCGGCATTGGTCTCGTCGACGGTGCCCACCGCATGAAGGCGCGGATCGGCCTTGGATCGGCGCGAGCCATCGACAAGGCCGGTGCTGCCATCGTCGCCGGTGCGGGTGTAGATGCGGTTCAGCTTGACCATCGCGCTCAGCCCTGGCGGTTGACCAGGAACAGCAGCACGATGAACAGAATCGCCAATGCCTGGAAGGCGACCCGGTAGCTCATCATCTTGTTGGATTTCTTGCCGCCGATATCCTTGCCGCGCGCCATGATGACGATACCGCGTGCCAGGACAGCCAGTGTCGCCACCGCCGCCAGCACCATGAGAATGACCAAAGCTGCCTGCATGGACCCTTCATAGCCTCAGCAGGCGCCGGCCGCCATGCCTAACCCGAGGTTGGCGCCGTCAAGTTGCCGCAGCCATGCGTGA
The DNA here is from genome assembly GCF_051860865.1 of Polymorphobacter sp. GTDB lineage: Bacteria > Pseudomonadota > Alphaproteobacteria > Sphingomonadales > Sphingomonadaceae > Sandarakinorhabdus. The sequence goes on along the minus strand of NZ_JBIMKZ010000018.1, from coordinate 20,723 downwards.
CCGTTGCCGCCGCGCCGCCGCGCCGATCAGCCCGAAGCCGGCGATCAGCATCGCCCAGCTCCCCGGCTCCGGAACTTCACTGACCTCGGTCAGGAAGACCAGCGGGTTGCTGACCGAGAACCGATAGGTCGGCAGCGCATTGGCCGCCTGCGGCGTGGTTGCGCTGCCCTGCCGGAAAACCAGCGACACGACATAGGGCGTTGGCGGCGTCGTCGGTTGCCAGAGCAGGAAGGGGTCAGCCTCGGATACCGAGGTGATCAGCGTGGGCGCTGCCGGGTGGGGGTTCTGGGCGGTCACCGGGATCGTCGCGGTGCGTCCGAAGGCGATGCTGGAGAGAAACAGATCGGCTGGCAGCGTGTCGAAATGACTGTACACGGTCTGAACGCCGGCAGCGCCATAGCTGGCACTGTCATTATAGGTGATCTGGTCCAGCCGCGCCGCGGTCAGCGCCGGCCCGGCCTGGACGTTGTCATAGACGAACAGCGAGCCGGTGCTGGAAGGCAGCTGCGCCAGGAATGCGCCGCTGTCGCCGATCTGTATGCCGATCGTGCCGTTGCTGACTACGCCGTCATAGCGCCGACCGGCGCCAACGCCGGCACCCGGCGTCACCAGCGCGGTGCCGAAGGGATCGGCGCTCATGTCGATTGTCCAGCTCGCGACAAAGCCGCTTCCCGTCCCGAACGGCAGCGGCGTCGTCGGCGCGCCGGGAAGTTGAACGAGTGTGCCGACCACCGCGACATCGAAACGGACAGCGGCCGCTGGCGTTGCCCACGCCAATGTCGCCAAGCCGATCGTCGTGAAAACTGCGCGCATCCCTGTCTCCCCCGAAACTTCGGGGCCAGACTTATCTGACGGAAATGGTGTCTGTAAATATAACAGCATCTATACTCGTTAATATTTGTTTTGTCGTCACGCCCTGGTCCCGCATCGAGGCAAGCGTAGCAGCGCCGTCGCGCTTCGACAGCCGCTGGCCGTCGGGCCCCCGCATAAGGGCATGATGCCGATAGCGCGGCACCGGCAGACCGAGCAGGGCCTGCAAAAGCCGCTGTGGATGGGTCGAGGCGCGCAGATCCTCCCCCCGCACTACGTCGGTCACGCCCTGATGTGCATCGTCGACGACGACCGCCAGATGATAGGCAACCCCGGCATTGCGCCGCGCCACCACAATGTCGCCGAGCAGCGATGGCGCCACATCGACCCGGCCCAGTTCAGCATCCTCGAAGACCAGCGGCCCGGTCAACCGCGCCGCACGCGCGGTATCCAGCCGCCATGCGGCGTTGTCAGGCGATGCTGGCCGCGTGCGGCAGGTGCCCGGATAGAGCGGCCCGTCGGGGCCATGCGGCGCATGGGCGGCGGCGGCGATATCGGCGCGCGAGCACTGGCAAGGATAAACCACGCCCAGCGCACGAAGCCGATCGAGCGCCTGACTATAGGCCGCACGGCGCTCGCTCTGCCGAAGCACTTCCCCATCCGGGGTCATCCCCAGCCAGGCCAGATCTTCCAGAATAGCGGCTTCGTGGTCGTCGCGGCAGCGGGCTGCATCAATGTCCTCGATCCGTACCAGCCAGCGACCGCCGCCGGCGCGGGCAAGCTGCCAGCCCAGCCGCGCCGAGGCGGCATGGCCAAGATGCAGCCGCCCGGTTGGTGACGGCGCAAAACGCGTGACAATGTGGCCCATATCCTGTGTTGTCATTTGCCTGACACACGAACTGTAGTATGGAGCGGGCAACCACGGAAACGGCCGCCCGATACAGCGGCCTTGAGTGCGACAGGGCCTGTGGTCTGGGGTAGCGGTTTCCCGCAATGGGAGACGGCGCGACCATGTATCACCCCGATGTACTCTCGCCGCCCGACGCCTGCCCCGCGCTGGTGCTCAACGCCGATTACACGCCGCTCTCCTACTATCCGCTGTCGCTGTGGTCCTGGCAGACGGCGATCAAGGCCGCCTTCCTCGACCGCGTCGACATAATTGCCGAATATGACCGCATCATCCGCAGCCCACGCTTCGAGATGAAGCTGCCGTCGGTGATTGCGCTCAAGCAATATGTCCGCCCCGCCAGCCACCCGGCGTTCACGCGCTTCAACCTGTTCCTGCGCGACAAGTTCGCCTGCCAATATTGCGGCTCGCCCCATGACCTGACCTTCGACCATGTCGTGCCTCGCGCCTATGGCGGCCGCACCACTTGGCAGAATGTGACAACGGCTTGCGCGCCTTGCAACCTCAAGAAAGGCGGCCGCACCCCCGCCGAAGCGCATATGCAGCTCCGCTCGCGTCCCGACCAGCCGAGCACCCACTTGCTGCAGGACAATGGCCGCGCCTTCCCCCCGCACTATCTGCACGAGACCTGGCGCGACTATCTTTATTGGGACAGCGAACTGCTGGCGTAGGAAGCGGGGCCTCCGGCGGCTGGGGGCTCGCGCCCAGACCCCTTTTTTGATTGTGCCATTTATGCCTGCGGCAGCCTCTCGTGTAGCAATTCCTTGAATCTGCGCCCCGCTGTGCGAAGCAATCGCCATGATTTGTCGCGCACTCATTTTGATTGGTTGTGCACTGATTGGCGCGATTGCTAGCGCGGGGCCGTTACCGCCCATTGCGTTTTTCTCAATGGGCTATCGAGAGGCGAAGCTGGCTGACTTTGCAGCCACGCCGCAGGCAAACGCACGGCAGTCAGATAAAAGCGGCTATCTCGCTGTTACAGCTGATTTTGATGGCGACGGCCTAGAGGATGAAGCCCGCATTTTGCTCAATGAGAAAATCGGAACTGCCTATGTTGTTGCGGTTATCGAGTCCCGGGCTAAGGTCGACACCTACGTCTTGTCCCAGATGACTCTGAACGATGCGAAAATGGTCGGTATCTCAATGGCCTCCCCGCTGCACGGTAGTGCTGCCAGAGCATCGGGTGTCACAATATTCAATATTACCAGCGGTGAGGGCGAAGCAATTTACTTCGACGGGGAAGATTTCAGTACGAGAGTAGAGGTGTCAGCAGGGGGTCTCACTTCGCCGCAACGTAATGTGCGCTAGTTGCCCAAATGTATCGTCTGTTGAATAATATAGTCCCTCTAGTCTCATAATGACACGGCCCGCCCGCGGCGGCGACCGCAATAAGATTGGAAGACGGAGCGCAATCTCGTTCATGGGGTCTGGGGGCGAGCCCCCAGCCGCCGGTGGCCACTTCCTCAATCCGCCCGCAGCACCACAGTAATCCCGTCCTGCCACACCTCCGGCAGCGTATCGAGGCGGGCCGCGTCGCGCCGCGCTCGGTCGACGATGGCGGGGGGGACGGGACCGAGGGTGATGAGGGTGTCGCATTGACCCAGCGCGATGAGGGCGTTGGCGGTAAGGTCGCCGGGGTCGGGCGAGGTAACGCGAATGTCGATCTGGCGCGTGACGGCGGGCACGTGGAGACCGGAGACGGCGTCGGGCACGGCGATCTCGGGGTCTTGCGGCGGAGCGAGGGGGTCAAGCGCCGCGCCCGGCGCGAGCAGGCGGTCCCAGAGGCGGCGGCGGTCGCCCGGCGTGGGGTGGGCGGTGGCGGCGAGGGATCGGGCGGCATAGATGGCGCGGGCGAGGCGGCCGAGCCGGTCGGGCAGCAGGGCTTCGAGGCGGGCGCGCAGGGCGCGGGCGAGGCTGGCAGAGGCGCCGCCGGTGGAGACAGCGACGAGGACCGGCGAGCGGTCGATGATCGCGCCCATCAGGAAGTCGCTCATCGCCGGCTTGTCGACGACGTTGACGAGCAGGCCATGGGCGCGGAGTCGGGCGGCGGCGCCGGCGGCCTCGCCGTCATCATCGAGCGCCACAAAGGCTAGCGCGGCACCGGCGGCGGCGTCCTCGCCGACGATGGTGGCACCGGCAGCGGTGGCGAGCCGGGCCTTGGCATCGGCAGCCTCGCCGTTGCCGATGATGACCACGGTGCGGTTGGTGAGGGTGAGGAAGATCGGCAGGCTGTCCATGACCATCTCCATGGCCCAAATCCGGCCGCCGACATAGAGGGCGGCCAGCAGTGATAGGGGCCGTCGCTTGCGCTGGCCAACCGACAACTCTATCGGGTCGCCGAAAGACACGGGGAGCAGCCATGAAGACCAACGTACTGATTTCGGCGGCGTTGCTGCTGCTGCCGGCCGTGGCGGCCGCCCAGACCGCTGCCGAGGCCGAGCGTCTCGAGACCAGCGAGATCATCGTCACCGCCACCCGACGCGCCCAGTTGCTGTCCGATGTGCCGATCGCGGTGACGGCGGTGTCGGCCGACCAGATGCGCACCACCGGCGCCTTCGATATCCGCGGCCTGAACCAGCTGGCGCCGTCGCTTTTCGTCTCGGTGGGGACCAACGAATCGAACACCGGCGCGCGCATCCGCGGTGTCGGTACGGTCGGCGAGAATGCCGGGCTGGAAAGCTCGGTGGCGGTGTTTGTGGACGGCGTCTACCGGCCACGCACTGGCGTGGCGATGACCGAGCTGGGCGAGCTGGACCGGATCGAGGTGCTGCGCGGGCCGCAGGGCACGCTGTTCGGCCGCAATGCGACCGCCGGGCTGATCAACATCGTCACGGCGCTGCCGCAGTTCGAGCCGGGCGCAATGGCCGAGGTGACCTATGGCAGTTACGACCAGCTGCGGCTGGTCGGCTCGCTGACGGGGCCCATTGCCGAGACGGTCGCCTTCCGGCTGGACGGCGTCTGGCACAAGCGGGACGGCTATCTGGTCGACCAGGTGTCGGGCCGCGACCTGTATGATCGGGACCGCTGGCTGGTGCGCGGCCAGCTGCTGCTGAAGCCGCGCGAGGACGTCACGGTCCGGCTGATCGGCGACTATGCCAGCCGCAACGAGGAATGCTGCGCCGCCTCGATCCTGACGCCCGTCACGCAGCGGCAGCGGGACGGCGCCGGCAACGTCATCGACATGCCGAACAGCCTGGTCGCGACGCTGCGCCAGATCGGCGGCATCTACACCCAGGCCAATGACGGCAAGGATTTCTCTCGCTTCGCGGCGCTGACGCCGCGCGAAGGCTTCGGCCAGCGCAGCCGGGACTGGGGCGTGTCCGGCGAACTGACCTGGGACTTCCCGGGCGTCAGCCTGACCTCGATCACCGCCTATCGACAGTGGCGCAACCTCGCCAACCAGGACGGCGACTTTGCCGCGCTGGATATCCTCAAGCGCCGTGACCAGCAGCGTCATTTCGGCCTGTTCACCCAGGAGCTGCGCCTGCAGGGCAAGGCGTTCGGCGACCGGCTGGATTTCCTCGTCGGCGGCTATTTCGCCGATGAGCGGCTGCGCACCGAGGATGATTTCCGCTTCGGCGAGGATATCGAGCGGGTCGGCGCCTGCGTGCTCGCCGAGGGCCAGGCACGCGGCCAGGGCCGGCTCGACATGATCGACACCAGCGACAGCAGCTGCTTCAACCGCACGGTGACGGCGCAGGTGCTGGCCGGGTTGGCACCGGGCGCCACGGCGGACACCATTCGCGGCCTGTCCGGCCTGGGCAGCTTCGCCGGGGCGCTGGGCTATGATCCGCGCGGCGGGCTCTACAATGCCGCCGCCGCCATCGGCTTCACACCGACCGGCAACCTGCTCGCCGGCACCGGCAAGGGTCGCGAGACCTTCCGTCAGACCAGTCGCAACTTTGCGCTGTTTACCCACAATGTCATCAGCCTGGTGCCCGACCGGCTCGAGCTGACGCTGGGCGCGCGCTACACCAACGAGCGCAAGAGCGTCGAGGGCGTGTTTGACATGACCAACGGCTTCTGCGCAGCGCTGCGCGGCAGTTCGCTGGCCTCGCTCGCCGGCATTCCCTGCGCCCTCAACGCCTCGGCCGGCACCGGCTTCTCTGCCGACTCGCCGGGCGCCCGGCGCCGCGAGAACCGGCTGACCGGCACCGCCGTGCTGTCCTTCCGACCGGTACCGGAACTCCTGACCTACGCCAGCTATTCGCGCGGCTACAAGGCGGGCGGGTTCAACCTCGATACCTCCGGCCTGTTGGCGGCAAGCCCCAATGCCGCGCAGCTGAGCTACGAGCCCGAAGACGTCAACGCCTTCGAACTCGGCGCCAAGCTCGACCTCGCGGCGCTCAAGCTCAACGCCGCGCTCTTCTACCAGGGCTTCCGCAACTTCCAGCTCAACACCTTCAACGGCGTCGTCTTCGAGGTGGCCAACATCGGCGGCTGCAAGAACGATCTCGGCGGCCGCGACCGCGATCTCGTCGCCGGCAACTCCGCCTGCCCGGCCGGCCAGCGCGGCTACGGCGTCATCTCCAAGGGCTTCGAGCTGGAAGCCGTGCTCTCTCCGGCGCGTGACCTGACGGTCAGCGGCGGCCTGACCTATGCCGACACCCGCTTCGCCGACCAGCTGACCGGGCGCGACGGCGCTTCGCTGCCGCCGACGCTGTTCCAGCTGCCCGGCGCGCGGCTCTCCAACGCCCCGGCCTATGTGGCGACCGCCAGCCTCGCCTGGACGCCCCCCGTCGCCGGCACCGAACTGTCGACGCTGTTCTACCTCGACCTGCGCACCAGCGCGTCGATCAACACCGGCTCGGATCTCGACCGCGAGAAGCTCCAGCCTGCCTTCACCCTCGCCAACGCCCGCATCGGTCTCTACGGCCCGGGGCGCCGCTGGGGGCTGGAAGTCTGGGCCAACAACCTGTTCGATACCCATTACCAGCAGCTCGCCGCCGACGCCCCGCTGCAGGGCGGCGGCACGCTGGGCGGCGTGGCGCAGGGCCTGCAAGCCGTGGCCAACCAGGTGTTTCTCATGTTTCCGGGCGAACCGCGGACCTATGGGGTGACAGTGCGGACGTCGTTCTAGTAGGCCTCCGGCGGCTGGGGGCTTGCCCCCAGACCCTTTGAGGGCGCTTTCGCTGACTGTCGACGTTTCGGAGCCGGAGGCCCCTACTGCAGGCTCGCGGTCTTCTTCATCGCCCCGGCAACCTCGGGCGGCATGTAGTTCTCGTCATGCTTGGCGAGGATGGTGGTGGCTTGAAATTCGCCTGACACCGGGTCGAAGCGCCCTTCGGCGATCACGCCCTGGCCTTCGCGGAATAGGTCCGGCAGGATGCCGGTATAGCTGACGGTGCGCTGCGCCCTCATGTCGGTGACACGGAAGTGAACGGTCTCCCCCGCGCGAACCAGCGAGCCATCCTCGACCATGCCACCCAGCCGGATATGGTCGGTCGGCAGCGTTTCGGCCAGGTCGGAGGGCGAGTAAAAATAGGTCGCCTTGTCGCCCAGCGTCGAAAAGGCGAGCACGCCGGCCCCGCCCAGCGCGATGAGCGCGCCAATGACGAGGCTGAGCCGCTGATGCTTGGCCTTGAGTTTCATGGCTTCCTCTTCAGCGCTTCGGCGCGGCGTTCGGCACGGCGCATCGCCGTATAGCTCCAGACCAGCAGCGCAATCAGCCCGCCGATGGTGAGGATATAGGATGGCCAGATATAGCTGGCCCAGAGATCGGGTCTGGTGATCATGCAACTGCCTCGGCAAGCCGGCGCGAGCGCGCCTCGACCCGCTGTTCGGCAAGCAGCGCGCGCATCCGCATCAGCACGATCGCGGCGAACAGCAGCGTAAAGCCGCCGACCGAGAGCAGCAGCGGGGTCAGGATCTCCGGCGCCATCGCCGACTTGCCCTGCAGCACGTTGATGCTCGACCCCTGGTGGAGCGTGTTCCACCATTCGACGCTGTACTTGATGATCGGCAGGTTGATGGCGCCGACCAGCGCCAGGATGGACGCCCCGCGCCGCTCCCCGCCGCGCTCGGTCTCCGATGCAGCAAGCGCCAGATAGCCGAGATAGAGGAACAGCAGCACCAGCATCGAGGTCAGCCGCGCGTCCCACACCCAATAAGTGCCCCAGGTCGGCTTGCCCCAGAGCGAGCCGGACATCAGGCAGATGGCCGAGAAGGCCGCCCCGGCCGGTGCGATCGCGCGCGCCGCCACGGTGGCCAGCGGATGCCGCCAGATCAGCGCGGTGGCAGAGGCAATGGCAAGCCCCAGATAGCCGCCCGAGCCGAGCCAGGCAGCGGGAACATGGACATACATGATCCGCACGCTCTCGCCCTGCTGATAGTCCGGCGGCGAGGCGAAAAGGCCGATATACAGGGCGATAATGGTGAGGATGAGCCCGGGCACCAGCGTCAACGGAGTGGCGATGCGGGCGATCCTCAGGAATCGCGTCGGGTTGGCATAGCGGTGCACGTTCCAAGATATAGGCGAGCCACGCCGAACCGGGAAGAGACAAGATGCCTCCCTGTATGGGAGAATATGTGGGAGGATGGGCGCCGGTGGTGGAGAAAAGCCGTTGCGTACATTCGATTTCAGCAGCTTCGGCAGCGTGGTGACGACCCTGATCGGCCTGGCGCTGTTCGCGCTGATCGGCGTCGGCATCAGGCTGGTGGCGATGATGACCATCCAGCAGCGCCGCGAGCGCCAGAACCGCCAGATCAACGAGCGGCTGAAATTGCTGATGGCGGCCTACAAGGTGCTCGGCGGCTCGTTCACCGGCACTCTCACCGTCGACCCGACGCACCGGCGCCAGCTTCGGCAGCGACAGGCCGAGGCCGACGCGCCGCTCGACCTTTCCGACGACGCAGCGGAAGGCTCGGACCGGGCGCGGCGGATTCGCGACGCGGTCGAGGCCGCCCTGTCGGACATCATCCTGCTCGGCACCGAGGCGCAGGTCGCGCTCGCGGCGAAGGCAGCGGAAGAGCTCGTCGCCGGCCGCCCGGTGCCGACGGCCGCGCTTGTCGTGTCGCTGAGGGATTTCATCCGCCAGGCCCTGGACCTGACGCCGGTACCTCCGGGCGTCACCGTCCCGTCCCAAGGCCCGACCCGGCCCGGTGGCGGCGGCAACCGTCCAGGCGCAGGCGGCCGAGCGGGTGGGCGCGGCGGAGCGGGTGGCGGCGGTGGCGGTGGCATGGGGATGGGCGTCGTCGCCGGTCGCTCCGCCGACGACTAGCGGCGGTTAATCGGCCGGTGCAATGTCGAAGTGCAGTACCGCTTCACGCGTTCCCAGCTTTTCGTACAGCGCGATCGCCGGCGGATCGACGTAATCGGCCTGGACATAGATGACCCAGGCGCCGCAGCGGCGGGCGATCTGCCTGAGCGCCGCGATCAATGCCGTGGCGATGCCGCGGCGGCGATACGGCTCCGCCACCGCCAGGTCATAGATGTACAATTCGCTGCGCCGCTGTTCGAGCTTGTCGAGACGATAGGCGACAAGGCCCCCGATCACCGCACCGGCGTCGGTGGCGACCAGCACGACGACAGTGTCGCGCCCTAGCAGTGTCGCCAACCAGTCCGCGCCGGGTGGCGCGCCGCCATAGGTGGTGGGATCGTCAAAGGCCTGGCCGAACAAGCCGTTAAGCTGACGGGCCGCTTCAATGTCGGCCGCGTCGAGACGCCTGATCGGCCAGGTCATGGTCATTCACCGAACATGATGAGGCGACCCGCCATCGGCCTAGCGCGGGGCGATCACCATCAGCATCTGCCGGCCTTCCATCTTCGGCGTCTGCTCGACCTTGGCATATTCGGCCGCATCGTCGCGGACGCGTTCGAGCAGCCGCAGGCCAAGTTCGCCATGGGAAAGCTCGCGGCCGCGGAAGCGGAGCGTCAGCTTGACCTTGTCGCCCTCCTCGATGAAGCGCTGGACGGCCTTCATCTTGGTATCATAATCATGGTCGTCGATGTTCGGACGCATCTTGATCTCCTTGATCTCCTGCGTCTTCTGGTTCTTGCGGGCGGCAGCGGCCTTCTTCTGCGCCTCGTACTTGAACTTGCCGACATCGAGAATCTTGCACACCGGCGGATCGGCACCGGGCGATACTTCGACGAGATTCAGCCCCACTTCGTGTGCGGTGGCAATGGCTTCCTTGGTGTAAAGGACGCCGATATTTTCCCCGTCCTGATCGATGACGCGGACCTTGGGGACAGTGATGAACTCATCATAACGCGGGCCGTTCATCGGCGCGGGCGTGTTCATCATGCGGCGAGGGGGAGCTGGTATGGAAATTCTCCTGCTGATCTAAAGCGGTCTATGTAACCCAGAGCCGCGTCAGGCGGAAGAGGTCAATGCCCCATGGCGGCATGGTCCATGGCATCATGGTCCATAGGCTCAGCCGTCGCGCCTTCCGCCGCCCCGCCGGCTGCCGCCACCGGCGTGCCGCGCTCCGCCAGCCAGCTCTGCATCTCGGCGATCTCGGCCTTTTGCGCCGCGATGATTGCTTCGGCCAGCGCTCGCACCTTCGGGTCCTTGCCATGCTCCAGCACGACATTGGCCATGTCGATCGCGCCCTGGTGATGCGGGATCATGCCGGCCAGAAAGGCCTCGTCAGCGTCAGCCGGAATGGTGTCGCCCATCGCAGCATGCATCCGGGCATTGGCCACCGCATAGGCGGTCTGGGCGGCGTTCATCACCGGGGTCTCGGCCGCAGCCTCCGGCGTCGTCTCGGCGGCCGGGGTGCTCGGCTCCGGCGCGCAGGCGGCGAGCAGGGCGAAAGCGGCGATGGCTGCGAAACGCATCTTATTCTCCTTCAATCTTCAGGTCGGGCGGCGTCGCTTCGCCGCGCAGGAAGGCGATCGCCTCGGCAAGCGACATCACCTTCTGGTCGCCGCCGGCGAGGTTGCGCAGCGCGACCGTGCCTTCCTCGGCCTCGCGCCGGCCGACGACGAGCATCCACGCCGCCTTGGCGAGGCTGTGCTCGCGCACCTTGAGGTTGATCTTCTCGTTCCTGAGGTCGGTCTCGGTGCGGATGCCCGCTTTTTGCAGCGCCGCTGCCACGTCGGCCGCATAACCGTCGGCATCCGAGACGATCGTCGCCACCACGGCCTGCACCGGCGCCAGCCAGGTCGGGAAGCGCCCGGCATAATGCTCGATCAGGATGCCGATGAACCGCTCATAGCTGCCGAGGATCGCCCGGTGCAGCATCACCGGCCGGTGCCGGGCACCGTCCTCGCCGACATAGGCGGCATCCAGCCGCTCGGGCAGGACGGTATCGGTCTGGATGGTGCCGACCTGCCAGGTGCGGCCGATGGCGTCGGTCAGGTGGAACTCCAGCTTCGGCGCATAGAAGGCGCCTTCGCCGGGCAGCTCTTCCCAGCCCCATTCGGGGGTGTTGCGCCCGGTCGCGGCCACGGCGTCGCGCATCGACTGTTCGGACCAGTCCCACATTGCATCGGTGCCGAAGCGCTTCTCGGGGCGCAGCGCCAGCTTGATCGCATACTGATCGAAGCCGAGGTCCTTGTAGACGACATCGAGCAGGTCGCAGAAATCGGCGATCTCGCTGACGATCTGGTCCTCGCGGCAGAAGATGTGCGCGTCGTCCTGGGTGAACTGGCGGACGCGCATCAGCCCGTGCAGCGCGCCATGCGGTTCGTTACGGTGGCAGCAGCCCATCTCCGCCATGCGCAGCGGCAGGTCGCGGTAGCTTTTGATGCCCTGACGGAAGATCAGCACATGCGCCGGGCAGTTCATCGGTTTCAGCGCCATCCAGGACGCCTTTTCGCTGATCACCGGCCCCTCGTCCGATACGTTCGGCACCTCGTCGGGGATGACGAACATGTTCTCGCGATACTTGCCCCAATGGCCGGACTGCTCCCATTGCCGCGAGTCCATGATCTGCGGGGTCTTCACCTCGCGGTAGCCGGCGGCGTCGAGCCGGCGGCGCATATACGCTTCCAGAGCGCGATAGATGGTGAAGCCGCGCGGATGCCAGAACACCGAGCCATGCGCCTCTTCCTGGAGGTGGAACAGGTCCATCTCGCGGCCTATCTTGCGGTGGTCGCGCTTGGCGGCCTCTTCGAGCCGGGTCAGGTGCGCATCGAGCTGCTTCTTGTTGAGCCAGCCGGTGCCGTAGATGCGGCTGAGCATCGCTTTGGACTGGTCGCCGCGCCAATAGGCGCCGGACACACGGGTCAGCTTGAAGGCCTGGGGATCGAGCTTGCCGGTGGAGGGCAGGTGCGGCCCGCGGCACATGTCGAGCCAGTCCTCGCCGGACCAGTAAATGGTCAGGGGCTCGTCGCCAGGCAGCTCGGCCGCCCATTCGGCCTTGAAACTCTCGCCCTGCTGGGTCCAGCGGCTGATCAGCTGTTCACGGCTCCAGACCTCGCGGCGCAGCGGCTTGTCGGCGCTGATGATCGCGCGCATCGCCGCCTCGATCGCCGGCAGGTCCTCCTCGGTGAACGGCCCGCGGCCGGGCGCGGGGGCAAAGTCATAATAAAAGCCGTCGTCGGTCGACGGGCCGAAGGTGATCTGCGTCCCCGGATAAAGCTGCTGCACCGCCTCGGCGAGGATATGGGCATAATCATGCCGCGCCAGTTCGAGCGCGTCCGCCTCGTCGCGCACCGTCACCAGCGCCAGCGTCGCATCGGCCTCGATCGGCCGCATCAGGTCTACGAGCTCGCCATCGACTCGCGCGCCGATCGCCGCCTTGGCCAGGCCGGGGCCAATGCTCGCCGCCACGTCGGCGCCGGTGGTGCCGCGCGCAACCTGTCGCGTGGATCCATCGGGAAGCGTCAACGTGATCGTATCGGACATGTCTTCTGCCTGCAGCGCGCCGGAAGTGGCCGCTGACCCCTGCGGCATGGGCGCGGCCGGCGTCAACTGTTCAGCGTGCTATGGCCCGTGTGTAGAGGTGCCATGTCGCATAGCCGAGTACCGGCAGCGCCACCATCAGCCCGACGAACAACGGCAGCGCCGCCGCCAGCAGGATCAGCGCGACGCGCAGCCCCCAGCCGAGCATCACCACCGGGTTGCGGCGGAACGCCGCCACCGATGTCGCCATGGCGACAAAGGGATCGGCCGGACGGTCAACGACCATCGGGAAGCTGAAGGCGGCGATCGCCAGCGTCACCACCGCAAAGCCCGCCCCCACGGCATTGCCGATGACGATCATCGCCAGCCCCTGCGGCGTGCTGAACAGCGCGCCGAGGAACGCCTCGGGCGTCGCCGGCCCCAACGTGCCGAGCGTGCTTGCATAGATGGCCTGGGCAGCGGCCATCCAGCCGACGAACAGCAGCACCAGCACGCCGCTCAGCACCAGCAGCGCCCCGCGCGGCCGGCCCTTGAGCGGATCGAGGAAATGCGACCAGCCCGACTCGAGGCCGGCCTCGCGGCGGCGCGCCAGCTCGTAAAAGCCGGCCGCCGCGATCGGCCCGACCAGCGCGAAGCCGGCCGCCAGCGGGAAGATCACCGGAAACAGCGCCGCATGAAAAGCCAGCGCCGAAGCCACGATGCCGACCATCACATAGACGAACGGCAGCATCAGCAGGTCGCCGCGTCGCTCCTTGAAGTCGGCCCAGCCGCTGGCCAGCGCCCATCGCAAGTCCGCCGTCGTCAACGGCCGTGTTTCGGGAACGGCATCCATCGATGCCATGGCGGTAGAGGCGGTGCCGGTGCTGTCCATCTCGGTCTCCGGAGGCTGCACGTTGGTCTAACTTTCATACACTTTCCGGCGGCAAATAGCCAACCACCGGCTGCACCACCGCCGCGCACCTGCTAGGGAGCGCCAATGACCAACAGCCCGGATACCTGTTTCCTCGACATCGACGGCGCCCGACTTGCCTTTCGCCACACACCGGGCGACGGCCCGCTGCTGGTGTTCCTGCCCGGCTATATGTCGGACATGACCGGTACCAAGGCGACGACGCTGTTTGACTGGGCCGTCGCCCGCGGCCAGGCCTGCCTGCTGCTCGACTATTCCGGCTGCGGCGCCAGCGGCGGCGCGTTCCTCGCCGGCACGATCAGCCGCTGGACGCGCGATGCACTGGCGGTCATCGATCATGTTGCGCCCGGCCAGCCGGTGCTCCCCATCGGCTCGTCGATGGGCGGTTGGGTCGCCCTGCGTCTCGGCCTCGCCCTGCAATCCCGCCTCGCCGGCCTTGTCGGCATCGCCGCTGCCCCCGATTTCCCGGACTGGGGCCTGTCGATCTCCGACGCCGAGGCCGCCGATCTCGCCACGCAGGGCTGGTTCTCCCGCCCCAGCGGCTACGCCGAGGGCGAATATCTCTATTCCAAGGCATTCCTAGACGATGCCGTCACCAGCCGGATGCTCGCCAGCCCCATCGCGCTGACCGCCCCGGTCCGCCTGATCCACGGCCAGGCCGATGATGTCGTCCCCTTCCAGGTCAGCCTCGACATCGCCGCGCGCCTTACCAGCCCCGACGTTCAGGTCACACTCATCAAAAATGGCGATCATCGCCTCTCCCGGGACGCCGACCTCGCGCTCCTGCTGGCCCAAATCGAGAGCCTGATCCGATGATGCGTTTGCTGTCCCTGCTGGCGCTGGTCGCCGCCCCCGCGCTCGCCGCACCGCTGACCGTGGATGCCAGCCGTTTCGCCGCTTGCTCCACTCTGGCGCAGGCCAACCCCGGCCGCGCCATCGCGACTGCCCAGGCCTGGCGTATCGAGGGCGGCGGCATCCTCGCCCGCCACTGCCTGGCGCTCGCCCAGTTCGAGGCGCGGGACTATCCCGCCGCCATCGCCAGCTTCGAGGGCGCCGCCAAGCTGGCCGAGCAGGCCCCCGACACCAAGGCCCAGGCGCTGGCACTGTGGATCGCCGCCGCCAATGCCGCGCTGCTCGCCAGCCAGCCCGCCCCGGTACCCGGCTTCGTCGACGCCGCGCTGGCGCTCGCACCGACGCCGGCGCAGGCCGCCGGCCTCCAGCTCCTCGCTGCCGAGGCGCTCGTCGACCTCAAGCGCCAGCCCGCCGCCATGGCCGCCATCGACAAGGCGCTGGCGCTCGATCCCGCCGTGCCCGATGGCTGGCTGCTCAAGGCTACACTCGCCCGCCGGATGAACAACCTCGCCGCCGCCGAGGCCGCCATCCTCGAAGCCGCCAAGCGGGACACCGAAAGCGCCGAAGTTCGTTACGAGGCCGGCAACATCGCCGCCGCCTCGGGCAAGCTCGATCTCGCCCGCGCCGCCTGGACCGCGGCCATTTCGATCGATCCCGACGGGGTTGCCGGGCAGGGCGCCAAGGCGGCGCTGGCGGCTAATCCGGCGCGTTTGCCGAAGTAAGGGGCCTCTGGCGGCCGGGGCCTCAGGCCCCGGACCCCACTAATGGGCCAATCCTGCACGAAAATCGGCGTCGCTAAGGGGCGAACCCCTTCATGGGGTCCGGAGCCTGAGGCCCCGGCCGCCGGAGGCCCTTCCCCTACAACCCCTCGCCCTCATCATCCGAATGATATTCGTGCCACAGCCCGTTGACGATGCCGAAGACGACTGCAAGGCCGAGGCCGAGGATCCAGGTGAAATACCACATGTCGCGGTCCTCAATAAAAGTCACTGGAGCTGCGCACCTCGGCGGTGGTCACCCGGCCGAACAGCACGCGGAACACCCAGGCGGTGTATAGCAGCACCAGCGGCAGGAAGATCGCCACGACGATCAGCATGATCCACAGGGTCAGGTGGCTGGACGATGCGTTCCACACGGTCAGGCTGGCGGCCGGCATCATGCTGGAGGGCAGGATGAACGGGAACATCGACAGGCCGACCGTGCTGATCGTGCCGATCACCGCCAGCGACGAGCCAACGAACACCGGCACGTCGGCGCGCCGGCGGATGCCGAACAGCGCGATCAACGGCCCGAGGAAGCCCAGCAGCGGCGCGATCAGCATCCAGGGGTGCATGCTGTAATTGTCGAGCCAGGCGCCGCTCGCCGCTTCGGCGCGGGTCAGCAGCGGGTTCGACGGCCCGTCGGTCACAACCGTGCCGGTCAGCCGGAAGCCGAAGTCACCCCAGGCGACAAAGGCGCCGGCCAGCGCGAACAGCAGGATCGAGGCGATGGCGGCGCCCGTGCCCCAGCGCTTGGCGCGGTCGAGCACCGGGCCATGCTCGATCTTCAATGACAGCCAGCCGGCACCGTGGAGGACGAGCATCGATACCGACAGCAGCCCGGCGATGAGCGCGAATGGGCTGAACAGGTCGAGCAGCGAGCCCGACCAGGTGCTGCGCAGGTCCGAGTCCAGCGCAAACGGCACCCCGGTCAGCACGTTGCCGAGCGCCACGCCGAACACCAGCGCCGGCACGAAGCCGCCGACGAACAGCGCCCAGTCCCAGCGGCTCCGCCATTTCGGATCAGGCCGCTTCGAGCGATATTTGAACGCCACCGGCCGCAGGATCAGCGCCGCCAGCACGAGGAACATGGCCAGGTAGAAGCCCGAGAAGCTGATCGCGTAGACATAGGGCCAGGCGGCGAAGATGGCGCCACCGCCGAGGATGAACCACACTTGGTTGCCCTCCCAGGTGGCGCCGATCGAGTTGATGACCAGCCGCCGCTCCTCGTCGGTGCGGGCGATGAACGGCAGCACCGTGCCCACGCCCAGGTCGAAGCCGTCGGTGAGCGCAAAGCCGATCAGCAGCACGCCGATCAGCAGCCACCAGATCAGGCGCATCGTCTCATAGTCGAAGATCATCGGCAGCATGGCGCTTACTCCGCCGGCAGGGGGATGATGCCGGCCGGTGCCGCATTCGGCGGCGCTGGCAGCGGCGCCGAGCGGTCAGGCCCGTGGCGGATGGTCGACAGCATCAGCCGCACCATGATCACCGCCAGCGTGCCATAAATCAGCGTGAAGCCGATGATCGTGGTCCAGATCTGGCCGATGGTGAGACTGGAGGCGGCGAGGAAGGTCGGCAGCTGGCCTTCCACCACCCAGGGCTGGCGGCCGATTTCGGCCAACATCCAGCCGAACTCGGAGGCCAGCCAGGGCAGCGGGATGATCAGCACCGCCATCTTCAGGAACGGCCCCGGCGAAAAGTCGCTGCGCGAGGCTCGCCAAAAGGCATAGCCGAAGAAGCCTATGAACAGGAAGCCCAGCCCGGCCATGCCGCGGAACAGCCAGAACATCACCGGCACATTGGGGATGGTGCTGTGTGCGGCGAGATCGATCTGGTTGGCGGTGGCGGCGCGCGGATCAGAGACGAAACGCTTGAGCAGCAGCGCATAGCCGAGGTCGGCACTGTGCAGCGCGAACTGCTCGCGCGCCGCGATATTGGCAGGGTCGGTCTTCAGCGTCTCCACGGCATCATAGGCGAGGATGCCGCGCTGGACGCGGACCCGTGCCGTGTCGACGAGATCGTTGATCCCCAGCACCTTGCCGTCGAAGCTGCGGGTGGCGATGATGCCGAGGACCCAGGGCACCTGCACCTCGTAGTTGGTGCGATGATCGGCGACGCTGGGCAGGCCGAACAGCGTCAGCCCGGCCGGGGCGTCGTGTGTCTCCCACAGTGCCTCGAGGCTGGCGAGCTTCATTTTCTGGTTGTCGGTCAGTGCATAGCCCGACTCGTCGCCGAGCACGACGACCGACAGCGAGGCCGCCAGCCCGAACGAGGCTGCCACCGCGAAGCTGCGCCGCGCGACTTCCAGGTGCCGGCCCTTGAGGATGAACCAGGCCGAAACGCCGAGAACGAACACCGCCCCCGTGACATAGCCGGCAGAAACGGTATGAACGAATTTCGCCTGGGCAACCGGGTTCATGATCACTTCCATGATGGAGGTGATTTCCATGCGCATCGTTTCGGGGTTGAAACGACTGCCCACCGGGTTCTGCATCCAGCCGTTGGCGATCAGGATCCACAGGGCAGACAGGTTGGAGCCGATAGCCACCATGAAGGTCACGCCGAGATGCGCCAGCTTGGACAGCTTGTCCCAGCCGAAGAACATCAGCCCGACGAATGTGGCTTCCAGGAAGAACGCCATCAGTCCTTCGATCGCCAGTGGCGCACCGAAGACATCACCGACGACGTGTGAATAATAGGACCAGTTGGTGCCGAACTGGAATTCCATCGTCAGCCCGGTGGCGACGCCGAGCACGAAGTTGATGCCGAACAGCTTCCCCCAGAAGCGCGTCGCGTCGCGCCACACGGCCTTGTTGGTCATCACATAGATGCTCTCCATGATGACCAGCATGAACGACAGGCCGAGCGTCAGCGGCACGAACAGGAAATGGTACATCGCCGTCAGCGCGAACTGCAGACGGCTCATGTCGACAACGGCAAAATCAATCATCACGCACCCAAATAAGGGTGTCTGGCGGCCCTGGCACGATGCCGCCCCGGCACCTGTTGCAACTGCGCCGGCCATAGACCCAACGCAGCCCACCGCCAAGCGGTACCGCGCGTGAGCCGTCGTCGCACCCGTCGCAACGCCGGCCCGATGGGCCTGTCGACCGCCGCCTCGCGGGCCGCGCTCGGCTGGTGGATGGCCGACATCGCCGGCGCTGCGCTGTTCGCTGTCGGGCTGGCCAGTGCGGTCGCGGGCTGGTCCGGGCCGGCGCGGACGATCCTGCTCGGGGTTGCGGCGATGGCCGGGGCCGGCCTGCTGCGGGCGTTTGCGCAGGCGATGGCGGCCGATGTCGGCATGGCGGCGGCGCACCGGATGAAGGCCCGGCTTCGCGCGCTGCTGCTGCCGCGACTGTTTGCCACGGCCTTTATGCGCGGCCGCATGGCAGGCGAGGACACCGCCCGTGCCGTCGATACTATCGAGGCGACGGAAGGGTTTACCGCACGGTACCAGCCCCTGCGCCAGGCCGCGGTGATCGCGCCGCTGATCGTCGCCGGAGTGGTGGCGCTGGCCAGTCCGATCGCGGCGGCGATCATGCTGGCGACGCTGGTGCCGTTCGTCTTCGGCATGATTCTCGCCGGCACGGCGGCCGGTGCGGCGGCCGACCGGCAGCTCGGCGCCATCGGCCAGCTGAACGGGCTGTTCCTCGATCGGCTGCGGGCGCTGCCGGAGATCCGCAGCTTCGGTGCCGAGGGCCGTGTCGCCCGCCAGCTTGCGGTCGCCAGCGACGAGGTGTCGCAGCGCACGCTGGCGCTGTTCCGTATCGCCTTCATCTCCGGCGGCGTGCTGGAGTTTTTCGCCAGCCTGTCGCTGGCGCTGGTCGCCGTCTATTGCGGCTTCAACCTGCTGGGCACCTTGCCGATCGACGTGCCGGAGACGCTGACCCTGTTCGCCGCCTTCTTTGCGCTGGCGCTGGCGCCGGACTTTTACATGCCGATGCGCCGGCTGGCGGCCGCCTACCATGACCGGCAGACCGGCGAGGCCGCGCATCTGGCGTTGTCCGAGGAGCTGCCGCCGCTCCCGGCCCTGCCACCACCCGCCGGCTTTAGCGGCCTCGATATCGAGTCGGCGGAGATCGCCTGGCCCAACGGCGCGGTGCTCGGGCCTTTTTCCCTGCACGTGCCGACTACCGGGCTGGTGGCGGTGATCGGTCCCAGCGGCTGTGGCAAGTCGAGCCTGCTCGCCGCCGTCGCCGGGCTGCGGCCGCTGTCGGCCGGCGCGCTGCGCTGGGATGCCGGGGCGCCGGCGCCTGCGGCCTGGGCGGGGCAACGGCCATTGGTGCTCGCCGGCACGCTGGCCGAGAATATCGCGCTGGGCCGGCCGGACGCGCCGCTGGCTGAACTCGAGGCCGCCGCCCATGCCGTTGGTCTGACCGGCCTACTGACGAAGCGGGGGCTTCACGGTCGCCTTGATGCCGAGGGTTCTGGCCTGTCGGGCGGCGAGCGCCGTCGCCTCGGACTGGCCCGGGCGCTGGCCTCGGGCCGGCCGCTGATGCTGCTCGACGAGCCGACCGCCGACCTGGACCGGGAAACGGCCATGGCGATCATCGCCACCATCGTCGAGTTGGCCAAGACCCGCGCCGTGCTGGTCGCTACGCATGATGAGCAGCTGGCGACGATGGCCACGCACCGATTGGTGATGGCATGACCGTCGCCGGCCTGCCACTGCCGGCCGCGCCGGTGCCGATGGCACCCGACGTCGCGGCAATGCTGGCCGCCGCCCAGGCGCGGCGCAAGCGCGGCCTGCGTCGGGCCTCGCTGTCGGCGGTGCTGGCGGCGCTCTCAGGCGTGGCCTTGCTCGGCTTTTCCGGCTGGTTTCTCGCCGGCGCGGCGCTGGCGGGGGCAGCCGGCGGCGCGGCGTTGCAGAGTTTCAACTATCTGATCCCCTCGGCCGCGATCCGGCTGGCCGCCATCTCGCGTACCGGGGGGCGCTATCTGGAACGGCTGCTGGCGCATGAGGCGGCGCTCGGCGCGCTGGCCGAGGTCCGTGTCAGCCTGTTCGGCCGGCTTGCCGGGCTCGATCCGCGCCATGTGAGCGGCCTGTCCTCGGGCGAGGGCGCGGCGCGGCTGACCAGCGACGTCGATGTCCTCGAGGACCAGGTCATTCGCACCCCGGCGCGCCCGGCGGCGATCGCCGGCGGCGTCATGGCGGTCGGCCTCGCGGCCTTTTCCGGGCCGTTCGCGGCGCTGGTGCTGGCGCTCGGCCTGGCGGCGCTGCTGCCGATGGCGCGCTGGCTGTCGGCCCGCCGCGTCGATGCCGCTGCCGCCGAGGCCGGCGAACGTGCCAGCCGGCTCAAGGCGGCGGTTGCCGACCAGCTCGCCGCCAGCGCCGAGATCGCCGTCTACGGCCTGGCCGACCGGGTATCCGCCGCGCTCGGCGAACAGGCGCGGACCATGGACCAGGCGCGCCGCCGGATGGCGCGCGGTGAGGCATTGGTCGCCGGCCTGTTGATTGCGGCCGGCCCGCTGCTGGCCGCCGCCATGCTCGTGCTGGCCCGGATGTGGGGCACGACCGCACCGCGCGCCGCGCTGGCTGCGCTCGCTGCCGCCGCGGCCACCGAAGCGCTGGGCGGCTGGGTCCGAGCGCGGGCACGGCAGGCGGGAATTGCCGCCGCCAGTGCGCGGCTGGCGGCGCTGGCCGGGTTGGAAGCGCCCGCGCCGGCCATTGTCCGTCCGTCCGGAATGGC
>NZ_JBIMKZ010000017.1:27367-45228 GCF_051860865.1 Polymorphobacter sp. | reverse complement strand
CAAGCTCGGCATGCGTGCCCCCCTCGGCCTGAACAAGGCCGTCGAGGTCGGCAAGGTCAAGCAGCAGTTCAGCCACGGCCGCACCAAGCAGGTGGTCGTCGAGGTCAAGCGCCAGCGCGTCCTCCACCGCCCGGGCGATCCCGCCCCGGCGCCCGCGCCTGCGCCCGCCGCCGCCACCCCGGCGCCGCCGCCCGCGGCCGCCCAGCCTGTGGCCCCCCAGCCTGTGGCCCCTCAGCCTGTGGCCGCGGCGCCCGTCGCCGCCCCGGCTCCTGCGCCGGCGCCCGCCGCTGCCCCGGCTCCGGTGGCAGCGCCTGCCGCCCCGGCCCGTCCGGTGCCGCCGCCGGTGATGTTCCGCCCGGTCGAGCGTGCCCCGTTGCCGCCCCGCCAGCCCGCCACCGAAGCGCCGGCCAAGGAAGCCGAGCCCACCCCGGCTCCGGCCCCCGTCGCGGCGCCGGCTGCTCCGGCCCCGGTTGCCGCGGCTCCGGCCGCCACGCCAGCATCGCCCCCCCGCGCCCCTCAGCGCCCGGCGCCGCCGCAGCAGCGTCGTCCGGCGCCGCGCGACAATCTCACCCCGCAGGAGCGTGCCGCCGCGCTGATGCGCCAGGCCGATGAAGAGCGCCTGCGCCTGCTCGAGGAAGGCCGCATCCGCGAAGAGGCCCAGCGCGCCGCCGAGGCCGAGGCCGAGCGTATCCGTCTCGAGGAAAAGCGGGCCCGCGAGGAAGAGGAGGCGATGCGAATCGCCACCGAGCCCGATGTCCCCGTCATCCCGGTCGTCGACATCGAGGACGAGGATGGCATGCGCGTTCGCGCCATCCCCGGCCGCAAGCCCGATGCCCCCAAGCCGGGCGGCAAGCTGCGCGGCAACGACGATCGCCGCCAGTCCGGCAAGCTCACCGTCACCCGCGCGCTCGAATCGGAAGACTCGACCCGTGTTCGCAGCCTTGCGGCGCTGCGCCGCGCCCGCGAAAAGGAGCGTGGTCGCCTCGGCAGCCAGGCCAAGCAGGTCCGCGAAGTCACCGTACCGGACAGCATCACCGTGCAGGAACTCGCCAACCGCATGGCCGAGCGCACCAACAATGTCGTCCGCCTGCTCGCCCGCCTCGGCGTGCCCACGGCCGCGCATGAAGAGATCGACCAGGATACCGCCGAGCTGGTGCTGACCGAATTCGGCCACCGCATCATCCGCGTCTCCGATTCGGACGTCGAGATCGGCATGGTTGGCGCTGCCGACATCGACGATCATCTGCTGCCGCGGCCGCCGGTCGTCACCATCATGGGCCATGTCGACCACGGCAAGACCAGCCTGCTCGATGCGCTGCGTGGCACCAGCGTCGTCAAGGGCGAGGCCGGTGGCATCACCCAGCATATCGGCGCCTATCAGATCACCACCAAGGGTGGCGAAAAGATCACCTTCCTCGATACGCCGGGCCATGAGGCGTTCACCGCCATGCGTGCCCGCGGCGCCTCGGTCACCGACATCGTCGTGCTGGTCGTTGCCTGGGATGACGGCATCATGCCGCAGACCATCGAGGCCATCCAGCACGTCAAGGCCGCCCGCGTGCCGATGATCGTCGCCATCAACAAGATGGACAAGACCGGCGCCAACGCCGCCAAGATCCGCACGGATCTGCTCCAGCACGATGTGCAGGTCGAGGAGATGGGCGGCGATGTGCAGGACGTCGAGGTCTCGGCCGTCGCCAAGACCAATCTCGATGAGCTGATCGAGAAGATCCTGATCCAGGCCGAAGTCATGGAGCTGAAGGCCAATCCGGACCGTGCCGCCGAGGGCAATGTCATCGAAGCCAAGCTCGACAAGGGTAAGGGCGCGCTGGCCACGGTGCTGGTCCGTCGCGGCACGCTGAAGCAGGGCGACATTATCGTCATGGGCCAGCAATGGGGCAAGGTCCGCGCCATGACCGACGATTCGGGCAAGCAGGTAAAGACCGCGCTGCCGGCCACCCCGGTTGAGGTACTCGGCATGACCGGCGTGCCGCTGGCCGGCGATCCGGTCGCCGTCGTCGAATCCGAGGCCCGTGCCCGGGAGGTCGCCGACTATCGTGCCGGCCTCGCCAACGCCAAGCGCACCGCGCAGGAGCCGGCGAACCTCGAAACCATGTTCTCGGTGCTGCGTGCCGCCAAGGTCGCCGAATATCCGCTGGTCATCAAGGCGGATACGCAAGGCTCGGCCGAAGCCATCGCCGGTGCCGTCAACAAGATCAGCACGGACCTGATCCGCGCCAAGGTGCTGCTCGCCACCGTTGGCGGCATCACCGAGTCGGATGTGACGCTGGCCAGGGCCAGCGGCGCCCCGATCATCGGCTTCAACGTCCGCGCCAATGCCAAGGCACGGGAAGCCGCCCAGCGGGACGGCGTGGCGCTCAAATATTATGACGTCATCTATGATCTCGTCGACGAGGTGAAGGCGGCCATGGCCGGCCAGCTCGGCCCCGAGATGCACGAGACGGTGGTGGGCCGCGCCCAGGTGCTGGACGTGTTCCAGGCCGGCAAGACCGGCAAGGCCGCCGGCATCCGCGTCACCGAGGGCTTCATCAAGAAGGCGCTCCGGGCCCGCGTCATGCGCGACGATGTCATCATCTACACCGGCTACATCGCCACGCTGCGGCGGTTCAAGGACGATGTCGCCGAGGTCAAGGTCGGCCTCGAATGCGGCATCACCCTGGCCGACAGCTCGGACGTCAAGGCCGGCGATGTCATCGAAACCTATGAGGTCGAGAGCCGCGAACGCACGCTCTGACCAGAGGAAACGCCCGATGCGCGCCCTGTTGACCAGCCTCGCCCTGCTCCTGGCCGTCCCGGCCTGGGCGCAGGGCGGGCCGGCAGCGCTCTACGCCGACCCGGCCCCGGATGCGACGCATCCGGCCGGCCGGTCGGACCTCGCCATCCCCAGCCACGGTCAGACGCTGATCGGCTCGATCCTGCTGCCGTCGGGTGCCGGGCCGCATCCGCTGCTGCTGCTCGCCCATGGCTTTCCCGGCCATGAGCTGAACCTCGATCTCGGCCAGGCCGCCCGTCGTCAGGGCTGGGCCGTCGCCACCTTCCATTATCGCGGCTCCTGGGGCAGCCCCGGCGCGTTCAGCTTCGGCCATACGGTGGAGGACGGCCAGGCGGTGCTCGACTGGCTGCTGGCGCCGGCGCAGGTCGCCCGCTTCCGGCTCGATCCGGCCCGGGTCGTCGTCGGCGGCCACAGCATGGGCGGCTTCGTCGCCGCGCAGACCACCGCTGCCCGCCCGCAGGTCAAGGGCCTGATCCTGATGGACGCCTGGAACCCCGGCATCGCCGGCCGCGAGGCCAGCGCCGAGGTGCTGACCCAGCGCTATGCCTATGCGATGCCGCCGCTCGCCGGCACCAGCCCGCAGGCACTGGCCGCCGAAAATACCGCCAACGCCAAGGCCTTCGATCTCGCCACCCACGCCGCCGCGCTGGCCACCCGCCCGGTGCTGATCATGAGCAGCCTCAAGGTCTTCGCCGCCGACAATAATGCGCTCGCCGCCACCATGCGCCAGGCCGGCGCCGCGTCGGTGACGGTCCATGACTGGCCGACCGACCACAGCTTCAGCGATCACCGGATCAAGCTGACCGCCACCACGCTCGAATGGCTCAAGGCCTTTGAGGGCGCCCGCTGATGGCGCGTTCCACCCCCGACGCCCAGGGCCGCTCGGTCCGCCTGCTCCGCATCGGCGAGCAGGTCCGCCATGCGCTGGCCGAAGTCATCGGCCGCGGCGACCTGCGCGACGAGTTGATCGCCCGCAGCCTGGTCAGCGTCTCCGAGGTGCGGATGTCTCCCGATCTCCGCCACGCCACGGTGTTCGTCAAGGCGCTCGCCAATAACGACGACCAGGCGATCGTCAAGGCGCTCGCCTCCCATGCAAAATTCCTGCGCGGCGAGGTCGCCCGCCGCCTCGCCACCAAATACACGCCCGACCTGCGCTTCCGCCCCGACGAAAGCTTCGACGCCGGCGCCCGCATCGATGCCGTGCTCAAGCGCCCCAGCATCGCCCGCGACCTGATCCCGCCCGAGCCCGCACCGCCCGCGGAGGATCATGACGACGCTGATTGAGGCGCTGCATGTGCCGCTGTCGGGCGCCCGCGTCCGCCTAGAGCCCTTCAATACGTCCCGCCATGCCGACGCCCTGCGTGCCGCCAGCGCTCGTGACACCGACGGCTGGGAGGTGTTCTCCGCCTCGCTCCACGGCGACCAGTTCGAACACGGCCTGGCCGTGCTGACCGCTGGCGCCTACCGCGCCTATGCGATCTTCGACGGCGCGGCCATGGTCGGCTGCACCAGCTGGTATGCCTGGGACGAGCCGAGCCGCAGCGTCGCCATCGGCTTCACCTTCATCGATCCCGCCGTGCGCGGCGGCGGCTTCAACCTCGCGCTGAAGGCGCTGATGATCGGCCATGCCCGCGCCTGCGGGGTGGTGCGCATCCATTTCGATGTCGACGCGCGCAACGCCCGCAGCCAGGCCGCCGTACTCAAGCTCGGCGCCCGGCGCGAGGGCGTGCTGCGCCACAACCAGCGGATATGGACCGGCCATGTCCGCGATACCGTCGTCTTCGGCCTGCTGCCGGGCGAGGAATCGGACGCGATCAAGGCGCTGATGTGAGCCTGCATGGCTGGATCATCCTCGACAAGCCGATCGGCTTGTCGAGCGCTCAGGGCGTGGCGGCAGTCAAGCGCATCCTGCGCGCCGCTGGCTATCCCCGCCCCAAGATCGGCCATGGCGGCACGCTCGATCCGCTGGCCACCGGCGTGCTGCCGATCGCGCTCGGCGAGGCGACCAAGCTCGCCGGGCGGATGCTCGATGCGACCAAGGGCTATGATTTCACGGTGCAGTGGGGCACCGCCACCAGCACCGAGGACGCCGAGGGCGAGGTCATCGTCACCTCCGACCATCGCCCGGCGCCGGCCGACATCGCCGCCTTGCTGCCGCGCTTCACCGGCCCCATCGACCAGGTGCCGCCGGCCTATTCGGCGCTGAAGGTGGACGGCGTCCGTGCCTATGTTCGCGCGCGGGCCGGCGAGGATGTGCAGCTTGCCACCCGCCATGTTACGATCCACGATCTGGCGCTGATCGAGACGACGGCGGACAGTGCCACCCTGTCTGCGCGCGTCTCCAAGGGCACCTATATCCGCAGCCTGGCGCGGGACATGGCGCGGGCGCTCGGCACGGTCGGCCATGTCACCATGCTGCGCCGCACAAGGGCCGGCCCGTTCGGGCTCGACCAGGCGATATCGCTGGACAATCTGGCCGCTTTGGTGCAGGACCCCGGTCCAGAACAGGTCATCCTGCCACTGATGGCAGGGCTGGACGACATCCCGGCCCTTGCAATCGATCCCGATCAGGCGGCGGCGCTCCGACAAGGGCGCCTCCTGACGGGACACCCCGCCTCCCCCGGCACCTATCTCGCCTGCCTCGGCCCTGTTCCCGTGGCGCTTGTCGAGATCGACCAGAACCAGGTCCGGGTCCTGCGCGGGTTCAATCTGGAATAAGGAGTATCCCGATGTCGATTGCAGCAGAACGCAAGGCCGAAGTCATCAAGTCGAACGCCCGTGGCGCCACCGACACCGGGTCCCCGGAAGTCCAGGTCGCCATCCTCACCGAGCGGATCGCCAATCTCACCGACCATTTCAAGACCCATGCCAAGGACAATCACAGCCGGCGCGGTCTTCTGGTCCTCGTCAACAAGCGGCGCTCGCTTCTCGATTATCTGAAGAAGATCGATCAGGAACGATACACCGCCCTCATCACCAAATTGGGCCTGCGCAAGTAAGCCTGACCCCGGACGGCCCCTTCGCGGGGCCGTTCGTTTATCCGGCAGGCCGACGAAGGGCGTCGGCACCGGTCCCGCGCCGCTCAGGCGGCGCCAACAGGCCGCCCATGGCAATAGGGCCTTGGGCTGACAGAAAGACACATATGTTTGAAGTTCATACCACTGAAATCGAATGGGGCGGTCGTACGCTCAAGCTCGAAACCGGCAAGATCGCCCGTCAGGCTGACGGCGCCGTCCTCGCCACCTATGGCGAGACCGTCGTGCTCTGCGCCGTCACCGCCGCCAAGTCGGTCAAGGACGGGCAGGATTTCTTCCCGCTCACCGTCCATTACCAGGAAAAATTCTCGGCAGCCGGCCGCATCCCCGGCGGCTTCTTCAAGCGCGAGCGCGGCGCCACCGAGCATGAGACGCTGACCTCGCGCCTCATCGATCGCCCGATCCGCCCGCTGTTCCCGGAGGGCTTCTTCAACGAGATCAACGTCATTGCCCAGGTGCTGAGCTATGACGGCGAGAACGAGGCCGACATGGTGGCAATGGTCGCCGCGTCCGCCGCGCTGACCATCTCCGGCCTGCCGTTCATGGGCCCGATCGCGGCCGCCCGCGTCGGCTTCCACGACGGCGAGTATCAGCTCAACCCCACCAAGGCGCAGCTCGCCGAAGGTCGTCTCGATCTCGTCGTCGCCGGCACCTATGACGCCGTGATGATGGTCGAATCCGAAGCCAAGGAGCTTTCGGAAGACGAGATGCTCGGCGCCGTCATGTTTGCCCATCGCGGCATCCAGCCGGTGATCAAGGCGATCATCGATCTCGCCGAAAAGGCCGCCAAGGACCCCTGGGAGCTCAAGATCTCGGACGACAGCGACCTGCTCGCCAAGGTCAAGAAGGCCGTCGGCAAGGACATCACCGCCGCCTACAAGATCCGCCTCAAGTCGGATCGCCAGGCCGCGCTGACCGAGGCCAAGGCCAAGCTGAAGCCGCTGTTCGCCGATGCCGACAGCACCACCCAGCAGAAGGCCGGCAAGCTGTTCAAGAAGCTGGAGGCCGAGATCGTTCGCGGCGCCATCCTCAAGGACGGCAGCCGCATTGACGGCCGCGACACGAAGACGATCCGTCCGATCGTCGCCGAGGCCGGCCTGCTGCCGCGTACCCATGGGTCGGCGCTGTTCACCCGCGGCGAGACCCAGGCGATCGTCACCACCACGCTCGGCACCTCCGATTCCGAGCAGATGATCGATGGCCTCGACGGGCTGAAGTATGAGCGCTTCATGCTGCACTACAACTTCCCGCCCTATTCGGTCGGTGAAGTCGGCCGCTTCGGCGCGCCGGGCCGCCGCGAGATCGGCCATGGCAAGCTCGCCTGGCGCGCGCTGCGCCCGATGCTGCCGGCCAAGGAAGACTTTCCCTACACGATCCGCGTGCTGTCGGACATCACCGAGAGCAATGGCTCTTCGTCGATGGCCAGCGTCTGCGGCGGCAGCCTGGCGATGATGGATGCGGGCGTTCCGCTCATCCGCCCGGTCGCCGGCATCGCCATGGGCCTGATCCTGGAAGGCAAGAAGTTCGCCGTCCTCTCGGACATTCTCGGTGACGAGGATCATCTGGGCGACATGGACTTCAAGGTCGCCGGTACGTCCGAGGGCGTCACCGCGCTCCAGATGGACATCAAGGTCGCCGGTATCACCGAGGAGATCATGAAGGTCGCCCTGGCTCAGGCCAAGGAAGGCCGCGCCCATATCCTCGGCGAAATGGCGAAGGCCCTCACCGGCGCCCGCACCGAAATGTCGGCGCATGCCCCGCGCATCGAGAGCTTCCAGATCGACAAGTCGAAGATCCGGGATGTCATCGGCACCGGCGGCAAGATCATCCGCGAGATCGTCGCCACCACCGGCGCCAAGGTCAACATCGAGGACGACGGCACCGTCAAGATCTCGTCGTCCGATCCGGCGCAGATCGATGCCGCCAAGGCCTGGGTGCTCGGCATCGTCGAGGAGCCGGAAGTCGGCAAGATCTACACCGGCAAGGTCGTCTCGATGGTCGACTTCGGTGCCTTCGTGAACTTCATGGGTGCGCGTGACGGTCTCGTCCACATCTCGGAAATCAAGAACGAGCGTGTGGCCGTGGTCAAGGACGTGCTCAGCGAAGGCCAGCAGGTCAAGGTCAAGGTGCTCGGCATCGACGATCGCGGCAAGGTTCGCCTGTCGATGCGCATCGTCGACCAGGACACCGGCGAGGAACTGCCCGATACCCGTCCCCCGCGTGAAGGC
The DNA here is from genome assembly GCF_051860865.1 of Polymorphobacter sp. Classification (GTDB taxonomy): domain Bacteria; phylum Pseudomonadota; class Alphaproteobacteria; order Sphingomonadales; family Sphingomonadaceae; genus Sandarakinorhabdus. The sequence goes on along the minus strand of NZ_JBIMKZ010000017.1, from coordinate 37,171 downwards.
GGCGACGATCGCGGCCCGCGCTCAGATCGCGGCCCCCGCCGTGATGGCGAGCGTGGTGGTGAACGGGGCGGCGGCGGCCGTGACGGCGGCCGGGGTCGTGATGACCGCGGTCCCCGTCGCGATGCCGGCAGCCGTGATGCCGGCAGCCGTGACGACCGCGGTCCCCGCCCCGAGCGCGCTCCGCGCGCCGAGGCCGAAGAGGGCGGCAGCCTTCCGGACTTCCTGACCGGCGGCAAGGACTGATCGGTTCCACCGAAGCCAACAAGGGGGGCTGTCCGCAAGGACGGCCCCCTTTTTTCATCCATGCTGCAATGCGTCATTGAACATGCTGCCCTCTTCATGGTTACATCCAGGTTACACCTAGAAGGCGGTCCCATGCAGCTTCGCGTCGGCTTCGATATTGTCTATAATTGCCCGGTCCAGACCGACATGCTGATGATGCTCAGCCTGCACCCCAGCCAGAACCACCGCCTCGTGACCGACAACCGGATGACCGTGTCGCCGCCGTTGGTGATGCGCCCGTATCTCGATAGCTATGGCAATCTCTGCCACCGTGTCACCGTCCCCGCCGGCGACGTCCGCTTCGCCTGTGACTTCATCGTCACCGCCGATGACCAGGCCGAAAGCCAGCCCGTCGGCCTCGCCGCCTCGCCGATTTCGGAGATGCCGGACGATGTCCTGCTGTTCCTGCTTCCCAGCCGCTACTGCGAGGTCGACAAGCTGTCGAACCTTGCCTGGGAAAAGTTCGGCCATCTCACCCCCGGCTGGACGCAGGTCGAGGCTGTCCTTGCCTATGTCCACCAGCATCTGCGCTTTGATTACAAACTGGCCCGGCCCGACCGCAGCGCCGTGGATGCCCATCAGGAGCAGCTCGCCGTCTGCCGCGATTTCGCCCATCTCGCCATCACCCTGCTGCGCGCCATCAACATCCCGGCGCGCTATGCGACCGGCTGGCTCGGCGATATTCGCTGGCCGCGCGTCCCCGGCCCGCAGGATTTTTCGGGCTGGGCGCAGATCTGGATGGCGGGGCGCTGGTGGGATGTCGACGCCCGCCACGTCAAGCCGCGCCATGGCCGGGTATTGATGGGTGTCGGCCGCGATGCCGCCGATGTCGCTCTATCGACGGCCTTCGGCGAGCCGACGCTGACCCGCTTCCATATCATCTCCGACGAGGTCGATCCGCCGGCGGAATGGCTTTCGAGCAATCACGAGCCGCGGTCCCTGTCGATCGTCGCGGCCTGATCGCCGCTGCGTCCTTGCCGCCCCTCTTGCATATCGGCCCCGTTCTCCGCATGAGGGCGACGATATCGGAAGGGCAGGGATGACAATCCTCAAAGGCATCAGCAAGATCGCCATGGGCGGCCGGGAAGTCTGGCCACTCGTCGAAGGCGGCAAGGGCGTGGCCGCCACCAATCACCTGTCCTCGGGCGCCTGGGCGATGGCCGGCGGCGTCGGCACCATTTCGGCCGTCAACGCCGACAGCTATGATCCCACCGGCCGCATCATCCCCCAGGTCTACCACGCCCTCACCCGGCGGGAACGCCATGAGGAACTGCTAGAATACGCCATCGAAGGCGCCGTGCAGCAGGTCAGCCGCGCCTATGAAATGGCCGAGGCCCAGCTGTCGCGCGGCATCGGCGCCATCAACATCAACGTACTGTGGGAAATGGGCGGCGCCCAGCGCGTCCTCCACGGCGTGCTCGAACGCACCAAGGGCATGGTCAACGGCGTCACCTGCGGCGCCGGCATGCCCTACAAGCTATCGGAGATCGCCGCCCATTACGGCGTCCATTATTACCCGATCATCAGCAGCGCCCGGGCCTTCCGGGCGCTATGGAAGCGCGCCTATTCCAAGTCGGCCGAATGGCTCGGCGCCGTCGTCTATGAAGACCCCTGGCTGGCCGGCGGCCACAACGGCCTGTCCAATGCCGAAGACCCGCGCGCGCCGCAGGACCCCTATCCCCGCGTCGCTGAGCTGCGCGCCACCATGCGCGAAGGCGGCATCGCCGACAGCGTGCCGATCATCATGGCCGGCGGTGTCTGGCGCCTCGACGAATGGACCAACTGGCTCGACAACCCCGAGCTCGGCACCATCGTCTTCCAGTTCGGCACCCGGCCTCTGCTGACCCAGGAAAGCCCGATTCCGGAAAGCTGGAAGGCCCGGCTGATGACGCTCGAGGCCGGCGACATTTCCCTGCATAAATTCTCGCCCACCGGCTTCTATTCGAGCGCTGTGCGCAACCCGTTCCTGATCGGCCTCGAAGGCCGCTCCGAGCGCCAGATTGCCTTTTCCACCACCGCCACTGGCGACCATCAATTCCTGCTGGATGTCGGCGTCGGCCGGAAAAATTATTATGTCACGCGCGACGACCTGCTCCGCGCCCGCGCCTGGCATGGTGCCGGCTTCACCGAGGCCCTGAAGACCCCGGACAATACGCTGGTATTCGTCGGGCCCGCAGAAAAGACCGAGATCCGCAAGGACCAGGCCGACTGCATGGGCTGCCTGTCGCAGTGCGCCTTTTCGAGCTGGGCCGACACCGATACCAACACCACCGGCCGCCTCGCCGATCCGCGCAGCTTCTGCATCCAAAAGACATTGCAGGACATCGTCCATGGCGGCGATCCGGACCAGAATCTGATGTTCGGTGGCCATTCGGCCTATCGGTTCGCCAGTGACCCCTTTTATTCGAACGGCTTCGTGCCGACGGTCAAGCAGCTGGTGGACAGGATTTTGACGGGGGCCTGACCGCCGCAGGGACTCAGGCCAGCAACTGTCCGAGCTGGGTGATCAGATCGTCGGTGCGCAGCGGCTTCGATAGGATCGGCGCCGCCGCCAGTGCGCCCTGCAACTGGCGCCGGTCATAACCCGTGGTCACGACGAACGGAATCCCGAGCGCCGTCAACGCTTCGGCCACCGGCAGCGCGCTCTCGTTCCTCAGATTGGCGTCAAGGACCGCAGCGTCACAGCAATCGGCCGTGGCCAGCATGTCGAGCGCCTGCGCCACGGTTTGGCACAGGCCGATGACCTCGAACCCCCCATGTTCCAGCGCATCCTCGACCTGCAGGGCCAGCAGCGGTTCGTCCTCCACCAGCAGAATGCGCGCTTTCATGATCCGCTTTCGTGTTCGAGGCCGGGCGAAATCCTGTCGTCGATGATTTTGTCCGACGGGCACTCCAGCCGCCAGGAAAACCCAGACGGCGCATAGTCGGCACTGACATCGCCGTCCAGACTCATCCGGACCATCTTGCCGGTTACGATCGAACCGAATCCGCGCCGCGTCGGCGGGATCACAGGCGGGCCGCCGGTCTCGTGCCACGTGATGACGAAGCGACGGGAAGCGGGGACATGGTGCCAGGCAATGGCGACGCGGCCCTGGTCGTTCGATAGCGCACCATATTTGCTCGCGTTGGTGGCGAGTTCGTGGAGCGCCATGCCAATGGCCTGCACGGCAGACGGAGACAAGAGCGCAGGGCACCCGGAAAGCGTGATCCGATCCCCGATCAGGTCCTTGAAATGATCGAGCTGGGCGCGTGCCAGCATTTCGAGCTCCACACCCTTCCACTGGCTGTCGACGAGCAGGTCCTGCCCGGCGGCCAGTGACTGGATTCGGGCCGAAAAACGCAGCATGAATTCGGCATGGTCGGTCCCGCTGGTCTGGTGCGCCACCGCCATCACCACGCCGAGCATGTTCTTGGCCCGGTGGTTGATTTCGCCCATCAGCAGCTGGACATGCGCCTCCCGGTCGCGTTGCTCGGAGATGTCGAGGTTGGTGCCGACCACCCATTCCGTCTTGCCATCGGTGCCCGCGCGCGCTGCTTCCACGGCGCGAAGATGGCGAACGCGGCCGTCGTCGCGTCGCTGAATGCGGAATTCGCGCTGGCTGCTGCCGGATCTGGCCACGGTGTCCTGCAGTATCGCATCCTGAGCCGCGGCGTCGTCGGGATGCACGCTGCCGATATAGTCGCTGTACGGCACCAATCCATCAGCGGTCGGCACCATGCCGTAGAGTTCGAACATCGTCCTGTCCCAGCGGATCTGGCCAGTCCTGACATTCCATTGCCAGAGCCCGATTCCCGCCGTCTGGGTGGCCAGATGCGTCTGCACTTCGCTTTCCAGCAGGGCGTCTGCGGCCTTATTGCGTTCCGTGATGCGATGCTCGAGCTCGCGCACCATCTGCTCTTTCGAATCGGCCAGTTGCCGATTCACTTCACGCTCGTTGATCAGCAGCCGGTTGGCATTCTGCATCCAGTGCACAAGGGCCAGATCGGTCGCCACAACGAACACGTAAAAGGCGAGCGCCGCCTGCGCCCCATAGGGCAGCGCGAAACTGTTCACCGGATTGATGTAGAAATACCAGGCAATCAGCCCGCACAGCAACGCAGACACACCGCCCAGACGCACGCCGAACAGGAATGACGTCACGATCACAGCCGGAAAGAAGGTGACGTAAGGAAATCCGGGCGGAAGAAAGGGATCTGCCACCACGCGCAGCAGCCATGCGAGGCCAACGATGGCAAGGGTGGTCAACGACCCGACGACGAAACGCCCCCGCGCCAGCGGCAGTCGCTCCATCCAGCGCGTGACCGGCATGGCGACATGCGGCTGGTCAGCACGGCCGGTCATGACGCAACCCGCCCCATCTGGGCCAGCCTGCGCGCCGGCGCGGCTATGCCAGACCCATCACCTCGCTGCCGAGCATTGTAACACATGTGTTCAGCATCCAACTGTATCGAGGGCCAGCTCGTTCGAGAGAGCCCCGTTGTGCAACAATATTGCAGCGAGCGGGCGCCGACGCGGGCCTTCCGGGCTGGCGTGCCCGAGACAGATCGCTGCGCCTGCTCCCGGCTGCGCCGCGCTAGACCCATTCCTCCAGCACCAGATCCGGCGGCCGATGCCCATCCGCCCAGACCCGGATATTGGCGATCACCTTCTCGCCCATCGCCTGCCGCCCCTCGAAGGTCGCCGAGCCCATGTGCGGCAGCAGCACCACGCCGGGCAGCTCGAGCAGTCGGGCGTCGACCTCGGGCTCTCGCTCGAACACGTCGAGCCCGGCGCCGGCGATCTCGCCCTTTTCCAGCGCCTCGCACAGCGCCGCCTCGTCGATGATCTCGCCGCGCGCCGCGTTGATGATATAGGCTTGGCGCTGCATCAGCTTGAACCGTCGCGCATCGATCAGATGATGGGTCTCCGGCGTATGCGGGCAGTTGATGGTGATGAAGTCGACCCGCGCCAGCATGGCGTCGAGGTTCTCCCACCAGGTCGCCTCCAACTCGCCCTCCACCTCGGCGCGCAGCCGGTGGCGGTTGTGGTAATGCACGGTCAGCCCGAAGGCCCGCGCCCGTGTCGCCACCGCCCGGCCGATCCGGCCCATGCCGATGATCCCCAGCCTTTTGCCGGTGATCCGGTGGCCGAGCATGCCGGTCGGCGCCCAGCCCTGCCATTGCCCGGCGCGCACCAGCTTCTCGCCCGCCCCCAGTCGGCGCGGCACCGACAGGATCAGCGCCATCACCAAATCGGCGGTATCGTCGGTGAGCACGCCCGGCGTGTTGGTCACCGCTACCCGCGCCGCCCGCGCCGCCGCCAGGTCGATATGGTCGACGCCCACCCCGAAATTGGCCATCAGCTTCAGCCGCCCGCCGGCCGCCGCCGCATTCAGCACCTCGGCGTCGATCTCGTCGGTCACCGTCGGCACCAGCACCTCGCAGCGCGCCGCCGCATCGGCCAGCGCCGCCTGGTTCATCGGCGTGTCGTCGAGGTTGAGCTCGACATCGAACAGTTCCGCCATCCGTGTCTCCACCGGCTGGGGCAGCCGTCGCGTAACGATCACCTTTGGGCGGGGTCTTGATGCAGGAGCCATGGCCAAGGCTTGCCCGCCGGCCGCCGGTGCGTCAAGACAGGGGGATGTCTTCCGCCCGCCTTCTGGCCGCTATTTTGATCGCCTTCGCCGCCACCCCGCTCGCGGCCGCCCCCACCGAGCGCGCCGATGGCACCACGACGCTGCCAGTCCCCCGCTTCGTCTCGCTGAAGGCCGGCAAGGCGATGCTGCGCTCCGGCCCCGACGACCGGCGTTTCCCGATCCTCTGGGAGTATCGCCGCCGCGGCCTGCCACTGGAAGTGCTGCGGGAATATGGCATCTGGCGCCAGGTCCGCGATCCCGAGGGCACCATCGGCTGGATGAACAAGTCGCTGCTCACCGGCATCCGCACCGGCGTCATCACCGATCCCGGCGATGCCACCCCGCGTCTGCTCTATACGGCGCCGGACATGCAGGCCCGCATCGCCTGGCGGATCGAGCCCGGCACCGTCGTCACCATCACCCTGTGCGAGGACATCTGGTGCCGCGTCGCCGTCGGCGGCCGCTCCGGGTTCATCCTGCGTAGCCATCTCTGGGGTACCTATCCCAAGGAAGCCATCACCTCGTGAGAGGTCAGGAGTAAGGTCATGCCCCATCCCGCCATCGAAGCCGTCACCGAACGCATCAGGCAGCGCTCGGCGCGCTCGCGGGGGGAGTATCTGGCGCTGATCGACCATGAAGCCGACAAGGGCCTGCGCCGCGGCCGCCTCAGTTGCGGCAACCTCGCCCATGGCTTCGCCGCCGCGCTCGAGGACAAGCCCGCCATCCGCGCCGGCATCGCGCCCAATATCGGCATCGTCACCGCCTATAACGACATGCTCTCGGCCCATCAGCCCTATGGCCGTTACCCCGAGCAGATCAAGCTGTTCGCCCGCGAGGCCGGCGGCACCGCCCAGGTCGCCGGCGGCGTGCCGGCGATGTGCGATGGCGTCACCCAGGGCCAGTCGGGCATGGAGCTGTCGCTGCTCAGCCGCGATACCATCGCGCTTGCCACCAGCGTGGCGCTCAGCCATGCGATGTTCGAGGGCGCCGCCCTGCTCGGCATCTGCGACAAGATCGTGCCCGGCCTGCTGATCGCCGCATTGCGCTTCGGCCATCTGCCGTCGCTGTTCATCCCGGGCGGGCCAATGCCCTCGGGCCTGCCCAACAAGGAGAAGGCGGCGGTCCGCCAGCGCTATGCCGATGGCAAGGCAGACGTTGCCGAGCTGCTCGATGCCGAGGCCGCCTCCTATCATTCGCCCGGCACCTGCACCTTCTATGGCACCGCCAACTCCAACCAGATGTTCCTCGAAATGATGGGCCTCCAGCTTCCGGGCTCCAGCTTCGTCAATCCCGGCACGCCCGAGCGCAATGCCTTCACCCGCGCCGCCGTCCACCAGCTGGTCGCCAACACCGGCGATCCGGCCAAGGCGCTGGGCCGCATTCTCGACGAGCGCAGCATCGTCAACGCCATTGTCGGCCTGCTCGCCACCGGCGGCAGCACCAACCACGCCATCCATCTGCCCGCCATCGCCCGCGCCGCCGGCATCCTCATCGACTGGCAGGATTTCGACGACCTCTCCCGCGTCGTGCCGCTGCTCGCCCATGTCTACCCGGGCGGCAGCGCCGATGTGAACGCCTTCCACACCGCCGGCGGCATGGGCTTCATCATCGCCGAGCTGCTCGGCGCCGGCCTCGCCCATGCCGATATCGCCACCATCGCCGGTCCGTTCTCCGACTGGGCGGCCCCCGGCCCCAGCCGGGACCCGAGCGTGCTCGCGCCCGTCAGCGCCCCGTTCCTGGCCGAAGGCGGGCTGCGGCTGCTCACCGGCAACCTCGGCCGCGCCATCATCAAGACCAGCGCTATCCCCGCGGACCGCTGGGTGATCACCGCCCCGGCCTTTGTCGTCGATGACCAGGACGCGGTGCTCAAGGCGTTCAAGGACGGTCTGCTCGACCGCGATGTCATCGTCGTCGTCCGCTTCCAGGGCCCGCGCGCCAACGGCATGCCGGAGCTGCACAAGCTCACCCCGACATTGGGCCTGCTCCAGGACCGCGGCCACCGGGTGGCGCTGGTCACCGATGGCCGCATGTCCGGCGCCTCGGGCAAAGTGCCGGCGGCCATCCACTGCGTGCCGGAAGCCCATGCCGAGGGGCCGCTGTCGCGGCTGGTCGATGGCGACATCCTCCACCTCGATGCGCATGCCGGCACGCTGACCACCGACGCCGATCTCGCCAGCCGCCGGCCGGCGACGCCGCCGGACCAGGCGATGGGGCTGGGCCGCGAGCTGTTCCGGCTGATGCGCGCCAACAGCCCCGATGCCGAGGCCGGCGCCTGCTCGATTCTTGAGTGAGATTCTGGCCTGAAACGGGTCAGATCCGGCCCGTTTCGGCCCCCACCGCGTGCATTTCGCGCCCGAAACGCGCCAGCCAGCGCCGGCTTTCCCCGGCCCGTCCGTCCATCTCGGCCACCAGCCGCCAGAAATCCGGCCCATGATTGGCGTGGACCAGATGCGCCACCTCGTGCACGACGATGGCGCGGCGCACCCAGGCCGGCATCAGGATCAGCCGCCAGCTGTAGTTGATGCTGCCCTGGCGCTGGTTGCAGCTCCCCCAGCGCCCCACCGGATCATTCAGCGCAATCCGCGCCACCTTTCGGTCCAGCTTTGCGGCCTCCTCCTGCGTCGCCGGCACCAGCGCCGCCCGCGCTTGCGCCAGCAGGAACCGCCGGGTTCGGTCCCGCACCCCCACCAGCGGCCCGCCGAGACGCAGCCGGTCGCCGTCCAGCACCGGGCGCAGCGGCCGCGCCGCGTCCCAGTCGATCAGCAAGGTCCGGCCGTCGAACGGAATTTCGGCGCCTGGCGCGAAGGGCAGGGGCGCCGGCCAGCGCGCCACCTGCGCCTCCAGCCAGCCGCGATGCCGTTCGATCAGGTCGAGCGCCTCGCGCACCCCGCCGCGCGCCGGCAGGCTGAGCTTCAGGCTGGAGGTGATCGCGCAGGGCTTGAGCCTGATGCCCCGCGCCGCCCGGTAGCGCGTCGCCACCAGCGGCAATTGCCGTCCTCCCACCTCGACGCTGTCGGGCAGGCGGGCGAATAATCTCATTGGGGCCCGCTCATAGCGGCTCGTCGATGATATGGTGCTCCAACTCGCCGGCATGGTCCTCGGAGATCACCTTTCCGGCCACCGAGATGCCGGCCTTGCGCACCGAATCGGGGTCGCCGGAGACCAGCGGATGCCAGTCGGCCAGACCCTGGCCGCGCGCCACCCGCACATAGGCGCAGCTGGACGGCAGCCATTCGATCGTTGCCAGCTTGGCCGGGGTCAGCCGCACGCATTCGGGCACATGGGCGCGGCGGTTGGGATAATCGGCGCAGCGCGCGGTGCGCACGTCGAGCAGCCGGCAGGCGACATTGGTGGCGAACATCTCGCCGGTCTCGTCATCCTCCAGCTTGTGGACGCAGCATTTGCCACAGCCGTCGCACAGGCTTTCCCACTGCGTCCGGTTCATCCGGTCGAGCGGAATGGTTTCCCAGAACGGCCTATCGGACATGGCTGTCCAGCATCCGCAGCACCGCCGCCGCTTCCTCGCCGTGCGGCAGGAAGGCCACCGGCCGCCCCTCGGGGTCGAACAGGTAGAAGACGGCGAAGTGATCGACCAGGTAATTCTCGGGGTCGCTGGTGGCCTGCTTGGCGGCGTAGATGCCATAGGCCTTGAGCGTCGCCGCAATCGCCGGCTCGCTGCCGGTCAGCCCGACGAGGCGCGGGTGAAAGGCGCTGACAAACGGCTTCAGCGCCGCCACGTCATCCCGCGCCGGATCGACGGTGATGAAGATCGGCGTCACCTTGGCGGCCCGCTTCGGGTCCTGCTTCTCGAAGGCGGTGAGCGCCTTGCCGATGATCGCCACATCGGTGGGGCAGACATCGGGGCAAAAGGTGTAGCCGAAGTACATCAGCCGCCATTGGCCGGCGA
>NZ_JBIMKZ010000017.1:13948-27357 GCF_051860865.1 Polymorphobacter sp. | reverse complement strand
GTCCTTGTCGGTGCGGGGCTGGCCATCCTGGTCGATCAGCGCGAACGGCCCGCCGAGCGTGCTGCCGGCGAGGTTGCCGCGCGGCACCGACACCGCCGAGAACTGCTGCCAGCCCATCCAGCCGGCCACCGCCACGGCGAGCACCAGCGCGCCGATGCGAATCCGCTTGAGCGTGCTTCTGTTCATTGGAGGTCGAGGGGGCTATGGCTATGCATGGTCTGGAAATAGGGCGCTGCCTCGCGCTTGTCGATGTGGCGTTGGAGGGCAAGAAGAAGGTGAAAGCAATGATGCGGTTGTGGATGGCACTGGCGGCGATGCTGCTGATTGCCCAGCCGGCGGCGGCGCAATTCTCGGACGGCTATAATTTCATCAAGGCGGTCAAGGACAAGGACGCCGCCAAGGTCAAGGAACTGGCCGAAAAGCCCGGCACCACGGTGGTCAATGTCCGTGATGCCGATTCCGGCGAATCCGGGCTGCATATCGTTACCAAGCGCGGCGATGCCGGCTGGGTCGGCTTCCTGCTGCAGTTCGGCGCCAACCCCAATGTTCGGGACCGGGAGGGCAACACCCCGCTGATCCTCGCCGCCATCGGCCGCTGGACTGACGGCGTGCGCATCTTCACCACCATCAAGGCACAGGTCGACGTCCAGAACCGGCTCGGCGAAACCGCGCTGCTGAAGGCCGTGCAGAACCGGGACAGCTTCATGGTCAAGCAGCTGCTCGATGCCGGCGCCAACCCCGATATCTCGGACAACAGCGGCCGCACGCCGCGCTCTTTCGCCGAAGGCGATCCGCGCGGTGCCGCCATCACCAAGATGTTCGCCGAACAGCCGGTGCGCAAGCCGCTCCGCGCCCAAGGACCGGTGCTCTAGGCAGTAGCGACGTTCATGAGAAAATAGCCTCCTGCGGCAAGAGAAAATGCCTCCGGCGGCTGGGGCCGCAGGCCCCAGACCCCAATAAATTCTGTTGATCCCGCAGAGACTTCGGCCGTCGCCCTGCGAAGGCTCGCTTATCGGGGTCTGGGGCCTACGGCACCAGCCGCCGTAGGCATCCCGTTTCCGCCGGAGGCATATGATTTCCCGCCGATACCAGCTGGCCGCCCCGCTTCCATGTCGCATGGCGGCCGGACCGGGGAAGGTCTAGGGAGCCGTCATGGAAACGCCATCGATAGCGGCCGCGGCCTTCGACCGCCCCGGGGTCAGGGTCCGCACGCTGGCGGTACTGCGCTGGATCGCCATCGGCGGCCAGTTCACCACGCTGATCGTCGTCGGTCTCTACCTTGGCTACCCGCTGCCCTGGCCATCGCTGATCGCCGCGGTGGCGGCGTCGGCCGTGCTCAACGTCGGGCTGGTGACGCTTTATGGCCGCTCGGCGCGGCTGCAGGGGCCCGATCTCGCGCTGCACCTCGGCTTCGACCTTGTCCAGGCCGGGGTCATGCTGTTCCTCACCGGCGGGCTGGCCAACCCGTTCGCCATCCTGCTGATCATGCCGGTTACCATCGCCGCCACGCTGCTGCCGGCACGCGCCATGCTGCCGCTGGGCGCGCTGGCGGCCTTTGTGCTGACGATGCTGTGGTTCTGGTCGAAGCCCTTGCCCTGGCACGGCCCGGCGCCGGCCTTTCCGGAAATCTACCGGATCGGCGTCGCCATCTCGCTGGCGCTGGCGATCGGCTTCCTCGCTATTTATCTCTGGCTGGTCTCGGCCGAAGCGCGGGACCGCGCCCGCGCGCTGGTCGCCACCGAAGCGGCGCTGACTCGCGAGGCCCGGATGAGCGCGCTCGGCAGCCTCGCCGCCGCCGCCGCGCATGAGCTCGGCGGCCCGCTCGGCACCATCACCTTGATTGCCCACAGCCTGACCGAAGCGCTCGGCGACGATCCGGACTTCGGCGACGACATCCGCCTGCTCGGCTCCGAGGCCGCCCGGTCGCGCGCCATCCTCGTGCGCATCGCCCGCCGCGCCGAGGCCGAAGACCCGTTCGCCCTGCTCGGCCTCGACGTGCTGCTGCACGAGGTGGCCAATAACGCCAAGCCGGCGCGGGTGCCCGTGCGGGTCATCGCCGATGGTTCCCTGCCGCAGGTCCGCCGCTCCCCCGAGCTGCTGCACGGGCTGGCCAATCTGGTCGCCAATGCCGTCCGCCATGCCGGCTCGGTCGTCGAACTGCGCGCCCAGGCCACGGCGAGCGAGGTCAGTATCGCCGTTGTCGATGACGGCCCCGGCTTCCCGGCCGAGCTGCTGCCGCTGTTCGGCGAGCCCGATCTCGGCCCCTCCCGGTCCGGCAGCGGGGGCACCGGCCTCGGCATTTTCATTGCCACCACGCTGATCGAACGCACCGGCGGCAAGCTCACCTTCAGCAATCGCCGCGACGGTGGGGCGCAGGTGGACGTGCGCTGGCAGCGTACCCATATAGAAGCCACGGAATAGGAGTGCCCCAGGTGAGCCAGACCGATACCCTTTCTGCCGACGCCGCTGCCGATCCGGCGCCGTTGATGCCGCTGCTGCTCGTCGATGACGATGCGCCGTTCCGCCAGCGGCTGACGGTGATGCTGGCGCGCAAGGGTTTCGCGGTCACCGCCGCCGGCAGCCTCAGCGAAGCCCGCATCGAGGCGGCGCGGATGAAGCCGACCCATGCGGTGGTCGACATGCGCCTCGACGACGGCAATGGCCTCGACCTCGTCGCCGAGCTGCGCGCCCTGTCCCCGGACATCCGCATCGTCGTGCTGACCGGCTATGGCAATCTCGCCACGGCAGTGGCCGCGGTGAAAGCCGGCGCGGTCGATTATCTCGCCAAGCCCGCCGACCCCGAGGACATCGTCCGCGCCCTCTCGGCCGAAGCCGGCGAGCGCCCCGAGGCCCCGCCCGAGCCGATGTCGGCCGACCGCGTCCGCTGGGAGCATATCCAGCGCGTCTACGAGCTCTGCGACCGCAATGTCTCGGAGACCGCCCGTCGCCTGAAGATGCACCGCCGCACCCTCCAGCGCATCCTCGCCAAACGCTCGCCCAAATAAGCCGTCAGAATTTCGGCAGCGGCTCCGGCCGGGCGCTTTTGGCCGCATCGGCGGCGTCCCATTTGGCGATGACGGCGGTGGCGACCGCATTGCCGATGACGTTGGTGGCGCTGCGGCCCATGTCGAGGAAATGGTCCACGGCAAGGATCAGCAGCAGCCCCGCTTCGGGAATGCCGAAATAAGGCAAGGTCGCGGCGATGACCACCAGGCTGGCGCGCGGCACCCCGGCGATGCCCTTGGAGGTGATCATCAGCAGGCCGAGCATGAAGATCTCCTGCGCCAGCGTCAGCTCGATGCCATAGGCCTGGGCAATGAAGATGCTGGCAAAGGCGCAGTACATCATCGAGCCGTCGAGATTGAACGAATAGCCGAGCGGCAGCACGAAGCTGGTGATCCGCGTCGGCACGCCGAAGCGGTCGAGCGCCTCGATCATCTTCGGATAGGCGGCTTCCGATGACGCGGTGGCGAAGGTGATCAGGAACGGCTCGCGGATGGTGCCGATCAGCCGGCGGATATTGCCGGCGCCGATGACAAAGCTGCCGGCGCCGAGCAGCAGCAGCCACAGCATGGCCAGCCCGAGATAGAAGCTGCCGATGAATTTGCCGAAGGTGACGAGGATGCCCAGCCCCTCCACCGCAATCGCCGAGGCCACGGCGGCGAACACCGCGAACGGTGCCGTCTGCATCACATAGCCGGTGATCTTCAGCATCAGATGCATCAGCGCCTCGAGCCCGCGCACGATCGGCTCGCCCTGCTTGCCGATGGCGATCAGCGCGGTGCCGGCAAACAGCGAGAAGACGACGATCTGCAAGATCTCGTTGGTCGCCATCGCCTCGAAGATCGATTTCGGCACCAGATTGGGGAAGAAGGTCGTCGGGTCGAAGGCCGCCTTGGCCAGCCCGGTCTCGGCGGCGGCATCGGGCAGCGTCAGTCCCACGCCGACGCCCGGCGCCAGCAGATTGACCATCAATATGCCCAGCGACAGCGACGCCACCGACGCGGCGATGAACCAGGCCAGCGTCCGCGCAAACGTCCGCCCGATCGACCCGCCCGAGCCCATATGCGCCACGCCGACGATCAGCGTCGACAGTACCAGCGGCGCGATGATCATCTTGATCAGCCGCAGGAAGATCTGGGTGATGATCCCGAGATAGCCGGCGATGTCGCGGGCGGCGTCGGGCGTTTCCGCCATCCGGTTGATCAGGAAGCCGGCGACCAGCCCGGCGACGAGCGCGATGAGGATATTGCGGGTCAGCCGGTTGGTGCTCATGCTTCGCTGCTGACAAGCGTTGCGCGCGTGCGTCAAGCCCGCATCGGGCCGCGGCCGATTGGCAGGCCGGAAAAACCCCATTATCGGGGGCGCCAGAAGGAGTACCCCCCAGATGAGCGATATCGTTGGAACCCGGATGGCCGATTGCGGCCGCACCGCAAAGCAGATCTTCGACGAGGTGATGTCCAACCCGGCGCGCGCCCGCTTCGGCTTCGGCAGCAAGCTGGCGATCGTCAACATCGATATCCAGAACGCCTATACCCGCATCGACAAGTACAAGACCGCCTATGAGAGCGACCCCCGCCAGATCGAGCATGTCAACTACATCTCGGCGCTGGCCCGCGCCGCCGGCATGCCGGTGGTCTGGACCCGGGTGGCGTATCACGAGGATGCCTCGGATGCCGGCGTCTGGGGCACGCGGACCAACACGCCGGACAGCCTGCAGAACATCAAATATGGTTCGGACCGCCATGCCTATGACGCGCGCTGCGACGTCCAGCCAGCCGACATGCAATATGACAAGCGGATGCCCTCGGCCTTCTTCGAGACGCCGCTGCAATCGCTGCTGGTCTGGCACAAGGTTGACACCGTGGTGCTGACCGGCGGTAGCACCTCGGGCTGCATCCGGGCGACGGCGGTCGATTCGCTGTCGCGCGGCTATCGGACGATCGTGCCGCTGGAGACCACCGCCGACAAGCTGGCCGCCTATCATTGGGCGAACCTGACCGATCTTCAGCTCAAATATGCCGATGTTGTGCCGGTGTCCGAGGTGGTCGACTGGTTTTCCGCCCGGAAAAATGGTTAATTTTCATTAAATCGCCTACCCCCGCATCGGGGTGATTTACGGACAGCGGCGTGTCGCATATCTACAATTCTTCGTTGACAGGGCGTGCTAGGGGCACAGCCTTTTGGGGAGCATGAGCATGTTGAAGACCATCAGCGCGGCCGTCGCAGCCGTGGCACTTCTGGCGACGCCGGCGCTGGCGCAGTCGGGCGCGCGCAAGCAGCAGGTCAAGAAGACGCAGGAAATCCCCATCTGCACCAAGAAGCTCGGCACCATCGCCGTCATCGAGCCGGACAACAACTGGTGGTCGGCGCTGCAGCTCGGCTCGCCGGAAGCCATCATCAAGGTCTTCGTGATGAAGTCCGGCTGCTTCGGCCTCGTCGATCGCGGCCGTGGCCTCAATTCGCGCGGGATCGAGCGGGCGCTCGCCGAATCGGGTGAGCTGCAGGCCGGCAGCAACATCGGCCGCGCCCAGGTCAAGGCCGCCGATTATTTCGTCGTGCCCGATCTGGTGACGAAAAATGCCAATTCCGGCGGCGGCGGCTTCGGCGCACTGGCCGGGGGCCTGCTCGGCGGCCGCCTCGGCGGCGCCATTGGCGGCGCCATCAGCATCAAGAAGAAAGAGGCCAACGTCACCCTGTCGCTCACCAACGCCCGCACCACCGAGCTCGAGCGGATCACCGAGGGCTTCGCCAAGAAGTCCGACATGGGCTTCGGCGGCGGTGTCGGCCTGATCGGTGCCGGCGGTTTCGGCGGCGGCGGCGGCGGCGGCTATGAGAACACCGAGATCGGCCAGGTCATCGTCCTCGCCTATCTCGATGCCTACACCAACCTCGTCCGCGAGCTCGGCGGTCTGCCCGAGAACGCCAGCGCGGCGGCCCCGGTCGCCCAGTAAGATCCTGTGATGCGGCCCCGCCGTCGCCCTCAGCGGCGACGGCGGGCCAGGCCGATCGCGGTCAGGATCACACCCGGCCAAAAGCTGACGAAGGCCAGAAGCCCCAGCCCGATCGGGTTGGGGTCAGGGTCCGTGACCAACCCCAGCGCGTCGGCTACAATGAACAGCAGCAGCGGCCCGCAGCCCAGCACGAGCAGCAGCAGCCCTGCCAGCAACATCCATTTTCCGGTCACAATCATCAGCCTGCCCGCGTCTCCGCCTGTCGGCAACAGCGATTTTTGGCTCGCCCCGCCGGCCGCGCTTCGTCTAAAGGCTGCGGCATGATCGACGATCCCGGCCTTTACAGCCCCCAGCCCGACACCCGCCCCCTGCACTGGCCCGATGGCAAGACCTGCGCGGTCTGGGTGGCGCCCAATCTCGAATATTATGAGCTTGATCCGCCCGCGCACCCGCGCCGCAAGAGCTGGACCAAGCCGCATCCGGACGTTGTCGGCTATTCCCACCGCGACCATGCCAATCGCGTCGGCCATTGGCGGATGGCCGAGGTAATGTCAAAGCACGGCTTCCCCGGCTCGGTCAGCCTGTCGGTGGCGCTGTGCGACCATATCCCCGAGGTGGTCGAGGACGGGGTGCAGCGCGGCTGGGAATTCTTCAGCCACGGCATCTACAACACCCGCTACGCCTATGACATGGACGAGGCGCAGGAGCGCGCGATCATCGAGGACTCGATCGCCACCGTCCAGCGCGCCACCGGCCAGCGCATCCGTGGCTGGCTGGCCCCGGCATTGACCCACACGGTCAACACGCTCGACCTGCTGGCCGAATATGGCCTCGATTATACCTGCGATCTTTATCACGATGATCGCCCCGGCGAGGTCAACACCCGCAGCGGCCGGCTGGTCTCGATGCCCTACAGCCTCGAAGTCAACGATCACTATGGCTTCTTCATCTACAACATGAGCCCGCGCGCCTATGCCGACGCACTCATCGCCCAGTTCGACCGGCTGGCCCGCGAGGGCGAGGCCTCGGGCACGGTGATGTGCATCCCGCTGCACAGCTATCTGATCGGCCAGCCGCACCGGATCGGGCCGTTCGAGGAGGTCCTGCGCCACATCGCCGCCGATGGCCGCGCCTGGATCACCCGCGCCGGCGACATCGCCGACGTCTACAAAGCCCAGCGTCAGGGGGCCGAACGCCCATGAGCCTCGATCCCGCCTATCTCGAATATCCGCGCCGCCGCCGTGGCATGGATCATGATCTCTACCCCTGGTCGAACATCTTCGACCGGCCGCCGATCCAGTGGCCCGAGGGCAAACGGCTGGCCGTGGCCGTGGTTATCAGCTGCGAATTCTTCCCGCTGACCCCGTCCGACACGCCGTTTCGCGCGCCCGGCCATATGCAGACGGCCTTTCCCGATTACCGCCATTTCACGGCGCGCGACTATGGCTCGCGCCTCGGCGTGCCGCGCCTGCTCGACTCGCTGGCCAAGGCCGGCGCCGTCGCCAGCTTCGCAGTGAACAGCCGCTGGGCCGAGCGTTACCCCGATCTCACCCGCCAGATCATCGAAGCCGGCCATGAAATCATCGCCCATTCGACCGACATGAACGGCACCATCGCCACCGGCCTGCCCGAGGCCGACGAGCGCGCGCTGATCGCCGCCAGCCTCGATGGCCTCGAAGCCGCCACCGGCACCCGCCCGCGTGGCTGGCTGTCGATCGCCCGGTCGCAGAGCTTCGACACCCCGCGCCTGCTCGCCGAGGCCGGCCTCCGCTATTGCCTCGACTGGGTCAACGACGAGCTGCCGTTCCGTCTCGACACCGCCGCCGGCCCGCTCGTCAACCTGCCGCTCAATCATGAATTGTCGGACCGGCAGGTCATCGGTACCTGTCAGCAGTCGGCCGACAGCTATGCCCAGCAACTGCGCGATGCCGCCGACTGGCTGCTCGCCGAATCCGCCACTCACGGCGGCCGGTTGCTCCCCGTTCATCTAACGCCCTATATAACTGGTCTTCCGTATCGTATCGACGCGATCGACGCGTTGCTTGCCGATCTGGCTTCCAGGCCCGAGATCTGGTTCGCGCGCGCCGCTGATATTGTCGAGGCGAGCAAGATCTGAGCCGGCAGCTCCCGCGCGTGTCGGCTCTTGAACTCAGGAGATCGACATGACCCGCATCCTCACCCCGCTCCTCGCCATCGGCCTGCTCGGCGGCCTGTCTGCCTGCGCCAATACCACCAGCGGCGCCCTCATCGGCGGCAGCGCCGGCGCCGTCGCCGGCAAGGCGACCGGCCTCGGCACCGTCGAAGGCGCCGTCGTCGGCGGCGCCGCCGGCGCCGTCATCGGCGACCGCAACGACCGCCGGCGTTAAGCAAGGTGCCTCCGGCGGCTGGGGCCGCAGGCCCCAGACCCCAATAACTTGTGGTGATGTCGCAGCGTGGTCTCCCGTCGCCTTACGAAGGCCGGATTATCGGGGTCTGGAGCCTAAGGCCCCAGCCGCCGGAGGCACTTCTGGTACCGCCGGAGGCGCTTTCTCCTGCCGCCCCAAACCCCTTCACCAGGCGGGGTCTTTATTGATTGGGTCCGGGGCCTAAGGCCCCGGCCGCCGGAGGCACCTAGGCCCTGGGATGCGCGCCCCGATAGGCATCGAGCAGCATCCCCGAATCGACGGCGGTATAGATCTGCGTCGACGACAGTGACGCGTGGCCGAGCAGGTCCTGCAGGCTGCGCAAATCGGCGCCGGCGGCGAGCAGGTGGGTGGCGAAGCTGTGCCGCAGCGCGTGCGGCGTGGCGGTGGGCGGCAGGCCGAGCGCCGGCCGGGCGGCCTGCATGGCCGAGCGGATGATACCGGCGTCGAGGGGACCGCCGCGCGTGCCGCGAAACAGCGGCGACTCGCGCGTCGTGGTGAAGGGCAGGGCGGCGAGATAGGCGGTTACGGCCTCGCGGACGATCGGCAGCAGCGGCACCTGGCGGGTCTTGCCGCGCTTGCCGGTGATGGTCAGCACCTCGCCCAGCGGCAGGTCGGCGCCGGTCAGCGACAGCGCCTCGGAGATCCGCAGCCCGGCCCCCCAGAGCAGCAGCAGCACGGCGGTGTTGCGCAACCGGACCCAGTCGGGCTGTTCGGTGTCGGCGACCACGTCGATCAGCGCGTGCGCGTCGGGCGCCGCCAGCGGGCGCGGCACACGACGGGCCAGTTTCGGAGATTTGACACCGGCCAGCGCTTCGGACTTCAGCGCCTGGGTCTGGCGCGCCCAGCGGATGAAGGTCCGCAGCGCCGACAGTTCCCGCGCCAGACTGGCATTGCCGAGCCCCTCGGCCCGCCGGAAAGTCAGATAGGACCGGATATCGGCCGGCCGCAGCGTTTCGAGATGCGCGAGCGACACCGCGCCGCCGACGTGAGCCATCAGGAAGCTGTCGAACCGGTCGAGCGTCGCCGCATAGGCCCGCAGCGTGTGCGGGGACAGCCGACGCTGATGGGCAAGGCTCGCCGCCCATTCGCCGGCCGCCGCCGCCAGGCCGCGTGCCGCACTCAAATGATGGTCTGACCGGACTTCAACCAGTCGGCCGCAAAGGTTTCGAGCCCCTTGTCGGTCAGCGGATGCATGGCGAGCGCGCGGATGACGCTCGGCGGCATCGTCGCCACATCGGCGCCGATCTTCGCGGCCTGCAGCACATGCACTGGATGACGGACCGAGGCCGCGAGGATCTCGGTCTTGAATTCGTAATTGTCGTAGATGTGGCGGATATCCTCGATCAGCTGCATGCCGTCCTGGCTGATATCGTCGAGGCGGCCGATAAACGGCGAGATGAAGCTGGCGCCGGCCTTGGCCGCGAGCAGCGCCTGGTTGGCCGAGAAGCACAGGGTCACATTGGTCATCACGCCCTCGTCGGACAGGGCCTTGCAAGCCTTCAGCCCCTCGAGCGTCAGCGGCAGCTTGATGCAGACGTTGCGGGCAATCTTACGCAGCACCTCGGCTTCGCGAAGCATCCCATCCTTGTCCAGCGCCACCACTTCGGCCGACACCGGACCATGGATGAGATCGGCAATTTCCCTGACCACTTCGATGAAGTTGCGCCCGGACTTTGCGATCAGCGAGGGGTTGGTGGTGACGCCGTCGACAAGGCCGCTGTCGGCCAGTGAAGCGATTTCCGAGATTTCAGCAGTATCGACAAAGAACTTCATGGGAAGGGCTTTCGGCTGGGAAGCAGGATCGCTCCTCCCTACCCCAGCCGATGCCTCGAAAAAAGCGGAACCTCAGAAGAAGAAGAACCAGAGCAGAAGCACGATGGGCAGCGGCACGCCAATGGCCCAGAGAAGACAACCTTTACCCACAATCTGCCCTTTCGATGATGAATGAACAAAACCGCAGGCGCCCCCTATTGTTCCGCCGACCCGCCCCGCGGTTGCGCAGCGCTAACGGCTCGTGCAAGCCAGCGGCCATGATCGATGCTGCCGATATTGCCCTCGCCCATCAGCTGGCGGACGCCGCCGGCGCCGTCATCCGCCCCTGGTTCCGCGGCGGGGTAACGGTCGAAAGCAAGGGCGACGAATCACCCGTCACTGCCGCCGACCGCGCCGCCGAGGCCGAGATGCGCCGGCTGATCGCGGCCGCGCGCCCGCAGGACGGCGTCATCGGCGAGGAATATGGCGACGACCGGCCCGACGCCGCGCGCGTCTGGGTGCTCGATCCGATCGACGGCACCCGCGCCTTCATCGCCGGCCGTCCGCTGTTCGGCACGCTGATCGGGCTAATGGTCGACGGCGCACCGGTCCTTGGCGTCATCGACCAGTGCATCATCGGCGACCGCTGGCTCGGCGCCCATGGCCAGCCGACCACGCTCAACGGCCAGCCAGCCACCACGCGCCCCTGCGCCGCGCTCGCCGCCGCCCATATCGGCACGACCAGCCCCCACGCCTTCACCACTGCCGACCTTACCGCCTTCACCCGCGTCCAGCAGGCGGCGCGTGACACGCTCTACGGCGGCGATTGCCACAATTACGGCCTCGTCGCCTCCGGCCATCTCGACGCGGTGGTAGAGGCCAGCCTGAAGGTCCATGACTGGGCGGCGCTGGTGCCGGTCATCGAAGGCGCCGGCGGCACCATGACCGATTGGGCCGGCCGCCGCCTGGCGCTCGGCAGCGACGGCCGCGTCATCGCCGCCGCCACCGCCGCGCTCGCCGCCGACATACAGGCCCGGCTGGCCTGAGCCTCAGCCTTCGAGAACGGCGAACAGCTTCCGCACGAACGCATCCCGCTCGGCGGTCAGCGCCGCCTCCGCCTCGGGCGGCAGCACCAATTCCTCGACCGACCCTACCTTGGCCTCCAGCGCCGCCAGCCGGGCGCGCGTCACCCAGCTCTCGGAGGCCAGCTCCAGCATCATCCGCACCAGCGCGTCGATCGCCGGGTCCTGGAACACCCGCGGTGTCTTGCTCATGCCCGCGTCCTCAGGCCCAGTTGCCGAACACGAACCACTGCACGCCGTCGGCCAGCCGTCCGGTGTTGCCACCCAGCCGCGCCGGCCCGGCAATCGCCTCGGCCACCGCCGCTTCGCCATACCAGCTCAGCGATGGCACCACCGTCTGCACATAGCCCTCGGCCGGGAAGCCGGCGCCCGCGCACAGCGCAGCGGGCTCCTGGTCACGGAACGCCTTGTAATAGGGCTCGGCATTGTACCAGCAGTCCCAGTCCAGATAGAAACCGTCATAGGCCGACAGCTGGCTGTTGGGCGGCAGCTCGTAATGCAGCATCAGCCCGCCCGGCCGCAGCAGCCGCCGCGCCTCGGCGAATACCGCCTCGATGTCCTTCACCGGCAGCTCGTGCAGGAACATCGAGCTGTAGACGAGATCGAAGCTGGCGTCGGGGAAGGGTAGCGCCGTGGCATTGGCCTGGACGAAATGCGCCGCCACGCCCTGCGACCGCGCTCGTCCATCGGCATAGCGCAGGCACGGCGCCGACACATCGACGCCAGTCACGCGGGCGTCGGGATAGGCCCGCGCCCAGGGCAAGGTCTGGTGGCCGACCGAGCAGCCGAGATCGAGAATGGCGGTCGGCTTGAAGTCGGGATGGGCATGGCGAAGCCAGAAGGCCGAGCTTTCGCCGATATCGTCGAGGTTCTTGCCCATCAGCCCGAAGCTGAACACCGACAGGCCATTCTCATAGACCGCCCCGGCCGCCAGATCGCCGTCGCCGGTCTCCGACGTATAGCTGCCCGGCATCAGATGGACATCGATGTCGCTGACGCTGGCCGGGATCGGCAAAGACGGATCGAGCGTCAGCGACCCGCCGCAGGCCGGCAGCCGGTCCGAGATCTCGCGCAGCCGGCCGGCATCGCGGGTCACCGCGTCGGAGACGCTCGACCACACCATCTCCTGCGCGCCCATCCGCAGCGACGAATAGAAGCGGAAATAAAGATCGTCGCGCAGCGCCTTGTGCACGGCAAGACCATCCTCGGCCGGCGTCTCCAGCGCCGGCGCGATGCGGCTTTCCCAGCGAGACTTCATGCTGGAGGCCATGGTGTTGAGCACATGGCCACGCAGGCTCGAGGTGAAATCCTGGGCGGCGCGCTCGTTGCGGGTCGGCCGCACGGCCAGATCATGGGTGACAAGACGAGTCATACCGGTCTCCTTGATACGCCCCTTAAGTGGCAATTTGCGCCGCCTTTCACAAGCTGCGACATGGACTGCGGCGTCGATCGAGGATATAAAGACATCTTTATGCTTGTTCTCGGCGGGCGCATTGCCTATGGCCGGGGCTGCTATTTTTCGGAGCGTCATCATGGCCAGCCAGGCACAATCGCAGATCAATCACTATGCCATCGCCGACATCGGCCTCGCCGGCTTCGGCCGCCGCGAGATCGCCATCGCCGAAACCGAGATGCCCGGCCTGATGGCGCTGCGCCAGGAATTCGGTGCCGCCAAGCCGCTGAAGGGCGCCCGCATCGTCGGCTCGCTGCACATGACCATCCAGACCGCCGTGCTGATCGAGACGCTGGCCGAGCTCGGCGCCGAGCTGCGCTGGGCGACCTGCAACATCTTCTCGACCCAGGATCACGCCGCCGCTGCCATCGCCGCCAGCGGCATCCCGGTCTATGCGATCAAGGGCGAGAGCCTCGCCGACTATTGGGATTATGTCGGCCGCATCTTCGATTGGGGTGACCGCACCGCCAACATCATCCTCGATGACGGCGGCGACGCCACCATGTTCGCGCTCTGGGGCGCCCGCCTCGAAGCCGGGGAGACCATGGGCGAGCCGGAGAATGAGGAAGAAGTCGAGTTCCAGCGCGCGCTCAAGGCCTTCATCAAGGCCCGTCCCGGCTATCTGACCGAGACCGTCAAGAACCTGAAGGGCGTTTCCGAGGAAACCACGACCGGCGTCCACCGGCTGTACGAGATCGCCAAGAAGGGCGAGCTGCCGTTCCCGGCGATCAACGTCAACGACAGCGTCACCAAGTCCAAGTTC
>NZ_JBIMKZ010000017.1:0-13938 GCF_051860865.1 Polymorphobacter sp. | reverse complement strand
AAGGAAAGCCTGGTCGACGCCATCCGCCGGGCAACCGATGTGATGCTCGCCGGCAAGGTCGCCTGCGTCGCCGGCTTCGGCGATGTCGGCAAGGGCTCGGCCCAGTCGCTGCGCAACGGCGGCGCCCGCGTCATGGTCACCGAGATCGACCCGATCTGCGCGCTGCAGGCGGCGATGGAGGGCTTCGAGGTCGTGACGATGGAGGACGCGGTCAAGCGCGCCGACATCTTCTGCACCGCCACCGGCAATGCCGATGTCATCACCGCCGAGCACATGCAGGCGATGAAGCCCAATGCCATCGTCTGCAACATCGGCCATTTTGACAGCGAGATCCAGATCGCCGCCCTGTCCAACTACAAATGGACCGAAGTGAAGCCCGGCACCGACATCGTCGAGTTTCCGGACGGCAACCAGATCATCGTTCTGGCCAAGGGCCGGCTGGTCAATCTCGGCTGCGCCACCGGCCATCCGAGCTTCGTGATGTCGGCGAGCTTCACCAACCAGGTGCTCGCCCAGATCGAGCTGTTCTGCAATCCCGGCAAATATGAAAACAAGGTCTATGTGCTGCCCAAGCACCTCGACGAGAAGGTGGCGGCGTTGCATCTGGAGAAGCTTGGCGTCAAGCTGACCAAGCTGACGCCGAAGCAGGCCAAATATATCGGCGTCGACGAAACCGGCCCGTTCAAGCCGGAAGCCTATCGCTACTGACCATCGGCCGCCGGGGGGCGGCGTGTGTTTGGGGGGGACATGGTCGCATATCTCAGGGCCTCGGCCCTGGCCTTGCTGGCGTCGGCAGCGGCCTCGTCGGTCGCTGCCGGGGCCCAGGTGCCCAAGGCCCAGGTCTCCGGGGCTGCCGCTGAGCAATCGGCCGGCGAGCCGGTCGTCGACCCCGCCGCCGCGCTGGTGCCGGCCGGGGAGGCACCGCCGCTGACCGCGGCGGGCAGCCGCGCCGGCGAGAATGCCGTCCGCCAGGCCGGGGACGCCTTCGGCACCGCCGTCGGCCGCGAGACCATCGGCATCTACAACCGGGATCAGGTGCGCGGCTTCTCGCCGGTCGTCGCCGGCAATGTCCGCATCGCCGGCCTGTATTTCGATCCGGTCGCCTTCCCCTCGGACCGGATCAGCGGCTCCACCGCCATTCGTGTCGGTCCCAGCGCCTTCGGCAGCCCGTTCCCGGCGCCCACCGGCATCGTCGATCTCGGGCTCCGCGTGCCCGGCCAGCAGGCCGCCGCCAGCGCGCTGGTCAGTGCCGACAGCTGGGGCGGCAACGCCGTCGAGGTCGATGCCGCGGTGCCGCTCGGCAGCCGTCTCAGCATCGGGCTCGGCGCCGCCCATACGTTCGACCGGATGGTCAACAAGACGCGCAACCGCGGGTTCGAGGGTGCCTTCATCGCCAACTGGCGGCCGACCGACCGGCTGCAGCTGGTACCCTTCCTCAGCGTCGCCCACACGCCGATGGATGACAATGGCCCGGCTTTCCTGCCCTCGGGCGCGCGCCTGCCGCCGCGCCTGCCGCGCCATGTCTATGCCGGTCCCGAATGGGCGCAGACCGTCAATACCGAGCTTATGGGCGGGGTCGTCATCGACTGGACGCCGGCGCCGGGCTGGGAGGTCAAGGCCGGGCTGTTCCGTTCGTCAGCACACTTCGAAGCCGATTTCTCCAACCTGATCACCGGCGTCCAGCCCGATGGCCGCGCCGCCGGCCAGCGCATCATCGCCGATCCGCCGCTGTTCTTCGTCTCGAACAGCGGCGAGGTGCGGCTGTCGCGCCGCATCGCCGAGGGGCCGCGCGCCCATGTCATCCACCTGGCGTTGCGCGGCCGCGCCGCCAACCGCCGCTTCGACGGGGCCGACGTCATCGAGCTCGGCCCGATCCGCCTCGGCGAACTGCAGACCGCACCGCTGCCGCTGTTCCAGTTCGGGCCGCAGCAGGCGGACCGGGTGCGCCAATGGACGCTCGGCCTCGCCTATGAGGGCCGTTGGGCGGGCGTCGGCGAGATCAGCCTCGGCCTCCAGCGCACCGACTATCGCAAGCGCATCGGCCTGCCCGGCGCGGTGCCGGTCGCCACCGATGCCAGCCCGCTGCTGGTCAACGCCGAACTGGCGCTGGAGGTGACCCCGCGCCTCACCGTCTATGCCGGCTATGTCACCGGCATCGAGGAAAGCGGCATCGCGCCGGACAATGCCGCCAACCGCAACGAAGCAATGCCGGCGATCGAGACCCGCCAGATAGATGCCGGCTTCCGCTGGCTGCTGGCCGGCGAGATGAAGCTGATCGGCGGGGTGTTCGAGGTCCGCAAGCCCTATTTCAACATCGGCCAGGGCGGCATCTTCGGCGATCTCGGCGAGGTGGTGAACCGGGGTCTCGAAGCCTCGGTGGCTGGGCCATTGACGCCGACCTTGTCGGTTGTCGCCGGCACCGTGCTGCTCCAACCGCGCGTCGTCGGTGAAGCCGTGGCGCTCGGCGTCTCCGGCCCGCGCCCGGTCAATGCCATCACCGCGCGGATCGAGGCCAGCGCCGACTGGCGGCCGCCGCAGCTTTCCGGCCTGTCGCTCGATGCCGCCTGGTCGCACCGCAGTCCCGAAACCGCCGTCGTCAGCAACGCTGTATCGATCCCCACCCGCTCGCTGCTCAATCTCGGCGCCCGCTACCGTTTCCTGCTGGCCGGCCAGCGCAGCCTGCTCCGCCTCCAGGTCACCAATGTCTTCGACAAGCAGGGCTATAATCTGCGCTTCCCCGGCGCCTATGGCCAGCTGCCCGGCCGGCGATTTCAGGGCTATCTCACTGTCGATTTCTAGGCCATCAGGCCGGCCATGGCCCTCATGCTCGCCACGCCGCAAGACACCGCGCGCCTCGCCGCGGCGCTGGCCGCCGCGCTGCGCCCCGGTGACGTGGTGGCGCTGCACGGCGATCTCGGCGCCGGCAAGTCGACTCTGGCGCGCGGCGTGCTGGAGGCGCTGGGCTGGGCCGATGACGTGCCGTCGCCGACCTTTACGCTGGTCCAGCCCTATGGCCCGCCCGAGCTGCCGTTCGAGGTCTGGCACGTCGATCTCTACCGGCTCGACGACCCCCGGGATGCCGATGCGCTCGGCCTGTTCGAGACCGACGCCGCGCTGCTGATCGAATGGCCGGAGCGGTTGGGCGCGCGGCTGCCGGCCGATGCCCTGCATCTGGCGCTGTCGGGCAGCGGTGAAGAGCCGCGCCGCTTGACTTGGACGCGGCCTGCGGCTTGGGAGAGCCGGTGGCCATGATGACCCCCCCCGACACCGCGCCCGCCTTCCTCGCCCGCCATGGCTGGGGCGGCGCCGAGATCCGTCCGCTGGCCGGCGATGCCTCGTTCCGCCGCTATTTCCGCGTCCACCATGGCCCGCGCACGGCCGTGCTGATGGACGCGCCGCCGGAGAAGGAGGACAGCCGCCCCTTTCTCGCCATCGCCGATCACCTGACCGGCCTCGGCTTCGCCGCGCCGCGGGCGCTTGCCGTCGATCTCGACGCCGGGCTGATCCTGCTCGAGGATTTCGGCGACGCCCGGGTCGGCCCGGTGCTGGCCGCCGACCCGACCCGCGAACAACAGGTCTATGAACAGGCCGTCGACATCCTCGCCGCGCTCCATGCCCATCCCGCCGCCGACGTCCGCCCCTATGACGAGACCGAGCTGCTGCGAGAAGCGCGGCTGTTCGCCGACTGGTATCTGCCCGCCGTCGGCTGCCCGGAAGCCCCCGGCTTCGATGCCGCCTGGGCCGCGCTCTGGCCGCAGGTCGCCGCCGCGCCGCCGGTGCTGGTGCTCCGCGACTATCACGCCGACAACCTCATGATTCTGGATCGCCCCGGCCTGCAGGCGCTCGGCCTGCTCGATTTCCAGGACGCGCTCGCCGGCCACCCGGCCTATGACCTCGCCAGCCTGCTCCAGGACATCCGCCGCACCGTGTCCCCCGCGCTCGAAGCCGCGATGATCGACCGCTATCTGGGCCAACGCCCCGGCCTCGACGCCGAGTCCTTCCGCACCGCCTATGACATCCTCGCCGCCCAGCGGAACATCAAGATTTTAGGCGTCTTCACCCGCCTTTATGTCCGCGACGGCAAGGCCCATTACCCGGCCTGGCACCCCCGCCTCTGGGCGCTGGTCAACGCCGATCTCGCCCGCCCGGCGCTCGCCCCCGTCGCCGCCTGGTTCGATGCCCATGTCCCCGCCGCCACCCGGCGCGGCGTCCAGGTGACCGCATGAACGCCCGGCCCCAATTGTCGCTCCGCCCCCGTGTCGATGCCGCCATGCCCGAAGCCGCCATGGTCCTCGCCGCCGGCCTCGGCAAGCGGATGCGCCCGCTCACCGCCACCCGCCCCAAGCCGCTGATCGACGTCGCCGGCCGCTCGCTGCTCGACCGGGCGCTGGACCGCATCGAGGCTGCCGGCATCGGCCGCGCCATCGTCAACGTCCATTATTTCGCCGACCAGGTCGAAGCGGCACTTGCCGCCCGCAAGGGCCCGCTGCAGATCAGCGTGTCGGACGAGCGCGGCCAGCTGCTGGAGACCGGCGGCGGCCTCGCCAAGGCGCTGCCGATGATGGGCAGCGGCCCGGTGCTGGTGGCCAATTCGGACAATCTCTGGATCGACGGCGCCTCGGACACGCTGCGCCTGATGGCCAACCGCTGGAACGCCGACAGCATGGACGCGCTGCTGCTGCTGGTGCCGCTGGCCCGCGCCACCGGCTATGACGGCCGCGGCGATTTCCATCTCGATCCCGCCGGCCTCGTCCGCCCGCGCAGCGGCGTCCGGCTGGCCCCCTTCGTCTTCGCCGGCGTCCAGATCATCCACCCCCGGCTGTTCGACGGCGAGCCGGTCGAGCCCTTCACCATGTGGCGGGCCTGGAACAAGGCGCTGGAAGCCGGCCGGATGTTCGGCATGGCGCATCAGGGCCTGTGGTTCCATGTCGGCACCCCGGACAGCATCGGCACCACCGAACGGGTGCTCGCCGGGCTTTGAGCCTTTGCGTTGCGCGCAGGCTTCGGCCATCCTGCCCCCAGATGCTGTTCACCATCCCCAACCATGTCGGGTTCGTCGATGCGCTGGCCGCCGGGCTGCTGGCGCGCGGCGACGATCCGCAGCAGCTCGCCCGCACCCTCGTGCTGCTGCCCAACCGCCGCGCCGTCCGCGCCCTCACCGAGGCGTTCGTGCGTCACTGCGCCGGCGGCGGCCTGCTGCTCCCCCGCCTCGTCCCCGTCGGCGATCTCGATGAGGACAGTTTCGATCGCCTCGCCGCCGGCGACCTGCTGCTGCCGCCCGCCGTCTCGGCGCTGACCCGCCGGCTCGAACTCGGCCGCCTCGTCCGCCAGCGCCTCGCCGGCGCCCAGCCGAGCCGCAGCGCCGTCGAGGGCCTGCGCCTCGGCAGCGCGCTCGCCGACGCGCTCGACACCTTGCTCGCCGAGGAAATTCCGCCCGAGCAGCTGCGCGAGGCCGTTGCCGATGCGGACATGGCGCACCACTGGCAGGAAACGCTGGCCTTTCTCGATATCATCATCACCGCCTGGCCGCCCGAGCGCGACCGCCTCGGCGCCAGCGACGGCGGCACCCGCCTCACCGCCGCCATCGACGCGCTGATCGCCCGCTGGCAGGCCGCACCCCCCGCCACCCCGGTCATCGCCGCCGGCATCACCAGCGCCACCCCGGCCATCGGCCGCCTGCTCGCCGCCGTCCTCGCCCTGCCCCAGGGCCAGGTCATCCTGCCCGGGCTCGACACCAACCTCAGCGAGGCCGGCACCGCCCGCTGGGAGGCGATCATCGCCACCCCGACCGAGGGCGTTGCCGAAAGCGAGGCCCATCCCCATCATGCCCTCAAGCGGCTGCTCGCCCGGCTCGGCTGGGCGCGGGACGAGGTCCGCCTCTGGCCGCATGCGCTCCCCGACCCTCTGCTCGCCCGCCGCGAGGAGGAGGTGATCGCCGCCTTCGCCCCCGCCGATGCTGGCGAGGGCTGGGCCGAGCCGCCCGCCGATGCGGACGCCGCCCGCGCCGCCTTCGCCGCCGTCCGCGTCGTCGAGGCCGACACCCCGGCCGAGGAAGCCCAGGCGCTGGCGCTGGCGCTGCGCGAGGCGCTGGAAACCCCGGGCCGTACCGCCGCGCTGGTCACCCCTGACCGCGCGCTGGCCCGCCGCGTCGCCGCCCATTGCCGCCGCTGGGGCATTGCGGTTGACGACAGCGCAGGCCAGCCGCTGGCCCGCACCCCGCCGGGCAGCCTGGCGCTGGCGCTGGTCGCGGCGCTGGCCGAACATTTCGCCCCCGTCGCGCTGCTGGCGCTGCTCAAGCACCCGCTGGTCCGGCGCGGCGAGGACCGGCTCGCCTGGCTCGACCATGTCCGCCAGCTCGATCTGGTGCTGCGCGGCGTCCGCCCGGCGCCCGGCCTCGACGGCATTGCCGCCCATGTCGACGCCTGGCTCAACGAGAAGCGCCGCGAGGACGAGGGCTTGGCCGACTGGTGGGCCGAGGTCTCGGCCCTGCTGGCGCCGCTGGAGGCCGAGGCCGGCACCACCGATCTCGCCCGGCTGGCGCTGGCGCTGCAAAGCGTCGCCGAGGCGCTCGCCGGCGAGGCCGCCTGGGCCGGCCCCGATGGCCGGGCGCTGGCGGCCCGGCTCGAGGCGCTGGGGCTGGAGGGGTCGGTGTTCGGCGGCTTCGGCAGCGACGAGGCGCCGGCGCTGCTGGCGGCGCTGTTTGCCGACATCGCCATCCGCCCGGCCTGGGGCGGCCACCCGCGCCTCAGCATCCTCGGGCCGGTCGAGGCCCAGCTGATGCGCGCGGACCTGATGATCCTCGCCGGCCTCAACGAAGGCAGCTGGCCGGCGCCGCTCAGCCCGGACCCATGGCTGGCCCCGGCAATCCGGGCGCGGCTCGGCCTGCCTGGGCAGGCGCGCGCCATCGGCACGGCGGCGGCGGACTTCATCCGGGCGCTCGGCGCGCCGCAGGTGCTGGTCAGCCGGGCGCGCCGCGATGCCGGCGGGCCGATGTTGCCGTCGCGCTTCATGGCGCGGCTCGATGCCCATGTCGCGCGTTTCTCGGACGCCGGGCTGATCCGCGAGACAAGGCTGGTCCGCATCGCCCGCGGCCTCGATGCCGAGCAGCCGCCGCGCCCCTCTGCCCGCCCGGCGCCCTGCCCACCGCCCGAGCTGCGGCCCCGCAGCCTGTCGGTCACCGAGGTCGACACGCTGATCGCCGACCCCTTTGCCTTTTACGCCGCGCGCATGCTCAGGCTGAAGCCGCTCGATCCGCTCGATGCCGATCCCGGTGCCGCCGATCGCGGCAAGCTTCTGCACGGTGTGCTGGAAGACTGGATCAAAAGCGGCAGCCTCGATCCCGCCCGCCTCGCCGGGCTCGGCGAGGCGATGCTGCTGCGCGCCTGCGGCGGCTTTCCGCTGCTCGCCGCGCTCTGGGGGCCGCGCGCCCGCCGGGCGCTGGACTGGGCCGGGCAGGAGCTGCTGGCCCGGGTCGCCGCCGGCTGGCAGCCGCTCGCCGCCGAGGCGCGCGGCGAGATCACCCTCGATAACGGCATCACCCTCAAGGGCCGCGCCGACCGCATCGACCGCGACGACACCGGCCGGCTGGCGATCATCGACTACAAGACCGGGGCGCCGCCGGGGCCGCAGCAGGTGCGCGAAGGGCTGAGCAACCAGTTGCCGCTGCTCGCCGTCATCGCCGGGGAAGGCGCCTTTCACGAGGGAAGCCGCCGGCTCCCGGCCGGGCCGGTCGAGATGCTCGAATATTGGCGGCTGTCCGGCGGCGAGACGCCGGGCGTAGCCCGCCCGGCGCTCGGCAAGAAGGACAAGCCGCCGCCGGTGCCCGATCATGTCTCGGACACCCGCGATGTCGTCACCAGCATCCTCACCCGGATGCTGCTCCGCCCGACGCCGTTCGTTGCCCAGCTCCATCCGGCACTGTCCTGGCCGGACTATGACCATCTGGCCCGCGTCCAGGAATGGCGCAACCTGCCCCCGGACAACGGGTGATGGAGGCCGGCGCATGAGCACCATAAAGGCGATGCTGCCGCTGCTCGCCCCCCAGGCGCAGGCGGCCGACCCCGATGTCCATGCCTGGGTCGCGGCCTCGGCCGGCACCGGCAAGACCCAGGTGCTGGCGGCGCGGGTACTGCGGCTGCTGCTGCAAGGCGTGCCGGCCCGCGCCATCCTCTGCATCACCTTCACCAAGCTGGCGGCGGCCGAGATGCAGGGCCGGGTCATGCAGCGGCTGGCGTGGTGGACGCGCGTCGATGATGCCGCGCTGGCGGCCGAACTGGCAGCCATCGGCGAGCCCGACGATCTCGCCAGCCGGGCGCGGGCGCGGCGGCTGTTCGCCCAGCTGCTCGATGCGCCGCAGGGGCTGGCCGTGCAGACCATCCATGCGCTGGCCCAGTCGCTGATCGGCGCCTTTCCGGTCGAGGCCGGGGTCGCGCCCGGCTTCCAGACGCTCGATGACCGCGCCGGCCAGGCGCTGCGCCGCCGCCTGCTCGCCGAGGCAATCGAGGCCGCCACCACCGGCGCCGGCACCGACGATTCGGCGTTTCTCGATGATCTGGCGCGGCTCAGCGTCGCCGGCGGCGAGCGCAGCCTGACGGCGCTGACGGCGCTGATCGGCCGCCATGCCGATGCGCTGTCGGCGCTGCCCGATACCGGGCTGGAGCCGATGCTCCGCCGCGCCTTCGGCCTGCCCACCGATGGCGACGGCGCGGCTGCGCTGGCGACAGCGCTCGCCCGGATCAGCCGTGCCGATATCGTCCGGCTGGCCGAGGCCTGGGAGGCAGCGGCGGCGGCGCGCCCCTTGCAGTTCGCGGCGCGGGCGCGGGCCTGGCTCGCCGAGCCCGGGCAGTTTCCCTTGTTGGCCGCCTGTTTCCTCAAGGCCGATGGCGGCGGCTATGCATCGAGCTTCTGCATCACCGCGCCGGTGCGCGCCGCCTTCCCGCAGGCCGCCGATGTCTATGAGGCGCTCGCCGGGCAGATTCTCGCCATCGCCGCCGAACAGGCGCTGCACGCCGCCGTCGAGCGGGTGGCGGCCCAGCTGCGGGTGGCGCGGCGGCTGTCGCGGCTGTGGCTGGCGGCCAAGCAGCGGCTCGGCGTCGTCGATTATGACGACATGATTGCCGCCGCCCGCCGGCTGCTCGCCGCCGATGGCGCCGCCGCCTGGGTCCGCTACAAGCTGGACCAGCGGATCGACCATGTGCTCGTCGACGAGGCGCAGGACACCAACGCCGCGCAATGGGACATCATCCGCGCCCTTACCGACGAGTTCTTCGCCGGCGAAGGCGCCCGCGAGGCGCGGCGGCGGCTGTTCGTCGTCGGTGACTACAAGCAGGCGATCTTCGGCTTCCAGGGCTCGGACCCGCGCATCTACCGGGACAAGCGCGAGGATTTCGCCATGCTGGCGCAGGATGCCGGCAGCCCGCTGCAATCGATCCCGCTCAGCACCAATTTCCGTTCGCAGCCCTGCATCCTCAAGCTCGTCGATGCCGTCGCCGGCCGCCTGCCCGAAGGCGCGCTCGATGCCGATGGCGTGCCGCCGCACCATGCCCATCGCTGCGGCGCCGGCGAGGTGCTGATGCTGCCGCTGACTCTTCCCGAAGCCACAGCCGATGCCGATGAGGATGACGAGGCGCTGTCGGAAGGCACGCGGCCCGGCGCCGTCGAGATCGCCCATGCCCGGCAGCTGGCGGCGCAGATCGCCGGCTGGCTCGGCCCGTCGCCGATGCGGCTGCCCGGGCGCGGCACGCTGGTCCGGCCGCAGGATATTCTGGTGCTGGTCCGCCAGCGCACGGCCTTTTCGGCGGCGCTGGTGGCGGCGCTGCACGCCCACGGCGTCGCGGTGGCCGGCGTCGACCGGCTCAAGCTGTCCGAGCCGCTGGCGGTCGCCGACCTGTTGGCGCTCGCCCGCTTCGCGCTGCAACCGGCCGATGACCTGACGCTGGCCTGCCTGCTGGTGTCGCCGCTGATCGGCCTCAGCCATGATCAGCTGTTCGCCCTCGCCCATGGCCGCCCCGCCAGCCTGTGGGCAGCGGTCCGCGCCAGCGATGATCCGGCCGTGGGCGCGGCGCGGGACTGGCTGGCCGAGCTGCTGTCCTTCGCCGATTTCACCCCGCCCTATGAGTTTCTCGAACGCGTGCTGTCCGGCCCGATGCAGGGCCGCGCCCGGCTGCTCGCCCGGCTCGGGCCGGAAGCGCGCGACGCCATCGACACGGTGCTCGATCAGGCGCTGGCCTTCGAGGCCGTGCAGCCGCCGTCCTTGCAGGGCTTCCTCGCCTGGATCGAGGCCGATGATGTCGAGATCAAGCGCGATCCGGACGCGCCGCTCGATGCCGTGCGGCTGATGACCGTCCACGGCGCCAAGGGCCTGCAGGCCCCCGTCGTCATCCTCGCCGACGCCGCCCGCCGGCCGCGCAAGCCCGATTCGGCGCTGCTCTATCCGTTCGACGACGGCACGCTGCTGCCGATCGCCCCGGGCGCTGCCAAGGCGCTGTCGGGCCGCCTCGCCGAGGCGCTGGCCGCCCAGCAGGACGATGCGATGAAGGAGCATTGGCGGCTGATGTATGTTGCGCTGACCCGCGCCGAGGACCTGCTGGTCATCGCCGGCAGCCTGGCGCCGACCGAGGCCAGGCATGGCGTCGCCCACGAAAGCAGCTGGTATGCCGTCGCCGAAGCCGCGCTCACCGATCTCGGCGCCGAACTGCGCGAGGACGGCGCGCTCAGTTGGCGCAGCGGCGAGGCCGCCGCCATCGAGCCGGAAACGATCACCCCCGCCAGCACAAGGCTGGAAATCCCCGACTGGGTCCGCCGCCCCGCCCCGCCCGAGGCCCGCCCCAGCCGCCCGCTCAGCCCATCGGCGATCGCCGAGGACACGCTGGCCGCGCCGCCCGCCGGCCCCGCCGCCGCCGCCGCCGCCCGCCGCGGCGTCGCGCTCCACGCGCTGTTCGAGCGGCTGCCCGACCTGCCGCCGCCCGACCGCGCCCGCATCGGCCTGGCGCTCGCCCGCCACCTCGCCCCGGACGATGACCCGCAGGCGCTGGTCGATGAAGTCCTGCGCGTCCTCGAAGACCCGGACTATGCCGTCCTCTTCGCCCCCGGCGGCCTCGCCGAGGCACCCATCGCTGCCGTCGTCGGCGATACCGTCATCGCCGGCCAGGTCGACCGGCTGTGCATCACCGACGACGTCGTCACCCTCATCGACTACAAGACCGGCCGCCGCGTCCCCACCGAGGCCGCCGCCGCCCCGCCCTATCATCTCGCCCAGATGGCCGCCTATGCCGCCGCGCTCGCCCGCATCTTCCCCGGCCGCCGCATCGAGGCGGCGCTGCTCTACACCGCCGGCCCCCGCCTGCTGCGCCTGCCGCCAGCCCTGCTTGCAGCGCATGCCCCCCACTGACCCGCCCGAGTTGAACCGGGCCGCGGCAGCCATTATCTAGCGTTGCAACAGGCTCAATCCCGAGCCACCACAGGAACACTTGCCATGTCCACCCGCCCGGTTACCGACCAGTCCTTCCACACCGACGTGATCAGCAGCGGCACCCCCGTGCTCGTCGATTTCTGGGCGGAATGGTGCGGTCCGTGCCGCACCATCGGCCCGATCCTCGAGGAGCTCAGCACCGAGATGGACGGCGTCCAGATCGTCAAGATCAACATCGACGAAAACCCCGATGCCCCGACCCGCTACAATGTCCGCGGCATCCCGACGATGATCCTGTTCAAGGACGGCGCCCCCGTCGCCACCAAGGTCGGCGCCGCCCCCAAGTCCCAGATCAAGACCTGGCTCGAGGGCGCGCTGGTCTAACTCCGATAATCGGCGTTGATGCTGATATAGCCATGGGTCAGGTCGCAGGTCCAAACCCGCGCCTGGCCCTGGCCCAGCCCGAGGTCGACTGACACCAGCACCTCGTCCCCGGCCAGATGCGCCGCCACCGGCGCCTCGTCATAGCCCGGCACCACCGCCCCGGCCTCGGCCACCAGCACATGCCCGAAGCGGATCGACAGCCGGTCCCGCTCTGCCGGCTCCCCGGCCTTGCCCACCGCCATCACCACCCGCCCCCAATTGGCATCCCCCCCGGCAATCGCCGTCTTCACCAGCGGCGAATTGGCAATGCTCATCGCCACCCGGTGCGCCGAGGCGTCGTCCACCGCACCGGCCACCTGCACCTCCACCAGCGTCGTCGCCCCCTCGCCGTCGCGCACCACCAGCCGCGCCAGCTGCCCGCAAAGATCGGCCAGCGCCGCCGCAAAGGCATCGGCCCCCGGCTGCCCCGCCTCGCGCAGCACCGGCCCGCCGCCGGCCCCGGTGGCAAAAGCCAGCACCGTGTCGGACGTCGAGGTGTCCCCATCGACGGTAATGCACGAAAAGCTCCGGGCATTCGCCGCCTCAAGCATCGCCTGCAACAGCGCCGGCGCCACCGCCGCATCGGTAAAAATGAACCCCAGCATCGTCGCCATGTCCGGCGCGATCATCCCCGACCCCTTGATGATCCCGACCAGCGCCACCCGCCGCCCGTCGATCATCGCATGGCTCACCGCCGCCTTGGCAAAGGTATCGGTGGTGCCGATCGCCTGGGTCGCTGCCAGCCAGTCGGCCGATCCCAGCGCCGCCTGCGCCGCCGTCACCCCCGCCACCGCCTTGTCGACCGGCAACGGCACGCCGATGACGCCGGTCGACGCCTGGAACACCGCCGCCGCCTCGCAGCCGAGCAGCCGCGCCGCCGCCTCGCCCTGCGCCAGCGCCGCGGCCCGCCCGGCCTCGCCGGTAAAGGCGTTGCTGTTGCCGGCATTCACCACCAGCGCCCGCGCCCGGCCGCCGCCCAGCCGCGCCCGGCACAGCTCCACCTCGGGCGACGGGCAGCGCGAGCGCGTCGTCACCCCCGCCACCGCCGTCCCCTCGGCCATCTCGATCAGCAGCACGTCGCCGCGCGTCCACGCCTTGTAGCCGGCACAGGCCGTGCCGATGCGGACGCCGGCCACATCGGGCAGGGCGGGAAAGGGCAGGGCCAGGGGCGAGGTCGTCATGCCCCCGCCCATGCCGCCGCCGGCCGGCGGCGTAAAGAGGCAAACCACCGCCAGCTTGACTCTCCTGCCCCGGATGCGTAACAGCCGCGCTTCAATTTCCGCCGTCCGGACTATCGTCGGGCCGGCGCAGCATGACCGGATCTGACCCATGAAGCGCACCTATCAGCCCTCGAAGCTCGTCCGCGCCCGTCGCCACGGCTTCCGCGCCCGCATGGCGACGGTGGGTGGTCGCAAGGTCATCCAGGCCCGTCGTTCGCGCGGCCGCAAGAAGCTGTCGGCCTGACATCATCATGTGCGGCGATGGCTGTCCCACCGCCCACCATCCGCAAGCGCGCTGATTTCCTCGCCGCCAATCGCGGCAAGCGCTTCGTCACACCCGGCTTCATCCTGCTCGTCCGCCCCCGCGAGGATGCAGACCCGCAGATGCGCGCCGGCTATACCGTTACCAAGAAGGTCGGCAACGCCGTCGTCCGCAACCGCCTCAAGCGCCGGTTGCGCGCCGCCGTCCAGTCCCAGCTTGCCGCGCGCGGCATCCCCGGCGCCGACCATGTGCTGATCGGCCGCGACGCCGGCCTCGCCCGCCCCTTCGCCGATCTCGAAGCCGATCTCGCCCGCGCCCTGGCACGGCTGTCCTGATGCTCAAGAAGCTGCTCATCGCGCCGATCCGCTTCTGGCAATGGGGCCCGTCGCGCGTGCTGCCACCCAGCTGCCGCTTCTCGCCCTCCTGTTCCAGCTATGCGATCCAGGCCATCGAGCGCCACGGCCCGGGGCGCGGCCTGTGGCTCGGGCTGCGCCGCATCGGCCGCTGCCACCCCTGGGGCGGCTCGGGTTTCGATCCTGTCCCCTAGCGGGCATCGACATTCAGCCGAATGGGCCTCCGGCGGTAGCAAGATGCCTCCGGCGGCTGGGGCCGCAGGCCCCAGA
>NZ_JBIMKZ010000016.1:0-45567 GCF_051860865.1 Polymorphobacter sp. | reverse complement strand
AACGTCTGCCGTCGCATTGCGAAGGCCAAATTATCGGGGTCTGGGGCCTGCGGCCCCAGCCGCCGGAGGCACTTTCTCACCCGCCGGAGGCCAGCTTCTTGGGAATGCCGCTCCCGCCTAGATGATGTCGACCGGAACAACCGAGGCCAGCACCTTGTCGACCTTGCGTCCGTCCATGTCGACGATCTCGAACTGCCAGCCGTCATGGACAAACAGTTCGCCGGTGTCGGGCAGGTGCCGGAGCTGGGCGAGGACGAAGCCGGCCACCGTTTCATAGTCCCGGTCCTCGTCGAGGCTGACACCCAGCCGCTCGGCCATCTCGTCGGCTGGCAGAGCGCCGGACAGCAGCAGGCTGCCATCGGCCCGCTCGACGACGGGCGGCCCGTCATCGGAATCGACATCCGACAGGAACGCCCCGGCGATCGCCGCCAGCAGGTCGGCCGGGGTGACGATGCCTTCGAAATGGCCATATTCGTCATGCACCAGCGCCATCGGGATCACGGCGCCGCGCAGGCTCTCCATCGCATCGACGGCATCGATGACATCGGGCAGCACCGGCGCCGCCCGCGCCAGCGCCACCAGGTCGAGCGGCAGCCCCTCGATCAGCGCCTGCACCACGTCGCGCGACTGGACGACGCCGATGATGTCGTCGATCGTGCCGCGCGCCACCGGCAGCCGCGTATGGGGCGTGCGCGCCAGATGGGCGCGGATCGCCGCCTCGCCTGAATCGGCATCGATCCAGTCGACATCGCCGCGCGGGGTCATCACGCCGCGCACGCGGCGGTCGGCCAGCCGCATGATGCCGGCGATCATCTGCCGCTCGCCGGCCTCGATGACGCCCGCCGTCTCCGCCTCGGCCACCAGCGAGCGCAGCTCGGCCTCGGTGACGCGGTTCTCGTCGCCGTCCGCCGGCCCGAACAGTTTCAGCACCAGCGCCGTCGAATTCTCCAGCGCCCACACTGCCGGGGTGGCGGCCAGCGCCAGGAAGGTCATCACCGGCGCCACCAGCGAGGCGATCCGCTCCGGCCCGCGCAGCGCGAACTGCTTGGGCACCAGCTCGCCGATGATCAGCGACAGATAGGTGATCGTCACCACCACCACGCCGAGCCCGATCTCGTCGGCCAGTCGTGGCGCCAGCCCGAACCAGGCGGCGAACCGCTCGCCCACCGGCTGCGCCAGCGCCGCCCCCGAGTAAGCGCCGTTGATGATACCCACCAGCGTGATGCCGATCTGCACGGCGGACAGGAAGCGCCCCGGGGCCTCGGCCAGCGCCAGTGCCGCAGCGGCGCTGCGGCTGCCGCCATCGGCCATGGCTTTCAGACGGGGCTTGCGGGCGGAGACGATCGCCAGTTCCGACATGGCAAAGAAGCCGTTCAACAACACCAGCGCCACGATGATGGCGGTGTCGAACCAGGGGAAGGGCTGCATCGGCTCCGGAAAGATGATCGAGCCGTCAAGAGCCCGCCCCGTTTCCATATGCGAGAATCAGGACTCTGCGAAGAGCCTCGTTCACGCACCACTCACATGCCATTAGTATAGCGGATGTTCGACCTCAGGGGAGAAGACTGAATGTACCGTTCCAAATTCATGATCGCCGGCACCGTGCTGGCTTCGCTGGCCGTGGCCGGCTGCGTCACCGATCCTGACACCGGCGAACGCCGCGTCAGCCGCACCGCCGGCACCGCCGCGGCCGGCGCCGGCGCCGGTGCGCTGCTCGGCGCCCTGCTCGGCGGCCGCAACAACCGCGCCGAAGTGCTGATCGGTACCGGCATCGGCGCCGTCGCCGGTGCCGCCGTCGGCGGCTATATGGACAGGCAGGAGCGCGAGCTGCGCCAGCGCACCGCCAATTCCGGCATCGAGATCGAGCGGCAGGGCGACGAGATCAACCTGCGGATGCCGTCCGGCCTGACCTTCGACTTCAACTCGTCGACCGTAAAGCCGCAGTTCCGCCCGGCGCTCGACCAGGTGGCGCAGACGCTCAACGCCTACCCTTCCACCTTCATCGATGTTTCGGGCCATACCGACGCCATCGGCACCGACGCGGTCAACCAGCGCCTGTCCGAGCAGCGCGCCAACGCCGTCGCCGATTATCTGAGCTATCAGGGCATCAACCGCGCCCGCGTCGCCACCCGCGGCTATGGCAAGCAGTTCCCGATCGCCTCCAACGACACCGAGGACGGCCGCGGCCAGAACCGCCGCGTCGAGATCAAGCTCTCGCCGGTGACCGAGCAGGATTACCAGGGCGTGCGGCCGGGTCGTCCGGGGTAAGCAACTGGGCCTCCGGCGGCCGGGGGCCCCTACCCCCTCAGCACCCCGCCAACCTTCGCCACCGCCGCGATGATCCGCGCCGACACCGCCTCGATGTCGGCGTCGGTCAGCGTCTTGTCGCCCGGCTGCAGCGTCACCTCGACGGCGAGGCTCAGCTTGCCCTCGGGCACACCGGCGCCGTCGAAGCGGTCGAACAGCCGCACGCCGGCGATCAGCGCCTTGTCGGCACCGGCGACGGCGCGGACCAGGCTGTCGGCCGGCAGCGTGGCGTCGACGAGGAAGGCGAAATCCCGGCTCAGCGGCAGCAACGCCGGCGGCGCATAGGGTGCAGTCTTGCGGCCCTTCATAGGCGGCAACGCGTCCAGATACAGCTCGACGGCGGCGACCGGGCCCTTGACGTCGAAGCCGGCGACGGTGGCCGGGTGCAGCAGGCCGAAGTCGGCGAGCACGGCCTTGCCGAGCGTCAGGCGGCCGGCGCGGCCGGGGTGCCACCAGCGGTCGGCGGGCGCGGCAACAGCCAGCCGGTCGACCGGCACGCCGAGCGCGGCCAGCGCTGCGAGCGCCTCGGCCTTGGCGTCATGGGCCTCGAAGCGGGTGGCGGCGCCGTGCCGCCAGTCGCGCGGCCGGGCCTCGCCGGCGAGCAGCAGCGCGGCGCTGGGGTGCTCGCCGCTGGCCAGATAGCGCTGGCCGAGCTCGAACAGCCGCACCGAGGCCTGGCCCCGATCGAAGTTGCGCGCTGCCGCCGCCAGCAGGCCGGGCAGCAGCGACGGGCGCATATGGGCGAGGTCGGCGGAGATCGGGTTGGACAATATGTGCGCCGCGCCGCCGAAGGCCTCGGCCTGGGCCGGGGGCAGGAAGCTCCAGGTGATCGCCTCATCGGCCCCGCGCGCGGCGAGCACGCGGCGCAGGCGGCGGGCCTGTTTCTGGGCCGGGGTGGCGGTCGGGCGGGCGACGCCCTCGGCCCGCGGCAGCGCCACGGCCTTGACCGCATCGAGCCCGAACAGCCGGACGACTTCCTCGACGATGTCAGCCTCACCTTCCTCACTTTCGGTGGCGCCGATCTGGCCGATATCGCGCCGCCAGCTGGGTACGGTGACGGTCCAGACGTCGGCAGCGCGGCTGACGCCGAAGCCGAGGCGGGTGAGGATGTCGGCCTGGATGTCCTCGTCGATGGCGATGCCGGCCAGCGCCGCGACGCGGGCCGGATGGTAGCGGACATGGCGCGGCGCCAGCGGCAGGCTGCCGGCGGTGACCACCTCGGAAGGCTCGCCGCCGCAGATCTCCAGCACCAGCCACGTCGCCAGTTCGAGGCCGGGGGCGACGAAGCCGGGGTCGACGCCGCGCTCGAAGCGGGCGCGGGCATCGGAGGTGATGCCGAGCGCGCGGCCGGTCGCGCCGATCCGCTCGGGGGCGAAAAAGGCCGCTTCGATCAGCACATAGGTGGTGGCGGGCGAGACGCCGCTCTCCATGCCGCCCATGATGCCGCCGATGTCGTGGACGGCGCGGGCATCGGCGATGACGGTCATCGTCTCGTCGAGCGTGTAATGCTTGCCGTTGAGCGCCTCGATGGTCTCGCCGGCACGCGCCCGGCGCGCCACCAGCCCGCCCGAAAGCGTCGCCACGTCATAGACATGGAGCGGCCGGCCGAAGGCCATGGTCATGTAGTTGGTGATGTCGACCAGCGCCGAGATCGGCCGCAGCCCGACCGAGACCAGCCAGCGCTGCATCCACTCCGGCGACGCGCCGTTGGCGACGCCGCGCACGACACGGCCGAGGAAGGCTGGGCAGCCGGCGCTGTCCTCGGTGGCGATGTCGACCGGGCAGGGGAAGCGGCCCGGCACCGGGCTGGTGTCGGGCTCGACCAGCCGGCCGAGGCCGAGCGCGGCGAGGTCGCGGGCGATCCCGTGGACGCCCATGCAGTCCTGGCGGTTGGGGGTAATCGCCACATCGATGACCGGATCGGCGAGCCCGGCCCAGTCCGCATAGGCGGTGCCGACCGGCGCATCGGCCGGCAGCTCGATGATGCCCTCATGCGCATCCGACAGTTCGAGCTCGCGCGCCGAGCACATCATCCCGGACGATTCGACGCCGCGGATGCTGGCGACCTTGAGGGTGATCCCGGCCCCCGGCACAAAGGCACCCGGCGGGCCAAACACGCCCTTGAGGCCGGCACGGGCATTGGGGGCGCCGCAGACGACCTGTACCGGGCCCCCGTTCCCCATCATCGGGCCGGCATCGACGCTCAGCACCTGCAGCTTGTCGGCCTGGGGGTGCGGCGCGGCGCTGAGCACCTCGGCGATGACGAACGGCGCGAGCGCGACCGAGGCATCCTCGACGCCCTCGACCTCGAGCCCGAGCCGGGTCAGCCCGTCGGTGATCGCGGCGAGATCGGCATCGGTCTCCAGATGCGCCTTGAGCCATGACAGCGGGAACTTCATGCCCCGATACCCCCGGAAATCGTCGGCATGTCGAAGGCCGAGAAGCCGTGGTGCTTGAGCCAGCGCAGGTCGCCGTCGAAAAAGGCGCGCAGGTCGGTCAGGCCATATTTGAGCATTGCCAGCCGGTCGACGCCGGTGCCGAAGGCGAAGCCCTGCCATTGCTGCGGATCGAGCCCGCAGGCGGCGATGACGCGCGGATGCACCATGCCGGCGCCGAGCACCTCGAGCCATTTGTCGGCCTCACCGGGCGCGGCCGGGCGGCCGGTCTTCGACGAATAGCCGACATCGACCTCGACCGACGGCTCGGTGAACGGGAAATAGCTGGGCCGGAAGCGCAGCACCACGTCATCGACCTCGAAGAACGCCTTGATGAAGGTCTCCAGCGTCCAGCGGAGCTGCGCCATCGTCGTCGTCCGGTCGATGACAAGCCCCTCGATCTGGTGGAACATCGGCGTGTGGGTGGCGTCCGAATCGGAACGATAGACGCGGCCCGGCGCGATGATGCGGATCGGCGGCTGCTGCGCCATCATCGTGCGGATCTGCACCGGCGAGGTATGGGTGCGCAGCACACGGCGGCGGCCCTCGGTGTCGAGGCCGTCGACATAGAAGGTGTCGTGCATGGCGCGCGCCGGATGATGCTCGGGGATGTTGAGCGCGGTGAAGTTATGCCAGTCGTCCTCGATCTCGGGGCCGGTGGCGACGGCGAAGCCGAGGTCGGCGAAGATCTCGGCCAGCTCGTCCATCACCTGGCTGATCGGATGGATGCTGCCAACCGGGGCCGGCGTCACCGGCAGCGTCATGTCCTGGCGCTCGGCGGCCAGCTTCGCGTCGAGCGCGGCGGCGTCCAGCACCGCTTTGCGCGCCGCCAGGGCTGCCGACACCGCCTCGCGCAGGCCGTTGAAGCGCGGGCCGGAGACGCTGCGCTCCTCAGGACTGAGGCCGCCCAGCGTCTTCAGCAACGCGGTAACGGCGCCGGCCTTGCCGAGCGCGGCGACACGCACCGCCTCCAGCGCCTCGGGGGTGTCGGCGGCGGCGATCCGGGCGAGCAGATCGGACTGGAGGCTGTCGGTATCGGTCATCATCGGGCCTATATCGGAACGCAAAGGGCGCGACACCCTAAAGTGCCGCGCCCTTGTGCTCGTTGCTCTGCGCTAGAAGTTACGCAGCAACCGGCTTCGCGTCGAGCGCTGCCTGCACCTGGGCGATGATCGCCCGGAAGCTGTCCGGCTCGTGCATGGCGATATCGGCGAGAACCTTGCGGTCCAGCCCGATGCCGGCGAGGTTGAGGCCATGGATGAAGACGCCGTAGGTCAGGCCCTGCTCGCGCACGGCGGCGTTGATGCGCTGGATCCAGATCGCCCGGAACGAGCGCTTCTTCACCTTGCGATCGCGATAGGCGTACTGGCCGGCCTTCTCCACCGCCTGTTTGGCGATGCGGATCGTGTTCTTGCGCCGGCCATAATAGCCTTTGGCGGCGGCGAGAACGCGCTTGTGGCGGGCGTGGGCGGTGACGCCCCTCTTTACACGTGCCATCTCTCAGGCCTCCTTACTTAAGGCCGTAGGGGGCCCAGAGCACGATACGCGGCGTATCGGCTTCGGACAGCACGGATGTGCCACGGTTCTGGCGGATGTACTTGGCATTGTGGCTGATCAGCCGGTGGCGCTTGCCAGCGACGCCATGCTTCACCTTGCCGGTGGCGGTGAACTTGAAGCGCTTCTTCACACCGCTCTTGGTCTTGAGCTTGGGCATTTCGGTCTCCTGAAACCGCATCATTGAACGCACACGGCAGCCCATTCAGCCGGCCCGTTCGGTCATGCGAAGGCGCGCTCTTATACGAGGCCTTGCCGATACGCAACTGTTGCCGGCTTAAGGGCCTAGGCGCGCCCGGCCTCGGCGGACAGCCGGCCGATGCTGATTCCCAGCCCGGCAAAACCTGCCGGCCAGCGCTCGTCGAGCGCGGTCTCGAACAGGATGCGGTCCTCGCCCGGCGCGGCCTGCCAGCCATGGCGGGTCATCTCGTCATCGAGCTGGCCTGCTCCCCAGCCGGTATAGCCGAGCGCCGCCAGCCAGTGGCGCGGCCCCTTGCCGATGGCAATGTCCTTCAGCACGTCGAGCGTCGAGGTCAGGCCCCAGCCTTGCTGGCCATTGCTGACGGCAATCGTCCCCTGCCCCTGATATTCGCCGCTGTGCAGCACGAAGCCGCGCTGCGGGTCGACCGGCCCGCCCTCCATCACCGGACGCTCGGGGGTGACGCCGGGATCGATATCCAGCTGGCGCATCAGCTCAGGCACGGTCATGCCGTCCATCACCTTGTTGCAGACCAGCCCGAGCGCGCCGTCCTCGTCATGCAGGCAGATGGCGATCACCGCGCGCTCGAAACGGGGATCGCCGATCCCGGGCATCGACAGCAGCAACTGGCCGGACAAAAAGGGAGTTTGCAACACCGGCCCAGCATAACAGCAACTGTGACCCGATAAACCCCATGCCATCCGTAAAGCCCCCCTGCGGCATTGCGTAACCGCGTGTCGCTGGACGGTTGCGGCCCGGGCGGCTATCGAAAAGCGGCGCAATGCTGACTCCTCTTCCAAGCCATGAAGGACCTGCCATGACCATC
Organism: Polymorphobacter sp.; assembly: GCF_051860865.1. Classification (GTDB taxonomy): domain Bacteria; phylum Pseudomonadota; class Alphaproteobacteria; order Sphingomonadales; family Sphingomonadaceae; genus Sandarakinorhabdus. Next base: position 38,246 of record NZ_JBIMKZ010000016.1, on the reverse strand, counting down.
AAGACCGGCGACAAGCTTCCCGATGCCACGCTGACCATCGCCACTGCCGATGGCCGCGAGCAGAAGACAACTGCCGAGCTGTTCGGCGGCCGCACGGTGGCGCTGTTCTCGGTGCCCGGCGCCTTCACCCCGACCTGCTCGGCCAAGCATCTGCCCGGCTTCGTCACCCATGCCGACAAGCTGAAGGCCGCCGGTGTCGACGAGATCGTCTGCATGTCGGTCAATGATGCGTTCGTGATGGCGGCCTGGGCGAAGTCGGCCAGCGCCGACGGCAAGATCACCATGGTCGCCGACGGCAACGCCGATTTCACCAAGGCGCTCGGCCTTGAAATGGACGCCACCAAGTTCGGCATGGGCATCCGCGGCCAGCGCTTCAGCTTCATCGCCAAGGACGGCGTTGTCACCCATCTCTTCGTCGAAGAGCCGGGCGCCTTTGCCGTGTCGAGCGCCGAGCATATGCTCGGCCAGCTCGGCTGAGCCGAAAAGTCCCCCCCGCACCATGGCCCTCAACCGCAGAAGTCTGCTCGTCGCCTCCGGCGTCGGCGCCGGGCTTCTGCTCGGCTGGGCGGCATGGCCGCGGCGGCACCCGATCACCTGGGCGGCCGGGCCGGACGAGCAGCTGATCAACGCCTGGGTCAAGCTCGGCCTCGATGGCCGGGTGGTGGTGGCCGTGCCCCAGGCCGAGATGGGCCAGGGCGTCTGGTCCGGCCTCGCCCAGATCCTGGCCGATGAACTGGGCGCCGACTGGCGGACGGTTTCGGTCGAGCCGGCGCCGCTGGGGGCGGCCTATGTCAATGCCTTCCTCGCCTCCGAGCCGCTCGGCAGCCTGCCCGAGATGGTGCGCGGCGTCGCCGGCTGGACGACGCGCCGCGTGGTCGAATATTTCGAGGTCCAGCTGACCGGCGGCAGCAGCTCGGTGCGCGGCTTCGAGGCGCCGCTGCGCGCCGCCGGTGCCACCGCCCGCGAAATGCTGTGCAAGGCCGCCGCAGCGCGGCTGAGCGTCGACTGGCAGGATTGCGATACCGCCAACGGTTTCGTCATCCACAAGGCCAACCGGCTGTCCTTCGCCGATCTCGCCGCCGAGGCCGCCCGCATCGATCCGCCGTCCGAGGCGACGCTGCGGCCGACGCCGGCCACCGCCAATCGGCTCAGCGGCCAGCCGGTGCTGCGCCTCGACGTGCCGTCGAAGGTCAATGGCACGGCCCGCTTCGGCGCCGATGTGCGGCTGCCGGGCATGGCCTATGCCGCCATCGCCCAGGGGCCGCTCGGCGCACGCCGCACCGGGCTGGACAAGAGCCGGCTGCCCGCCGGCTGCACGCTGGTCGAGCAACCGGATTTCGTCGCCGTCGTCGCCGATGGCTGGTGGCAGGCCAAGACCGGGCTGGAGGCACTGGAGATCAACTATCAGGCCGCCGCCACGCCGGCGGGGCCGTGGATCGACACCGCGCTGGCCAATGCCATCGACCGGCCCGGCGCGCTGGAACGCAAGCAGGTCCGCAGCGACGACGATGCGGCCGGGCTGATCGAGGCGCCGCCTGCCGGCACGATCAGCGCCGATTATGCCCTGCCCTTTCTTGCCCATGCCTGCATGGAGACGATGACCGCGACGGCGCGGATCGAGGACGGCCGTTGCGAGATCTGGGCGCCAACCCAGTCGATCACGCTGGCCAACTGGGCGGCGGCGCGGGCGCTCGACCTGCCGGACGAGGATGTGACCGTCTATCCGACGCTGCTCGGCGGCGGCTTCGGCCGCAAGATCGAGAATGACGCGATCAGCCAGGTGGCCCGCATCGCCCGCGCCGCCGGCCGGCCGGTCCAGCTGATCTGGAGCCGCGAGGAAGATTTCGCCCATGACAAGTTCCGCCCGGCCGCCCATGGCCGGCTGGCGGCGCGGCTGGAGGGCACCGGCACCAACACCCGCATCGCCGCGCTGGCCGTGCGCATCGCCGCGCCGGACCTCGGCGCGTCGGTGACCGGCCGCAACCTGCCGGCCATCGCCAGCAAGCCCAAGGCCGGCGCCGGGGCGTTCGAGGGTATGGTGCGCCTGCCCTATGCGCTGCCGTCGCTGGCGCTCGAGCATGTGCTGGTCGAGACGCCGGTGCCGATCGGCTTCTGGCGCTCGGTCGGCAACAGCTACACGGCGTTCATGATGGAGAGCTTCATCGACGAGCTGGCCCTGTCGGCGGACGTCGACCCGCTGGCTTTCCGCCTGCTGCATCTGGCCGAGCAGCCGCGCCACAGCGCCGTGCTCCGCGCCGTCAGCACGATGAGCGGCGGGCTGGGTCCCATCGGCAACGGCGATGGCAGCATCACCGGAACCGGGCTGGCGCTGTGGGAGAGCTTCGGCAGCATCGTTGCGGTCATCGCCGAGGTACTGGTCCGCACCGGCGAGGTGCCGCGCGTCATCCGGCTGAACATCGCCGCCGATTGCGGCCGGCTGATCAACCCGGATTCGGTGCGCGCCCAGATCGAGGGCGGGGCGCTCTATGGGCTGTCGGCGGCGCTCAGCGGCCGCATCAGCTTTGCCGAGGGCGAGGCGGAGCAGCGCAATTTCGATTCGGCGCCGATCCTCGATCTGGCGAGTTCGCCGACGATCGAGATCACGCTGATCGAGTCCGACGAGGCACCCGGCGGGGCCGGCGAAGTCGCCACGCCCCCCGTCGCCCCGGCGATCGCCAATGCGCTGGCCTCGGCCCGCGTGCCGCGCCGCCGCACGCTGCCGCTCGGCGATGTCATCACAAGGAAGGCGGCATGAACACCGCCCCACCCCCGCTGGTCACCGCGCCGGCGGCCACGGCCGTGGACACCGCCAAGGCGCTGCCCGCGCCAGCACTGTCGGCGCCCGCGCTGCCCGCCGCCCATCCGCCGGTCCGCGCCGGCCGCGTCGGCGTGCTGCTGGTCAATCTCGGTTCGCCCGATTCGACCGATGTCGCCGATGTCCGGCGCTTTCTTGGCGAGTTCCTCTCCGATCCGCGCGTCATCGAGATTCCGCAGTTCCTCTGGAAGCCGATCCTCAACCTGCTGATCCTCAACATCCGGCCGCGCACTACCGCGCAGAATTATGCCAAGGTGTGGACGCCCGAAGGCTCGCCGATCACCGCCATCACCCGGCGCCAGTCGGAGGCGCTGCAGGGCCGGTTCGGGCCGCGCGTCACCGTCGACTGGGCGATGCGCTATGGCAGCCGCAACATCCCGGAGCGGCTGAAGGTGCTGATGGACGCCGGCTGCGACCGTATCCTCGTCGCGCCGCTCTATCCGCAATATTCGGCCGCCACCAATGCCAGCGTCGTCGATGCCGCCAATGCCGCGCTGGCGAGCTGGCGCTGGCAGCCGGCGCTGCGGACGCTGCCGCCCTATTATGACAATGCCGATCATATCGAGGCGCTGGCGACAAGCATCCGCGAGGGGCTGGCCGGGCTCGACTTCACGCCGGACCTGATTCTCACCAGCTTCCACGGCATGCCGCAGCGGACGCTGGACGAGGGCGACCCCTATCATTGCCAGTGCCGCAAGACCGGGCGGCTGCTGGCCGATGCGCTGGACATGCCGGTGCGCGTCACCTTCCAGTCGCGCTTCGGCCGCGCCGAATGGCTGAAGCCCTATACCGACGCCACGCTCGAGGCACTGCCGGAGGAAGGCGTCCGCAAGATCGCCGTCGTCTGTCCGGGTTTTGCCGCCGACTGCCTGGAAACGCTGGAGGAAGTGGCGATGGAAGGCCGCGAAACCTTCCTCGCCCATGGCGGCAGCGATTTCGCCTATCTGCCCTGCCTCAACACCAGCCCGCCCGGCGTCGAAATGCTTGAACGCCTTATCTCCCGGGAGCTTGCCGGCTGGGTGTAAGCACGTCTACAACCTTCCTTATTGGTGGAGGGAAGATAAATATGACGCGCGTTGCAATCGTTACCGGGGGAACACGTGGGATCGGCGAGGCGATCAGCCTCGCGCTGCATCAGCAGGGGGTCAAGGTCGCGGCCAATTATGGCGGCGATGACAGCAAGGCCGAGGCCTTTACCGCACGCACCGGGATTCCGGCGTATAAATGGGATGTCGGCGATCACCAGGCCTGTCTCGACGGCGTGGCGAAGGTTGAGGCCGATCTCGGGCCGGTCGATATCGTCGTCAACAATGCCGGCATCACCCGGGACGGGACGCTGATGAAGATGAGCTATGCCCAATGGGACGAGGTCATCCGCGTCAATCTCGGCGGCTGCTTCAACATGGCCAAGGCCACCTTCACCGGCATGAAGGACCGAAAGTTCGGCCGCATCGTCAACATCGGCTCGATCAACGGCCAGGCCGGCCAATATGGCCAGGTCAATTATGCCGCGGCGAAATCGGGCATCCATGGCTTCACCAAGGCACTGGCGCAGGAAGGCGCGCGCTTCGGCATCACCGTCAACGCCATCGCGCCGGGCTATATCGATACCGACATGGTCGCCGCGGTGCCGGCCGATGTGCTCGAGAAGATCGTCGCCAAGATCCCCACCGGTCGCCTCGGCCAGGCGCAGGAAATCGCCCGCGGCGTCGCCTTCCTCTGTGCCGACGATGCCGGCTTCGTCACGGGCAGCACGCTCAGCATCAACGGCGGCCAGCACATGTATTGATGGAGAAGCACTCGCTCACCATCGCCGGCCATGCCACCTCGCTCAGCCTCGAACCGATCTTCTGGCAGGCGCTGCACGAGGCCGCCGACGAAATGGGCAGGCCGCTGGCAGCGCTGGTCGCCGAGATCGACGCAAAACGCACCGCCAGCCGCAGCGGCGACAACCTCAGCTCGGCGATCCGCGTCTGGTTGTTCGCCCGCGCGCGGCAGGGCTGAGCGATGGCGGTGATCCTGTCCCAGATCCTGGCGCCCGAAGTGCTGGCCCAGCTCCAGGCCGATCTGGCCGGCGCGGCCTGGCAGGATGGCAGCGCCACCGCCGGACCGCAGGCGCGCGGCGTCAAGGCCAATCAGCAGCTCGATCTCGCCGACACGGTGGCCAAATCGGCCGCCGCCACCATCGGCGCGGCGCTGGCCCGGCACAGCGGCTTCATGGCCGCCGCCCTGCCCCGCCGCCACACGGTGCCGATGTTCAGCCGCTACGGCCCCGGCGATTCCTATGGCCTGCACATCGATAACGCGCTGCGGCTCAACGGCCAGGAGCGGCTGCGGACCGATCTAGCCGCCACGCTGTTCCTCGGCGATCCGCAAAGCTACAGCGGCGGCGAACTGATCATCGAGACCGGGCTCGGCACCCCGGCGATCAAGCTGCCGGCCGGGCAGATGGTGCTTTATCCGGCCACCACCCGCCACCGCGTCGCGCCCGTCACCCGCGGCCACCGGCTGGCGGCGGTGTTCTGGGTCCAGTCCATGGTCCGGGACGACGGCCAACGCGCGCTGCTGCTCGATCTCGACCGCGCCACCCAGGCGCTGGGCCACACCGTCGGCGCCAACGATCCGAACATCGTCAGCCTGACCGGCACCTATCACAATCTGCTGCGCCGCTGGCTGGACACCTAGAGCGGGTTCGGGTCTGGGGGATCGACATTCAGCCGTGGGCACGCGGCGGCAATAAAAGTGCCTCCGGCGGCTGGGGCCGCAGGCCCCAGACCCCAAATCATTTTGGTTGGTCCTGCAGGACTTTCTGCCGTCGCCTAGCGAAGACTGAATTATTCGGGGTCTGGGGCCTGCGGCCCCAGCCGCCGGAGGCACCTTCACTTCCCGCCGGAGGCCCGTGATTATGAATGCCGATCCCGCCTAGCGCGTCACCCGCCCGAGCGGATGAACGCCGCGCCCGTTCGGCACCCAGCCGCGCACTTGCGGCGAGACCAGCGCCCAGCGTACCGGCGTAAACAGCCCGATCATCGGCGGGCCGGTCAGCATCGCCAGTTCGGCGCTGGCGAGCAGCCGCCCGCGTGCCGCTGGCGGTGCGAGCGCTGCGGCGTCGAGCAGGCTGTCGGCGGTGGCATTGCAGTGCGGCCCGGCGCCGCAGCGGAAGCGATCGAGCAGCGCGGCCGGGTCCTGGACGCGCAAATTGGTCTCGTCGACGGCAAGGTCGAAATCCCCGGCGGCGATGAGCTTGGCGCGCTGCGCCCGGTCTGCCACCCGCACCACCACTTCGACGCCGAGCGGGCTCCAGTCCGCCGCCACCCGTTCGGCGATGATCCGATGCTCGCGCCCTGGCGGCATCAGCAGCACGAGCCGCAGCAGCGGCAGCGCCTCGCCCTCGCGGGCCTGGACGGCGTCGCCGCCGGCCTCCGCCGTGCGCCCGGCCAGGGACAGGCGTGTCACCAGCACCAGCGCCTGCGCCTCCGCCCGCCGCGCCGCCAATGCGTCCGCATCCATCGAGCCGCCGCCGGTCAGCACATTCGCCGCCGAGCCGACGACATTGCCGACGACATCGACGGCGCCGCCGACCACGCCGACCGCGCCGCCCACCGCGCCGCCGACGACGCCGCTCACCGCGCCGGCCGCACGCCCCAGTGCCGCCGCCACCCCGGCTCGACGAACCGCCTCGTCTTCGGCAAGGTCAGGCTCCACCGGACCGGCCCCGAGCGCTGGCCGTAGCCGCTCGGGGAGCAGCCCGGCCTCGGGCTGGATCGCGGTCAGGCCGAAGCGCCTGGTCAGCGCCTGGCGGTCCACCACATCGGCCAGCGCCCGGCGCAGCCCCGGATCAGCCAGCGGCCCGCGCAGGCTGTTGGTGCGCCAGCCATAGACGGCTGCCAGCGGATCCAGCCGCAGCACCTCGCGCCGGCGTGAGAGCCGCGCCTCGCCGAGCCCGGCCATGCCTTCGCCGATGACAATATCGACGGTCCCGCGCTGGAACGCCGCAACCGCCTGCTCGGCCGAGGTCATCGCCTCGATCCGCACTTCGGCCGGTAGTGCCTCCGGGCTCGCTTCCATCGACCGGCGGCGCAGCACGCGGGCAATGGAAGCCCCTTTTGTATTGCCTTTGGTGGCAGTGCTGTCGTCGGCCTGCGGCGCCTCGACATAGCGCGCCAGCGTCGCCGCGTTGCGCCCGGTCCGCATCACGGCAGCCTCGGGCTCGGCCAGCCAGTCGAGCAGCAGCGGCGACGGCGACTCCAGCTTGATCTCGACGACCCGCGCCGTCGGCGCCCCCACGCCGAGCCGGGTCGCCGGCCGCCCACCGGCCACCGCCGCCGCCCCGGCGATTCCCGCCAGCCGGAAGCTCTCCGCCGGCGCCGGCGGCCGCGCCGCGCGTCGGAACGCCGCCACCACATCGGCGGCAACCAGCGGTGCGCCATCGCTCCATCGCATCGGCTGCAAACGCAGGATCAGCGCACCGCCGTCATCGAGGAAGCGCCAGCTCGACGCCAGCGACCCGACCAGCAGGCCCGCGGAATCGCGCTCGATCAGCGTCGGCCGGGTCATCTCGTCGGCCATGGCGCTAGCCAGCGATCCGGCGCCGGCATCCTCGCCGACGACCGCCACCCGCAGCACCTCGCCTTCCGGCCGGTCCTCGCCGCAGCCGGCCAGAAGCAGCAACGACCAAAGCATCGGCGCCAGCCCCGGCCGTCGCCCCGTCTTGATCCTGCAGTTCACTGGCACGCTATCCTTTCGCAAACTATAGCTTGCTTGTGTCCAGCCATAGCGCCGGTCTAAGCCAGATGCCATGACTCCCATTTCGCCAACTGCGCCTGCCAGCGTCGCGCCCGACATTCTTGCGCTGATCGGCAACACGCCGCTGATCCAGCTGCGCGGACCCAGCGCCGACACCGGCTGCACCATCCTCGCCAAGGCCGAATTTCTCAATCCCGGCGGCAGCGTCAAGGACCGGGCGGCGCTCGGCATCATCCTCGATGCCGAGGCCCAGGGCCTGCTCCAGCCCGGCGGCATCATCGTCGAGGGCACCGCGGGCAACACCGGCATCGGCCTCACCGTGGTGGCGGCGGCGCGCGGCTACAAGACGATCATCGTCATGCCCGAGACCCAGTCGCGCGAGAAGCAGGACACCCTGCGGGCGCTCGGCGCCGAGCTGGTCCTGGTGGCGGCCGCGCCCTATGCCAACCCCGGCCATTATGTCCACACTTCGCGCCGGATCGCCGAGGAAACGCCGGGCGCCATCTGGGCCAACCAGTTCGACAATGTCGCCAACCGCCGCGCCCATGTCCAGACCACAGCGCCTGAGATCTGGGCGCAGACCGGCGGCCGAATCGATGGCTTTACCTGCGCGGTCGGCACCGGCGGCACGCTCGCCGGCGTCGCCATGGGGCTCCGCGAGATGAACCCCGCCATTCACATCGCCCTGACCGACCCCGAGGGCGCGGCGCTCTACAATCATTTCGCGCATGGCGAGTTGCGCGCCGAAGGCTCCAGCGTCTCGGAGGGCATCGGCCAGAGCCGGATCACCGCCAATCTCGAAGGCCTGACCGTCGACAGCCAGTTCCGCGTGCCCGATGCCGAAGGCATGGTCTGGGTGCGCCGGCTCAACGCCGAAGAGGGGATGTGCCTGGGCCTGTCCTCGGGGATCAATGTCGCCGGCGCCGTCCGGCTGGCGCGCGCGCTCGGCCCCGGTCATACCATCGTAACCATTTTGTGCGACTCAGGGCTGCGCTACCTGTCCACCATCTGGAATTCGGGGTGGCTCGCCGCCCGCGGATTGGGCTGAAAACCGGGCAGAATACCGCCAGATATTCCAAGCCTCGACAATAGCACTGTCTGCTACTATAAAGTTGACAGTCGCATTTGTGCCACAGGCTTCGTCAAGGCACCGGGCGCGGAACAGAAACGAGGGTCCATGGCCAAGTCAGGCAATCGACCATTGCAGCGTGCGCGGCTCGGCGTCACCGGGTTGGCTGCAGTGTTCCTGCTGGTACTCGCGGCGGCCGTTTTGGTCCGCCCGGAAGCCGGTCGCAGCGCTGTCGGCCATCAGGCACAGGCCGCCAATGCCGAACCGCTGGCCGTCCTCGGCCTCGCGCCGACGTCACACCGGGACAATACCGTATCCTCGTCGGACACAAGTTCTTCCGGACGCTGAGGCAGGACGTCAGTCCCCAGATTTGCGGCTTTTATCCACCGCCAATTCCCCTGCAAGCATTTAAACCACAGACTTATCCACAACCCTTAGGTTGTTGGGAACACTATGCCAAATTCGATCGTTTTCCTCCATTTCAGCTGCTGTTTCCCATGATTATCCATTGAGGCCCACGAATTCCCATGGTAAACCCTATCCACACTGTGCTGCGGCCCAGTGCAAGCGGGGTCGGGTCACGTGTCGGACGAGTTTTTCCACGGCTATGCATTGAATGCCGTCGACGCCAAGAACCGGCTGTCGATCCCCGCCGACTATCGTGACGCCATCGCTGCCCGTTCCGGCGACAAGGCGCTGTACATCGGCCCCGGCCATGGCGGCGCCGATTGCCTGATGGCTTATGACAAGAGCTATGACGCCCAGCTGATCGCCGACTACCGCGCCCGCCATGGCAGCAGCACCGAGCGCAGCCGCTATGACGAGGCCAGCTTCCTGTTCGGCGCCGCCGCCCCGGTGAAGATCGACGATGCCGGCCGCATCGTGCTGTCGAACACGCTGAAGGACCTCGGCGACATCAATAGCCACGTCTGGTTCGTCGCCGGCGGCGACTGGTTCGAGATGTGGAACCCCTGGCGCTATCTGGAGCGGCCCGGCCTTGACCCCCGGCTGATCCGTATTCTTCGGCGCGAACTCGAATCGCGCGGCCTCGATCCCGCCAGCGAGCCGGCACGATGAGCGCGCACATTCCCGTGCTCCTCGACGAGACGATGGCGGCGCTCGGCCTCGTGCCGGGCGACCTTTACGTCGACGCGACGCTCGGCGCCGGCGGCTATCTGCGCGCCGCGCTCGGCTTCGGCATCGCCCATGCCTATGGCTTCGACCGCGATCCCGAGGCGATCGCCCGCAACGCCGACCTCGCCGATCGCGAGGACGTGACCCTGGTCCACCGGCCCTTTTCCGAGCTGGAGCAGGGGCTGGCGGCGCATGGCGTCACCCAGGTCGATGCCATCGCCTTCGATATTGGCGTGTCGTCGATGCAGATCGACACGCCCGAGCGCGGTTTCTCTTTCCAGTCCGATGGCCCGCTGGACATGCGGATGAGCCAGTCAGGCCCGCATGCCGGCGCCAGCGCCGCCGATGTGGTCAACACCGCGACGGAGGCCGAGCTGGCCGACATATTGTTCCACCTCGGTGACGAGCCCGGCGCGCGGCGCATCGCGCGTGCCCTGGTCGCCGACCGGCCGTTCACCCGCACCTCGGAGCTGGCCCGCGTCATCCGCTCGGTGCTCGGCCACAAGCCCGGCGCGCCGCGCGATCCCGCCACTCGCAGCTTCCAGGCACTGCGCATCCACGTCAATGACGAGCTCGGCCAGCTCGACGCTGGTCTGGACGCCGCCGAGCGGCTGCTGCGTCCCGGCGGCCGGCTGGCGGTGGTCAGCTTCCATTCGGCGGAGGATCGCCGGGTCAAGAATTTCCTGCGTGAGCGCTCCGGCAACCAGCCGGCCGGCTCGCGTCACCAGCCCGAAACGCTGCGCCCGCGCGCCGCCAGCTTTGCCCGGCCGGCCCGCGCCGTGCGCCCCGGCGCCCGCGAACTGGCCACCAATCCACGCGCCCGCTCCGCCACGCTGCGGTCGGCGGTGCGTACCAATGCCGCTGCCTGGGCCGCTGCTGCAGGGAGTGTCGCATGAGAGACTATGCCGGTTCGGCGCTGCTGATGGCGATCACCACCTTGGTAGGCATCGGCTGCTATGCCACCACCGCCCACGGCGCCGCCGAGCGCGACGCCATCCAGAAGATGCGCCGCCAGCTGGTGTCGGACGGCCGCGCCATCCGCGACCTCGAGGCCGAGCTGCGGACCCGTGCCCGGCTGCCCCAGCTCGAGCGCTGGAACCAGGACGTGCTGAAGATGTCGGCCCCGTCCGCCACCCAGTTCATGCGGTCACCGGTTCAACTGGCCAGCCTGGTCAACCCGGCTCCCGTCCCGGCGGCCGAGCCCGGGCCGACGATCCAATATGCCATTGCCCCGGCCGCGGCGCCGGCGGCGCCGGCCGGCGTCGTCCAGGCCCGGTTCCGGGCCGATGTCGCCGCCAACGGCCCGCAGCGGCCGGCCAATCCCGCGCGCGGCGATGCCGCGCCGGCCCGGCTGGTACTGACCGGCTTCGGCGGCGCGCCAGCGAACGCCACGCCTGCCGGCGAGCCCTGAGCCGCCGGCACGATGGCCAGTCGCGCCTTTCCCAGCTTCGCCGCTCCCGGCCCCATCGCATCGCCGGTCGCTGCCGGGCTGCCGCTGCCCGGCCAGCGCCAGAAGGCGCAGGCCCAGGCACGCCAGCGGCTGATGGTGATCATGGTGATGTTCGTCGCCGTGCCCTTCGTCATGGCCGGCCGGCTGTTCGATCTCGGCGTGCTGGAGGCCCAGCCGCGCAGCGTCCGCGCAGCGATCAGCACCGCCCCGCCGCGTGCCGACATCGTCGACCGCAACGGTGTCGAGCTGGCCAGGACCTTCGAGGCCTACAGCCTGTCGGTGGAGCCGCGCAAGCTGGCCTCCGACCCGCGCCAGCTGGCCCGCAGCATCGCCGGCATCCTCACCGACAAGACCGAGGCCGAGATTTACGCCGACCTCACCCACCGCGCCACTTTCCGCTACATCGCCCGGCGCGTGCTGCCGAGCGAGGCCAAGCGCATCAACGATCTCGGCGAGCCGGCGATCAACCTCGGCCGCGAGGCCGAGCGGCTTTACCCCAACTTCAACCTTGCCGCCCATGTCATCGGCTATACCGACGATGCCGGCCGCGGCATGACCGGGCTCGAACGCGCCTTCGACGAGCGGCTGTCCTCCGAACAGGGCCGCGACCAGCCGCTGGCGCTGGCCATCGATGTCCGCGTCCAGCAGGCGCTCGAGCATGAGCTGCGCCAGGTCTATATCGATCAGCGCGCCCAGGGCGCCGTCGGCATCGTCATGGATGTCGACAGCGGCGAGATCGTCGCGCTGACCTCGCTGCCCGATTTCAACCCCAATGCCCCGGGCCAGGCCGGAGACGACGGCCGCTACAACAAGGCCAGCTTCGCCACCTATGAGTTGGGCAGCACCTTCAAGGCGCTGACCATTGCCAACGGCCTCGAGGCCGGCGTCGTCTCCAGCATGCAGAAAACCTGGGACGCGACACGGCCGATCCAGATGGGCCGCTTCCGCATCCGCGACGACCATGCCAAGAACCGCTGGCTGACCGCGCCCGAGATCTTCATTCACAGCTCGAACATCGGCACGGCGCGCATCGCCGTCGAGACCGGCCGCGACCGCCAGCGCGCCATGCTCGACGCGCTGGGCTTCCTCAAGCCGGTCGAGATCGAGCTGCCCGAGCGCGCCCGCCCGCAATTCCCGGCGCTGGCCAATTGGGGCGAACTCTCCACCATGACCATCGCCTATGGCCACGGCATCTCGGTCACCCCGCTGCACCTCGCCTCGTCCTATGCCACCGTCGTCAATGGCGGCATCTACCGGCCGCCGACGCTGCTCAAGCGCGATCGGGCGCCCGAGGGCCGGCGCGTGTTCAGCGAGCATACGTCCGCGCAGATGCGCGCCCTGCTGCGCCTGGTCGTCACCAACGGCACCGGGCGGCGCGCCAATGCGCCCGGCTACCGCGTCGGCGGCAAGACCGGCACCGCCGAGAAGATCGAGAGCGGCCGCTATGTGCGCGGCGCCAATGTCAGCACCTTCGCCGCCGCCTTCCCCATGGACGCGCCGCGCTATGTCGTCATTGCCATGATCGACGATCCGCGCGGCAGCAAGGAAAGCGCCGGCTTCCGCACCGCCGGAATGGTGGTGGCGCCGATCATCAGCCGGCTGGTCCAGCGGATCGGCCCGCTGCTCGGCGTCCAGCCCGATCCGGCGCGCGACCTCGATGTCAGCCCCTTGCTGGCCCCGCAAGCGGTCAGCGAGGACTGAGGCAGTGCGGCTGGACCAGCTCGATCCCGCCGGCGCCCCCCGCACGGTCTCGGGCTTCGCCATCGATCACCGCAAGGTCGCCCCCGGCACTGTATTCGGCGCCTTCGTGGGCGCGCGCGTCAACGGCGAGCAGTTCATCCCTGCCGCCGTTGAGGCCGGCGCCATCGCCATCGTCGCCCGCCCCCAGGCGGTCGTTTCCGGGGCGCTGCACATCGCCGACGCCAACCCCCGCGCCCGCTTCGCCGCGCTCGCCGGGCGCTTTTTCGGCCCCTATCCGGCCCATGTTGCCGCCGTCACCGGCACCAACGGCAAGACCTCGACCGTCGAGCTCGCCCGTCAGCTCTGGGCGCTCGCCGGCCACCGCGCCGCCAGCCTCGGCACGCTCGGCCTCAACACCGGGGACGGCCCGGCGCCCACCGGCGGCCTGACCAGCCCGGACATCATCACCTTCCTCCAGTCGGTCCAGCAGGTAGCGGACGCGGGCATCACCCACCTCGCCTATGAAGCCTCCAGCCATGGCCTCGACCAGCATCGCAGCGAAGGGCTGCCGGTAATGGCCGCCGCCTTTAGTAACCTCAGCCGCGACCATCTCGACTATCACGGCACGATGGAGGCCTATTTCACCGCCAAGCTGCGGCTGTTCACCGAGGTGTTGGCGCCCGGCGGCACCGCCGTGGTCTGGGCCGACGATGCCCCCTGGTCGGCGCGCGTCATCGACGCCACCCGGGCGCGCGGGCTGAAGCTGATCACCGTCGGCGCCGCCGGCGAGACGCTCCGGCTGGAGGCGCGCACCCCGACCGCACTCGGCCAGCAGCTCAGAATTGCCGAAAACGGCACGATTCATGACCTCAACCTGCCGCTTATCGGCGCCTATCAGGCCGCAAATGCCCTGTTGGCGGCCGGTCTGGTGATCGCCACCGGCGGCGATCCGGCCGGCACGCTGGCCAATCTCGCCCGCCTCGCCCCGGTTCGCGGCCGGCTGGAGCGCGCCGCTATCACCCGCGCCGGCGCCCCGGTCTATGTCGATTATGCCCATACCCCGGATGCGCTGGCCGCCGCCGCCGCCGCGCTGCGCCCCCACAGCAAAGGCCGGCTGATCCTGGTCTTCGGCGCCGGCGGCGACCGGGACAGGGGCAAGCGCCCGCTGATGGGCGAAGTCGCCATCCAGGTTGCCGACCGGGTCATCGTCACCGACGACAACCCGCGTCATGAAGATCCCGCTGCCATCCGCCACGCCATCCTCGAAGCCGCACCCGGCGCCCAGGACATTGCGGATCGCCGGGCCGCCATCGCCGCTGGCATCGATCGTGCCGGCGGCGATGACGTGGTGCTGATCGCCGGCAAAGGCCATGAGCAGGGCCAACTGGTCGGCGACAAATTGCTGCCCTTCGACGACGCCGAAATCGCCCGCGAGCTGTGCCGATGACCCCGCTCTGGACCGCCGCCGACATCGCCGCCGCCACAGGCGGCACCGCTCACGGCGACTTCATCGCCGACAGCGTCACCTTCGACAGCCGCGAGGTCATCGACGGCGCACTGTTCGTGGCGCTGAAGGGCGAGACTACAGACGGCCACCGCTTCCTCGACAGCGCCCGCAGCCGCGGCGCCGCCGGCCTGCTGGTCAGCGAACCCGTAGACGGCCCGCATGTTCGCGTGGCCGACACCATGGCGGCGCTGACCGCGCTGGCCGAGGCGGCGCGGGACCGTTCGGCCGCCACCCGCATCGGTATCACCGGCTCGGTCGGCAAGACCGGCACCAAGGAGGCGCTGGCCAAGGCGCTGGCCCGCAGCGCCCGGGTCCATGCCTCGGTGAAGAGCTACAACAACCATACCGGCGTCCCGCTCAGCCTCGCCCGCATGCCGGCCGACAGCCGCTACGGCGTCTTCGAGATGGGGATGAACCATGCCGGCGAGCTGACCGCGCTGTCAGCACTGGTCCGGCCCGATATCGCCATGGTCACCTGGGTGACCTCGGCGCACCGCGAATTCTTCAAGGAAGAAGCCGACATCGCCCGCGCCAAGGCCGAGATCTTCTCCGGCCTGCGCCCCGGCGGCACCGCCATCCTGCCCTTCGACAATGAGCACCGGGAAATCCTGCGCGCCGGCGTCGGCGAGGCGCGGATCATCGAGTTCGGCTTCGACCCGGCCGCCGAGGTTCATGCCGAGCAGTTCGTGCTCCACCCCGACTGCTCGTGCGTCACCGCGCGGATCGGCGACGAGCGGCTGACCTACAAGATCGGCATGGCCGGGCGGCACTGGGTGCATAATTCGCTGGCGGTGCTTGCCGCCGTCCATGCCGCCGGCGGCGACCTGGCGCTGGCCGGGCTGGCGCTGGCCGAATTGTCGGACCTGCCCGGGCGCGGCGCCCGGCGGCGGGTGCCAGCCGGCGGCGGCCAGGCGATCGTCATCGACGAAAGCTATAATGCCAACCCCGCCTCGATGGCCGCGTCGCTCGCCGTGCTCGGCGCCACTACGCCCGCGGGCCGGGGCCGGCGGCTGGCGATCCTCGGCGACATGCGCGAACTTGGCACGCATTCGGCGCAATTTCACACCGATCTGGCGCCGATCGTGCAGGATTCCGGCCTTTCGGCGCTCATTCTTGTGGGTAACGAGATGAAAGCACTGGCAAGCGCGCTCGGCCGCAGGCTAGAGGTGCGTCATGTCGCCGATGCCGATGCGGCGCTTCAGGAAATCGACGCCTTGCTTGCTGCCGACGACGTGCTGTTGATCAAGGGTTCGAACAGCCTCAAGCTTGGCGGCATCGTTTCGGCACTCACGGACCGCCAGGAGACAGGCCGGTGATCAACGCGCTGGCCGATTGGGCAGGCTTCGAGGGCATCCTCAACCTGTTCCGCTACATTACCTTTCGCTCGGTGGGGGCGCTGGTGACGGCGCTGGTCATTGCGCTGCTGATCGGGCCGCGTTTCATCGTTTTCCTGCGGTCGAAGCAGGGCAAAGGCCAGCCGATCCGCGAGGACGGCCCGGCCTCCCACCTGCTGACCAAGAAGGGCACGCCGACCATGGGCGGGCTGATGATCCTGATCGCCCTGACCATCTCGACCCTGCTGTGGATGGACACGTCGAACGGCTTCGTCTGGGCCTGCCTGGCGGTGACGCTGGGCTTCGGCGCCATCGGCTTCCTCGACGATTATGACAAGGTGACCAAGCGCAGTCACAACGGCCTGTCCGGCCGCACCCGGCTGCTGCTCGAATTCCTGATCGCCGGCGCGGCCTGCGTGTTCATCGCCAGCCGGACCGGCACGGGCCTTTACGTGCCGTTCCTCAAGGACTTCGCCATCCCGCTCGGCATCTTCTACATCGCCTTCGGCGCCTTCATCATCACCGGCTTCGGCAATGCCGTGAACCTGACCGATGGCCTCGACGGGCTGGCGACGATGCCAATGATCATCGCGGCCGCCGCCTTCGCCATCATCGCCTATCTGATCGGCAATATCCGCTTTTCGGACTATCTCGGCGTCCACCATGTATCGGGTGCGGGCGAACTGGCGGTGTTCTGCACGGCGCTGATCGGCGCCTGCCTGGGCTTTCTCTGGTACAATGCGCCGCCGGCGGCGGTGTTCATGGGCGACACCGGTAGCTTGGCGCTGGGCGGCGCGCTCGGCACGGTGGCGGTCATCACCAACCACGAGATCGTGCTGCTGATCGTCGGCGGGCTGTTCGTGCTGGAGACGGTCAGCGTCATCGTCCAGGTGGCGAGCTTCAAGATGACCGGCAAGCGCGTGTTCCGGATGGCGCCGCTCCACCATCATTTCGAGCAGAAGGGCTGGGCGGAATCGACCGTCGTCATCCGCTTCTGGATCATCGCCATCGTGCTGGCTCTGGCCGGCCTCGCCACGCTGAAGCTGCGGTGATCACCAGCCCCGCCTTCTCCGGCCAGCGCTACGGCGTCTTCGGCCTCGCCCGCTCGGGCCTCGCCACGGTGGCGGCACTGGCCGCCAGCGGCGCCGAGGTGCTGGCCTGGGACGATTCGGAGGCCGCGCGCGCCCGCTTTACCGGGCCGCTGACCGACCTGAACAGCGCCGATCTTGCCGGCCTGGCTGCCATTATCGTGTCGCCGGGCGTGCCGCACAGCGCACCGATCTTCGCCCGCGCCGAGGCGGCCGGGGTGCCGGTCATCGGCGACATCGAGCTGTTCGCCCAAGCTCGCGACGCGCTGCCGCCGCACCGCGTGATCGGCATCACCGGCACCAACGGCAAGTCGACCACCACCGCGCTTATCCATCACATGCTGGCCTCCGCCGGCGCGCCGACGCTGATGGGCGGCAACATCGGCCTGCCGATCCTCGGCCAGGCCCCGCTGCCGGCCGGCGGCCTCTATGTGCTGGAATTGAGCAGCTATCAGCTCGACATCACCATGAGCCTCGATTGCGAGGTGGCGGTGCTGCTCAACATCACGCCCGACCATCTCGAGCGCCATGGCACGATGGAGGCCTATGTCGCCGCCAAGGCGCGGCTGTTCGCCATGCAGTCTCCGCACCGCACCGCCATTATCGGCTGGGATGCCGAGGCCGATCATGATGTGCTCGATGCCGCCGAAGAGCCCGACATTGTCTTCATCGAGGATGTCGATGCCGGCGACCAGTCGAAGTGGCCGGCGCTGCAAGGCCCGCACAATCTCCAGAACGCCCGCGCCGCCGTCGCCGCCTGCACGGCGCTCGGCATGACCAGGGACGAGATCGCGCACGGCCTCGCCACCTATCCCGGCCTGCCGCACCGGATGGAGCGGATTGCCGAAAAGGCCGGCGTGCTCTGGGTCAACGATTCCAAGGCCACCAATCCGGACAGCACCGCGCCGGCCCTCGCCGCCTTTCCCGATACGCACTGGATCGCCGGCGGCAAGGCAAAGGGCGAGGATCTGGACGCCGTGCTGCCCTATATTGCAGGCGTCCGCGCCGCCTATCTGATCGGCGAGGCGGCGCCGCTGTTCGGCCGGCTGCTGGGGCCGCACCTGCCCGTCCACCAGTGCGGCACGCTGGCGGCGGCCGTGGCGGCGGCGGCGGCGGCGGCGCGGCCCGGCGACACGGTGCTGCTGTCCCCGGCCTGCGCCAGCTTCGACCAGTTCAGCGATTTCGAAGCGCGCGGCGATGCCTTCCGTGCCCTTGTGGAGGGGCTCACATGAGCTACGCACCGGCTTTCCTGTCGCGCGCCAGTGCCTTTTCGCGCGGCGACGGCTCGGCATTCGGCCGCTGGTTCTTCACCGTCGACAAGTTCCTGCTGACCTTGGTGTTCGCGCTGGTCGGCTGCGGCGTCATCGCCGTCGCCGCCGCCTCGCCGGCCGCCGCGCACCGGCTGTCCGGCACCAATTTCCGCTATGACGATCTGTATTTTCTGAAGCGTCAGGTGCTGTGGGTGCTGGCCGGGCTGCCGCTGATGCTGGCGGTATCGATGCTGCCGCTGCACTGGGCGCGGCGGCTGTCGGTGATCGGCACCGGGGTGTTCACCCTGGCGCTGGTGCTGGTGCTGTTCGGCGGCTCGGGCACCACCAGCAACGGCGCCATGCGCTGGCTGGCGATCGGCGGCTTCCAGTTCCAGCCGTCGGAATTCCTGAAACCGATGTTCGTCATCAGCACCGCCTGGCTGCTGTCGCTGCGCTTCGAGGACAAGAGCCTGCCGACGATGGAGCTGAGCTTTGCGCTGCTGCTGGGCATTTGCGTGCTGCTGCTGGCCCAGCCCGATCTCGGCCAGACGGTGCTGGTCAGCACCGTCTGGCTGGTGCAGGCGATGCTGGCCGGGATGCCGCTGGCCTTGTTCGGGGTGATTGCGCTGGGCGGGCTGGTGATGGTCGGCGTTGCCTATCTGACGCTGCCGCACGTCGCCGACCGTATCGACAAGTTCATCACCGGCGGCGGTGACACCTACCAGATCGACAAGGCGCTCGATTGCTTCCGCGCCGGCGGGCTGTTCGGCGTCGGGCCGGGCGAGGGCGTCACCAAGTTCCGCCTGCCAGAGCCGCACACCGACTATATCTTCTCGGTGATCGGCGAGGAATTCGGGCTGATCGCCTGCCTGTGCATCGCCTGCCTCTATGTGATCATCGTCGTGCGCGTGTTCATGGCGCTGCTGGACGAGGACAATGCGTTCGTGATGCTCGCCGCCTCGGGCCTCGCCACCCAGTTCGGGTTGCAGGCGACGATCAACATGGCGGTCAACCTCAAGCTGCTGCCGTCCAAGGGCATGACACTGCCGTTCATCAGCCATGGCGGCTCGTCGTTCCTGGCGCTGTGCCTGGGCATGGGACTGTTGCTGGCGCTGACCCGGCGCAACCCCTATCGCAACGCCTCCCCCTATGCCGAACGCTGGAGGACGGCATGATGTCGTTTGCGCCCTCCGGCGCGGGGAGGCCTTATGTTCTCGCTGCCGGCGGCACCGGCGGTCATATGGTGCCGGCGCATGTGCTGGCCGAGGAACTGCGGGCGCGCGGCCACGGTGTCCATCTCGTCACCGACACGCGCGGCCTGCGCTTCCCCGGCCTGTTCGACGGCGTCGAGCGCACGGTGGTGGACAGCGGCTCGGTCGCCCGCAGCGGACTGATGAGCCTGCCGGCGGTGGCACTGTCGGTGCTGCGCGGGCTGTCGGCGGCGCGGTCGCTGTTCCGCCAGCTGCGGCCGCGCGCGGTGATCGGCTTCGGCGGCTATCCGGCGCTGCCCGG
The DNA here is from genome assembly GCF_051860865.1 of Polymorphobacter sp. Classification (GTDB taxonomy): domain Bacteria; phylum Pseudomonadota; class Alphaproteobacteria; order Sphingomonadales; family Sphingomonadaceae; genus Sandarakinorhabdus. Next base: position 18,661 of record NZ_JBIMKZ010000016.1, on the reverse strand, counting down.
CCTGCTGGCGGCGGTATCGATGGGCCTGCCGAGCCTGATCCATGAACAGAATGCCGCGCTGGGCCGGGTCAACCGGCTGTTGGCGCCGCGCGTCCGCGCCATCGCCACCAGCTATCCGCAGGTCCGCCGGATGGAAGCCGCCTGGGCCGGCAAGACCACGCTCACCGGCAACCCGGTGCGCGCCGCCGTCATCGCCACCCGCGACGTGCCGTTCGTTGCCGACAGCCCCCGGCTGCGGCTGCTGGTCACCGGCGGCAGCCAGGGCGCGACCGTGCTGAACAGCATCGTCCCCGCCGCCGTGGCGCAACTGCCGGCGGTCATTCGCGCCCGGCTCGATGTCGTCCACCAGGGCCGCGACGAGGACGCCGCCGCCATGCAGGCCGCCTATGCCGCCGCCGGCGTGTCGGCCAGCATCCGCGCCTATTTCGGGGATTTGCCGGCCGAGATGGCGCGCGCTCATATGGTCGTCGCCCGCGCCGGTGCCTCCACCGTCGCCGAGCTGACCGTCGCCGGCCGCCCGGCCGTGCTGGTGCCGCTGCCGATCGCCGCCGACGACCACCAGACCGACAATGCCCGTGCCATGGCCGGCACCGGCGGCGCCATCCTGATCCCCCAGCCGCAGTTCACCGCCGACCGGCTGGCCTCGGCGCTGACCGCCTGGCTCGGCGACCCACAGGCATTGGCTGCCGCCGCCGCCGCCGCGCGCAGCCTCGGCCGGCCCGATGCCGGCGCCCGCCTCGCCGATCTGGTGCTGGCCACCGGAGACCCCGCATGACCCCCGCTACCACGCCCGCCCCCGTTCGCCCCCACGCCGGCTTCCGCACCGATATCGGCATCATCCATTTCGTCGGCATCGGCGGCATCGGCATGTCCGGCATCGCCGAGGTGATGGCCAATCTCGGCTTCCGGGTGCAGGGCTCGGACGTTGCCGAAGGCTATGTCATCCAGGGGCTTCGCGACAAAGGCATCGAGGTGTTCATCGGCCAGCGCGCCGAGAATGTCGCCGCCGCCTCGGTGGTCGTCACCTCCACCGCCATCAAGCGCGACAATCCCGAGGTGGTCGCCGCCGCCGCCCGCCGGGTGCCGATCGTCCGGCGCGCCGAGATGCTTGCCGAGCTGATGCGGCTGAAAAGCTGCGTCGCGGTCGCCGGCACCCATGGCAAGACGACGACGACCTCGCTGGTCGCCGCGCTCCTCGATGCCGGTGGGCTCGACCCGACGGTGATCAACGGCGGCATCATCAACACCTATGGCTCGAACGCCCGGCTGGGTGCGGGCGAATGGATGGTGGTGGAGGCAGACGAGAGCGACGGCAGCTTCCTCCGGCTCGGCGGCACCTTCGGCATCGTCACCAACATCGATCCCGAACACCTCGACCATTGGGGCGATTTCGATCAGGTCCGCGAGGGCTTCCGCCAGTTCGTCAATCAGGTGCCCTTCTACGGCGCCGGCATCCTCTGCATCGATCACCCCGAGGTGCAGGCGCTGCTGCCCAAGGTCTCGGACCGGCGGATCATCACATATGGCTTCTCCGCCCCTGCCGATGTGCGCGGCGAGAATGTCACGCCCGTGCCGGGCGGCAACCGCTTCGACGTCGTCGTGCGCGGGCGCGATACCGACCGCAGGATCGCCGACCTGATGCTGCCGATGCCGGGCCGCCATAATGTGCTCAACGCGCTGTCGGCGGTCGCCGTCGCCGTCGAGCTGGGCATTGAAGACGATGCCATCCGCGCCGGCTTTGCCCGCTTCGGCGGTGTCAAGCGGCGCTTCACCAATGTCGGCACCGTCGCCACCGACGGCGCGCCGATCACCGTCATCGACGATTATGGCCATCATCCGGTCGAGATCCGTGCCGTGCTGGCCGCCGCGCGTGAAGGCGCCGGTGCCCGCGTCATCGCCGTTGTCCAGCCGCACCGCTTCACCCGGCTGCGGGACCTGATGGGCGAGTTCCAGGCCGCCTTCAACGATGCCGACCGCGTCTATGTCACCCCGGTCTATGCCGCCGGCGAAGCGCCGATCGAGGGCGTCGATGCGGACGCACTGGTCACCGGCCTGCGCGGCGCCGGCCATCGCGGTGCCGAAGCGGTGCTCGATGCCGCCGATCTCGCGCACAAGCTGGCGGCCGAGGCCGCGCCCGGCGACATGATCGTCTGCCTGGGTGCAGGTGACATCACCAAATGGGCCGCCGGGCTGGCAGCAGCCATCTCGGCCGAACGGGCGCGCCCATGATGGCGGCAGCGCTCGACCTTTTGCCTTCGCTGGCCGGCACCCTGGAAGCCGGCGCCAGCCTGGCCGATTTCATCTGGTTCCGCACCGGCGGCGCCGCCGAGTGGCTGGCGCGCCCGCGCGACGAGGCCGACCTCGCCGATTTCCTCGCCGCCCTTCCCGCCGGCATGCCGGTGCTGCCGATCGGCGTCGGCTCGAACCTGATCGTCCGCGATGGCGGCGTGTCTGGCGTCACCATCCGCCTGCCCAAGGCGATGGCGGCAATCGAGATCGAGGGCGACACCATCCGTGCCGGCGCGGCGGCGCTGGGCATCACCGTCGCCAACGCGGCGCGCGATGCGGGCCTCGCCGGCCTCGAATTCCTGCGCGGCATCCCCGGCACCATCGGCGGCGCGGTGCGGATGAACGCCGGCGCCTATGGCCGCGACATGGCCGACCTGCTGGTCGAGGCCCGCGTCGTTCGCCGCTCCGGCGCGGTCGAGACGCTGCCGGCGGCGGCGCTCGGCTTTTCCTACCGGCACAGCGCGCTGCCGGCCGGCGATGTCGTCGTCTCGGCCGTGCTGCGCGGCACGCCCGGCGACCGGGCGACGATCAGCACCGAGATGGAGCGCATCGCCGCCGAGCGCGAGGCCAGCCAGCCCCTGCGCTCGCGCACCGGCGGCTCCACCTTCAAGAACCCGCCGGGCCACAAGGCCTGGGAACTCGTCGACCGCGCCGGCTGCCGGGGGCTGCATCTCGGCGGCGCCCAGGTCAGCGAGAAGCACACCAATTTCCTGATCAACACCGGCAGCGCCACCGCCGCCGACATCGAGGCGCTGGGCGAAGAGGTCCGCGCCCGCGTCCTGGCCCAGTCCGGCGTGCTGCTCGAATGGGAGATCGAGCGCGTGGGGGTGCCGGCATGAAGGTTGCAGTCCTCATGGGCGGCTGGTCGGCCGAACGCCAGGTCTCGCTGACCTCGGGCGCCGGCGTCGCCGCCGCCTGCCGCAGCCTCGGCCATGAGGCGGTCGAGATCGACATGGACCGCGACGTCGCCCGCAAGCTGGCCGACGCGGTGCCGGACGTAGTGTTCAACGCGCTGCACGGCACGCCCGGCGAAGACGGCTCGGTGCAAGGGCTGCTCGACCTGATGGGGCTGCGCTACACCCATAGCGGCGTCACCACCTCGGCCATCGCCATCGACAAGGAACTGACCAAGCGCATCCTGGTGCCGCACGGCATCCGCATGCCGGAGGGGCGGATGGTGATGTCCGAGAGCCTTTACGCCGAAGATCCGCTGCCCCGCCCTTATGTGCTGAAGCCGGTCAACGAGGGCTCGTCGGTCGGCGTTGCCATCGTCACCGATGCCTCCAACTATGGCCAGCCGATCGCCCGCGAGGCCGCCGGCCCCTGGCAGGAATTCGCGGCGCTGCTCGCCGAGCCGTTCATCCCCGGCAAGGAACTGACGGTGGCGGTGCTGGGCGAAAAGGCGCTGGCCGTCACCGAGCTGAAGCCGACCAAGGGCTTCTACGATTATGACGCCAAATACACCGACGGCCTGACCGTCCATGTCTGCCCGGCGGAACTGCCGCCCGAGATCGAAGCCGCCTGCCTCGACATGGCGCTGAAGGCGCACCAGCTGCTTGGCTGCCGCGGCACCTCGCGCGCCGATTTCCGCTGGGACGACACCCAGGGGCTGGACGGGCTCTACCTGCTCGAGGTCAACACCCAGCCCGGCATGACGCCGCTCAGCCTTGTGCCCGAGCAAGCCCGCCACTGCGGCATCAGCTATGAAGCGCTGGTGCAGACGCTGCTCGACGCGGCGATGGCCACGCCATGAGCCGGACCAGCCAGAAGCGCGGGGCCAAGCCCCCCGCCCGCGGCAAGGCCGCGCCGCCGCCGCCGCCGCGGATCACCCTGCCGGTGCCGGTGCCGGCGTTGCGGCGCGGGCTGCTGCTCGGCCTCGGCGGGCTGCTGCTGGTGGCGTCTCTGATCGGCGCCGGGCTGGCGCGGCTGCCGCAGCGCGGGCTGGAGGCGGCGCGGCTGGCCAGTGCCGAGGCCGGATTCCAGATCCGCCATGTCGAGATCAACGGCACCAGGGAGATGGCGCGGCTGCCGATCTACGAGGCCGTGCTCTCGGGTCCCGAAAATGCCCTGCTGACCACCGACCTGCCGGCGATGCGCAGCCGGCTGATGGCGCTGCCCTGGGTGGCGGATGCCAGCATCAGCCGCCGCCTGCCCGATACGCTGGTGGTGCGGATCGACGAGCGCAAGCCGGTGGCGCTGTGGCAGAGCCAGGGCCGCTTCCACCTGATCGACATCACCGGCCGGGTGCTCGCCACCCAGGATCTCGCCCGCTTCGCCGGCCTGCCGCTGGTCGTCGGCGACGGCGCCAACCGCCGCGTCCGCGAGATGCTGCACCTGACTGCCGCCGCCAACGGTCTCGCTGGGCAAATCGAGGCCGGCGTGCTGATCGGCGGCCGGCGCTGGAACATCCGCTTCAAGTCCGGCGAGACGCTGGCCCTGCCCGATACTCCGGCGCGCGCCCGCGCCGCGATCCTGCGCTTCGCCAAGCTCGAAACCGGGCTGGCGGAGGACCAGAAGCTGCTCGGCGGCCGCTATGAGCGTTTCGACATGCGGCTGCCGGGCCAGATGACCATCGGCGGCCCGGCCGTGAAGGACGCCATCGACGCCGCTGCCAAGGCCGAGCGCGAAGCCAAGCGGGCCAGCATATGATACGGCAATACTGATGGCGAAACTCCCCTTAGGCACCCAGCGCGGCGGCGACCGCACGATCGCGGTCCTCGACATCGGCACCTCCAAGGTGGCGGCGCTGATCGCCCGCATTGGCAGCGACGGCATGCCCCAGGTGATCGGCACCGGCCAGAAGCCCTGCGCCGGGCTCAAGCGCGGGCTCGTCACCAGCTTCGAGAAGACCGAGGCCGCCATTCGCGGCGCCATGGACCAGGCCGAGCGCGCCGCCAATGTCCAGGTCGAATTCGTCCATGCCTCGATCTCGGCCGGCGGGCTGCAATCGAACGTCGCCACCACCGAGATCGACATCGCCGGCGCCAGCATTACCCCGGCCGACATGGACACGCTGCGCATCGCCGGCCGCGAGGCGATCCGGCCCGGCAACCGCACCGTCGTCCACGCCCAGCCGGCGCTCTATGCGCTCGATGGCCAAGCCGGCGTCGAATCGCCGATCGGCTTCCATGCCGACCGGCTGGGGATGGACATCCATGTCGTCACCGCCGACACGCCGCCGCTCAGGAACCTCGACCGCGCCATCAAGAACGCCCATCTCGGCCTGCGCTCGCTCGTCGCCTCGCCGCTCGCCGCCAGCCTGAGCACACTGGAGCAGGAGGAGCGCGACCTTGGCGTGGCGCTGATCGAGATCGGCGCCGGGGTGACGACGGTAGCGGTCCACAAGTTCGGCATGCTGGTCGGCGTCGCCACCATCCCGATGGGCGCCAACGACATCACCGCCGACATCGCCTCCACCTTCGCCACCCGTCTCGCCGATGCAGAGCGGCTGAAGGCGCTGGAAGGCGCGGCGATCGCCACAAGCAAGGACAATAGCGAGATCATCGAGCTGCCGCCGATCAGCGAGGAAGGCATGAGCGAGCCGGTGCGGGTGCCGCGCGCCCAGATCATCGCCGTCATCCGCCAGAGGCTGGACATGATCTTTACCGGCGTCGAGGAACAGCTGGCCGGCCTTGGCTTCACCGGCCCGCGCGCCCGCCAGGTGGTGCTCACCGGCGGCGGCGCCGAATTGCGCGCCATCGCCGAATATGCGCAGGGGCTGCTGGGCCGCAATGTTCGCGTCGGCCGGCCGCACGGACTGGCCGGGCTGCCGCCGGCCCAGTCCGGTCCGGCCTTCGCTACGCTGGCCGGTCTGGTGCTGTTCGCGGCCGCCGAAGAGCCTGATATCTGGCACAATCCGCCCAGCCAGCGGGCGGGTCCGGAACGCACGGGCATGCGCGCTGCGCTCGAGCGATTGCGAAAGAGCTTCTGATCCACCCTTTACGCACCAAACAATAGATATAGTATGCAATACGGCCTGGGAGACACGATATGCTGGAGTTCGAACGCACTGAATTGACCGAGCTGAAGCCCCGGATCACTGTCATCGGGGTGGGCGGCGCCGGCTGTAACGCGGTCGCCAACATGATCGCCGCCGACCTCCAGGGCGTCGACTTCATCGTCGCCAACACCGATGCCCAGTCGCTCGCCGCCAGCAAGGCCGAGACCCGCATTCAGCTCGGCATGAAGATCACCCAGGGGCTGGGCGCCGGCGCCCGTCCCGAGATCGGCCGCGCCGCCGCCGAGGAGACTCTGGACCAGCTCGAGACCAGCCTTGATGGCGCGCACATGTGCTTCATCGCCGCCGGCATGGGCGGCGGCACCGGCACCGGCGCCGCGCCGGTCGTCGCCCGGGCGGCACGCGAGCGCGGCATCCTCACCGTCGGCGTCGTCACCAAGCCCTTCACCTTCGAGGGCTCCAAGCGCATGCGCGCGGCCGAGGAAGGCATTGCCGAGCTGCAGAAGGTCGTCGACACGCTGATCGTCATCCCCAACCAGAATCTGTTCCTGATCGCCAATGCCTCGACCAGCCTGATCGATGCCTTCGGCATGGCCGACCAGGTGCTGCACCAGGGCGTGCGTGGCATCACCGACCTGATGATCCTGCCCGGCCTGATCAACCTCGATTTCGCCGACATCCGCACTGTCATGTCCGAGATGGGCAAGGCGATGATGGGCACCGGCGAAGCCAGCGGCGACCGCCGGGCGCTGGAGGCGGCCGAAAAGGCCATCGCCAACCCGCTGCTCGACGAAGTGTCGATGCGCGGCGCCAAGGGCGTCATCATCAACATCACCGGCGGCCCGGACCTGACGCTGATGGAAGTCGACGAAGCCGCCACATACATCCGCGACATGGTCGACCCCGATGCCAACATCATCGTCGGCTCGGCCTTCAACAAGGACCTTGAGGGCACGATGCGCGTTTCGGTCGTCGCCACCGGCATCGACGCCGCCGTCCGCTCCGAGCCGGCGCGCACCCCGCCGAGCCGCCCGCGCAATGAACCGGCCGTCACCACCCAGCCGAGCATCTTCGCCACCGCGCCGGCGATCATGCAGCCCGGCCATGAGCCGACCGCCGCCAGCCAGGGCACGCCGCTGACGGGCGCCGCGCCCCAGCCGGCCGAACCCGAAGTCGAGGCCCCCGTCACCGCGCGCCAGGCCGAGGACGAGGAAATCGATCTCGGCAGCCTCGCCGAGCGGGTGAGCGAGGACGGCCCGGCCGAAAGCTATCGCTTCACGCCCAAGGTGGCGCCGGCCGCCGCCCCCGTGGTGCCGATCGCCGCTGCCCGCCCGATCCCGCCGGTCGCGGAGCCGGCGCCCGAGCCCGAGCCGGAAGCCCGTGCGCCGACGCTGTTCGAAAAGATGCTCGGCCTCACCAGCCCGAGCCGCCCCAAGCCCACCCCGCCCGCCACGCTCGCCCCCGAGCCGACAACGCGCGAGCCGGACGTGGAAATCCCGCCCTTCTTCAAGCGGCAGGTGAATAACTGAGGCCGTGCCGCCGGGGCCAGTGCCCCGGCCGCCTCTTTCCTGGCCACCGGGGTATTGCGCCGCCTCCGCGCGTACACAGGCCATGGTAACCAAGCCCGCCTCTCCCGCCGCGATCGCCCTGTCCCGCTTCGGGCTCGGCGCGCGGCCCGACGAGCCGGCCCCGGTTCGCCCACAAACGTGGCTGCTTGATCAGCTGGGGCAGTTCGATCCCCGCCCCGCCGCGATCGCCGCCACGCCGGGCAGCGCCGAGGCCGCCGCCGCCTTCCGGCGCTACATCGGCGACCGCCAGCCCGTCGCCTCGCGCAAGGACGCCGCTCAAAGTCTCCGCCAGGAAATTCGCCGCCAGTACCGGGACGATTACGCCGCCCATGTCCGCGCCCGGCTGGCGGTAGCGCTCGACACGCCGGCGCCGTTCGCCGAGCGGCTCGTGCATTTCTGGGCCAATCACTTCGCCGTCTCGGCCGACAAGCTGGCGGTCATCGGGCTGGTCGGCACGCTCGAATTCGAGGCCATCCGCCCGGCGCTGCTCGGCCGCTTCGAAGATATGCTGCTGGCCGTCACCCGCCACCCGGCGATGCTGCTCTATCTCGACCAGGCGCAATCGATCGGCCCCGGCTCGCGGCTGGCGCAGGCAGCGACACGGCGCGGTCGCCGGCGCGTCCCCGGCCTCAACGAGAATCTGGCGCGCGAAATCCTCGAACTGCACACGCTCGGCGCCGGCGCCGGCTACACCCAGGCTGATGTCCAGGCGCTGGCACAGGGGCTGACCGGCTGGAGCGTCGGCGGCTTCGTCCGCCGGCCCATCGGCATCGAGGCCCCCGACGGTGCCTTCGTCTTCCAGCCCGGCTGGCATGAACCCGGCACGCGAACTTTGCTCGGCCAGCGCCATGCCGAAGCGGGCGAGGCGCAGGGCCGCGCCATGCTGCTGGCGCTGGCCCGCGATCCGCGCACCGCCCGCCATCTCTGCACCAAGCTCGCCCGTCATTTCGTCGCCGACGTGCCGTCGTCCGCGCTGGTCGACCGGCTGACCGCCCGCTGGACCGCCACCAACGGCGACCTCGCCGCCGTCAGTCGCGCGCTGGTCGAGGCGCCCGAGGCATGGCAGCCGGCGACCAAGTTCAAGACGCCGTGGGACTGGATGGTGTCGGCGCTGCGCGGTGTCGGCCAGCGCGAGGTCACCGGCCCGCGCGTCATGGCCATGCTGAACGCGCTCGGCCAGCCGGTCTGGCGGCCGGGGTCGCCGGCCGGCTGGGACGATGTCGCCGCCAGCTGGGCCGCCCCCGATGCGCTGATGCGGCGGGTGGAGACGGCCAGCCGCCTCGCCGCCACACTGGGGGACCGTGTCGACGCCCGGCAACTGGCGCCGAAGCTGCTGCCCGGCGTACTCACCGCTGCCACCGCCGAGGCCGTTGCGCGCGCCGAAAGCCCGGCCCAGGCGCTGGCGCTGCTGCTGGTGTCGCCCGAATTCCTGCGGAGAGCGTGATGATCGACCTGAGCCGCCGAAATATTCTCGCCGGTCTCGCCGGCAGCCTCGCCATTCCCGGCCTGGCGCTCGCCGCCCCCGCTACCGACCGCCGGCTGGTGTTCATCGTCCTGCGCGGCGCCATGGACGGCATCGCCACGCTGATGCCGGTCGGCGACCCCGCCTATGCCGCGCTGCGCGGCAGCTTCGGCCCGCCCCCCGCCGCCGGCGCGCCGCTGACGCTCGATCCGATGTGGCAGCTGCACCCGGCCCTCGCCGAAGTGGGCATGCTCTACGGCCGCGGCGAGGCGGCCTTCGTCCACGCCGTCGCCTCGCCCTACCGTGAGCGCTCGCATTTCGAGGCGCAGAATGTCCTCGAGACCGGCGGCACCGCCGCCTATGCGCTGAAGGACGGCTGGCTCAACCGGCTGCTGCCGCTGCTGCCCCGCGCCGAGCCGGCGGTGGCGATCACGCCGACCGTGCCGATGCTGCTGCGCGGCCCGGCGCCCGCCACCTCCTACGCCCCCTCGCAGCTCCCGGACGCCGATGCCGCGCTACTCGCCCGCGTCGAGGCGCTGTACCAGGATGACGCCCAACTCCACGCGCTCTGGGGCCAGGCCGTCGACGCGCGCCAGACCGCCGGCACCGACGGCCAGGGCCGCGCCAATCCCGCCGCGCTCGGCAAAATGGCCGCCACCTTCCTCGCCAAGCCCAATGGCGCCCGCGTCGCCGTCATCGAGATCGGCGGCTGGGACACCCATGCCAACCAGCCCGGCCGGCTCACCGCCCAGCTGCGCCAGCTCGATGCCACCATCGCCGCGCTGCGCACCGGCCTCGGCCCCGCCTGGGCCGACACGCTGGTCATCGCCGCCACCGAATTCGGCCGTACCGCCCGCCCCAACGGCACCGGCGGCACCGACCATGGCACCGGCGGCGCCGCCCTCCTCGCCGGCGGCACACTGGCGAAGGCGCAGGTGATCGCCGACTGGCCGGGCCTTGCCCCGGCGCAGCTCCACGAAGGCCGGGACCTGCGCCCGACGCTCGACCTGCGGGCGCTGCTCGCCGGGCTCGCCGCCGAACAATTCGGGCTCGATCCGGCGCGGGTCGCCCGCACCGTCTTCGCGCCCGACGTCCGCCCGCTTACGGGGCTGGTGCGGGCGTAAGCGCCAGCCGGCCGTCGCCCTCGTCCACCGCCACCCGGCTGCCATCGGGCACGCTGCCGGACAGGATCAGATCGGCCAGCGGGTCCTGCAGATGCCGCTGCACCGTCCGCTTCAGCGGCCGCGCGCCATAGACCGGATCATAGCCGACCCGCGCCAGCCAGCGCCGCGCCGCGTCGGTGAGGTCGAGGACAATCTTGCGGTCCTTCAGCAGCGCCTGCACCCGCGCCACCTGCAGATCGACGATCGGCGCCATGGCGCTCTCGCCGAGCCGCTGGAACAGCACGATCTCGTCCAGCCGGTTGAGGAACTCGGGCCGGAAATGCCCGCGCACCACCTCCATTACCTGCGCCTCGGCATCCGCCACCGGCTGGTCGTCGCGCAGCGCCGCAATATATTGCGAGCCGAGGTTGGAGGTCAGGATGATCAGCGTGTTGGTGAAGTCCACCGTCCGCCCCTGACCGTCGGTCAGCCGGCCGTCGTCGAGCACCTGCAGCAGCACGTTGAAGACATCGCCGTGTGCCTTCTCGACCTCGTCGAACAGGACAACCTGATAGGGCCGGCGCCGCACCGCCTCGGTCAGCACCCCGCCTTCCTCATAGCCGACATAGCCCGGCGGCGCGCCGATCAGCCGCGCCACCGAATGCTTCTCCATGAACTCACTCATGTCGAGCCGCACCATCGCACGCGGGTCGTCGAACAGGAAAGTCGCCAGGGCCTTGGTCAGCTCGGTCTTGCCGACCCCCGTCGGCCCCAGGAACAGGAAGCTGCCCAGCGGCCGGTTCGGGTCCTGCAGCCCGGCGCGCGCCCGGCGCACCGCCGCCGATACCGCCCGCACCGCCGCACCTTGCCCGATCACCTGTGCCGACAGGATGCTCTCCATCTTCATCAGCTTGTCGCGCTCGCCCTCGAGCATCCGGTCGACCGGAATGCCGGTCCAGCGCGAGACCACCGCGGCGATATCGTCGGCCGTCACCTCCTCGCGCACCATGGCCTCGCTGGTCGCCTGCTCGGCCTCCACCAGCTGGCGTTCCAGCTCCGGAATGCGGCCATAGGTCAGCTCGCCGGCCTTGGCATAGTCGCCCGCCCGCTGCGCCTGCTCCACCTCCAGCCGCGCCGCATCGAGCGCTTCCTTGATCCTGGTGGCGCCCGCCAGCTTGTCCTTCTCCGCCGTCCAGCGCAGCGTCAGCGCGCCGGACTGCTCCTCCAGCCCGGCCAGCTCGCTGCGCAGCGCCTGCAGCCGGTCACGCGACGCCGCATCGCTCTCCCGCTCCAGCGCCGCGGCCTCGATTTTCAGCTGGACGATCCGCCGGTCGAGCGCCTCCACCTCCATCCGCAGCCGCGACGACGCCTCGTCCATCAGGTCGATCGCCTTGTCCGGCAGGAACCGGTCCGAGATATAGCGGTTGGAGAGCGTCGCCGCCGCCACGATCGCCCCGTCGGTGATCCGCACGCCATGGTGCAGCTCATATTTCTCCTTCAGCCCGCGCAGGATCGAAACGGTGTCCTCCACCGTCGGCTCGCCGACCATCACCGGCTGGAAGCGCCGCTCCAGCGCCGCATCCTTCTCGACATATTTGCGATACTCGTTGAGCGTCGTCGCGCCGATGCAGTGCAGCTCGCCGCGCGCCAGCGCCGGCTTCAAGAGGTTCGAGGCATCCATCGATCCCTCCGACGCGCCCGCGCCGACCAGCGTATGCATCTCGTCGATGAACAGCACCACGTCCGAGCCCTCGGCGCGCACCTCGTCGAGCACACCCTTCAGCCGCTCCTCAAACTCGCCGCGATATTTGGCCCCGGCAATCAGCGCCCCCATGTCGAGGGACATCAGCCTCTTGTCCTTCAGCCCGTCCGGCACATCGCCATTGGCGATGCGCAGCGCCAGCCCCTCGACCACCGCCGTCTTGCCGACGCCCGGCTCGCCGATCAGCACCGGATTGTTCTTGGTCCGCCGCGCCAGCACCTGGATCGTCCGCCTGATCTCCTCGTCGCGGCCGATCACCGGATCGAGTTTGCCGTCGCGCGCCGCCTGGGTCAGGTCGCGCGCATATTTGTTCAGCGCATCAAAGCCTTCCTCGGCCCCGGCGCTCGAAGCCGTCCGGCCCTTGCGCGCCGTTTCGATCGCCGTGTTCAAGGCCTGCGCGGTCACCCCCGCCGTCGCCAGCGCCTTGCCGGCCGCCGTCGTCGTCGCCAGCACCAGCGCCGTCAGCAGCCGCTCGACCGTGACGAACTCATCCTTGGCCTTGCCGGCCAGCTGCTCGGCGGAATCGAGAATCCGTACCGTGTCATTGTCCCAGGCCAGCTGCTGGGCGCCGCTGCCCGATACCTTGGCGATCCGCGCCAGCGCCGCATCCACCTCGCGCTCCGCCACCGCCGGGTCGCCGCCACCGGCCCGCACCAGCCCCGCCGCCATGCCCTGCTGGTCCTCCAGCAGCGCCTTCAACAGATGCTCGGGCGCCACCCGCTGATGCGAGTTGCGGATCGCCACGGTCTGCGCCGCCTGCAGAAACCCCTTCGCCCGGTCGGTGAATTTGTCGATGTTCATGGCGTCGTCCTCCAGTTGTCCCGGATATGGTGTGCCATTTATGCCACACAAGCGTGGCCCGGATTATTTCTTGAACAGCCCGAAAACCAGCCCGCCCACCGCGCCGGACAGGATCATCAGCGCCTGCCCCTCGCCGCTGCGCGCCCCGGCAATCGGCGTCATCCCGAAGAAAAAATGCATCAGCCCCAGCGCCGCCGCCACCGCCACCGCGCCCGCCAGCGGATACGCTACCGCCCGCACAACAGCCGGCGCCCGCCGCCCCAGCCACGCCGCCACCGGAAACGCCACCCCGAACCCCAGCGCGATCACCGCCGCCAGCGCCGGCGCCAACCCCCTCAGGTCGAACGCCATCGTCTCCAGCCGCACCCGCCCCGGCAACGCCACCCCCAGGTCCAGCAACCCCTGCTGCACCATCAGCGAATGGCTGAAACTGACCAGCACCGTGGCCACGACCACCGAAACAAGGAACCGAACTACCAGCATGGCGCGACGCTACGCCCGTGGGTGCGAAACAGGAAGGGAATAGCCTCCGGCGGCTGGGGGCGCAGGCCCCAGACCCCATCACGGGGCCGGCCCACCGCCATTGTGGCGGAACGAGCCCATTCACGGGGTCTGGGGGCTCCGCCCCCAGCCGCCGGAGGCCCCTTCTTCCCCCCTCCCCTTTCCTCTACCGTCGCCCCAAAGGAGACGGCGATGACAAGACGACACTGGATGGCCCTGCTCATCGCCACGGCAAGTATCCCGGCAACGGCGGCCGAGCGGGTCGAGGTCAAGGCGCGCGGCCTCGATCACCCATGGAGCCTGGCGTTCCTGCCCGATGGCCGGGTGCTGGTCACCGAGCGGCGCGGCGCGTTGCGGGTGATCGGCACGAACGGGCGGCTCGGCACGGTAACGGGCGTGCCGGCAGTGTTTCATGAAAGCCAGGCGGGGCTGTTCGACGTGGTGCTGCACCCGCGTTTTGCCGATAATCGGACGCTCTACCTGTCCTATGCCAAGGGGACGGCGCGCGCCAACGCGACGGTGATCGCCCGGGCCCGGCTGGAGGGGGATCGGCTGATCGATGTGAAGGAGATATTCCGCAACACGCCCGCCAAATCGGGGCCCGTGCATTTCGGCGGGCGGATGGCGTTCCTGCCCGATGGCTCGCTGGTAATGGGCACCGGGGACGGCTTCGATTACCGCGAGCAGGCGCAGGTCACGGCATCGGGATTCGGCAAGATGGTTCGGATCGGCGGCAGCGGCGAGATCCCGGCCGACAATCCGTTTCGCGGCTCGGCGGTGTGGAGCTATGGGCACCGCAACCCGCAGGGGCTGGCCGTCGATCCGGAGACGGGGCGGTTATGGGCGCACGAGCATGGCCCGCGCGGCGGCGACGAGGTCAATCTGATCGTCAGGGGCGGCAATTATGGCTGGCCGGTAGCGACCCACGGCGTCGATTATTCGGGCGCCAGCATCAGCCCGTACAAGAGCTACAAGGGCATGATCGATCCGCGCGTCGTCTGGGTGCCGTCGATCGCGCCGTCGGGGCTGGCTGTCTATCGCGGCGCGATGTTCCCGGCCTGGCGCGGCAATCTGATCGTCGGCGGGCTGGTCTCGCAGGATGTCCGCCGGATCGTCCTCGATGCCAAGGGCAAGCTCCTGCACCAGGCGCGGATCGTCCCCCAGGTCAGCGCCCGCATCCGGGACGTCCGGGTGGCGCCGGACGGCGCGCTGTGGCTGACCACCGACGAACCCGATGGCCAGGCGCTGCGCATTTCACAATGACCGGATCGCCGCGTCGAGGCGCGCGCGGTCGGCATCGCTGACAAAGGCCTGGCGGGCCCGCGCGGCGGCTTCCTCGGCCATTGCGCCGGCGGGCTTGCCAAAGGCGTCGGGCAGTAGCCGTCCCAGCGCCGCAAGCGCCTTTTGCAACCGGACCTGCACCTCGACGATACTGGCGCTGTCCCGCACGATCGGCTGAAACGCATCCTCGATCAGATCCGCGTCACAGATCGCCGGCACGAAGATGCGCGGGTGCTCGGGCTCACGCCTTTCCGGCGTCCATTGCGCCAGAATGCGCACGAGACGGCCGATGACATCGATCGCGGTCCCCGGATCGTTGACCGCCGGCGATAGCGCCCGCGAGGCGATCTCGGACAACACGATCAGCCCGAAGCGCGGGTCCTGGTCGAAGTTGCGGTTGTCGGCGATCGTGAACGCCCCACGCAACCGGCCGATGATCGCCTCGGCCTCCACGCCGAGCGTGCCGACGACATGAAACAACGGCGTCGCCGGGCTGACGAAGCTCCCCGGCACATCCTCGATCCACAAGGTCAGGTCATGGGTGTCGGCACAGTCGGACAACGCCCCGATATCGATATGCTGGACATAGCCGATCTTGTCCGCGGTCACCGGAATGGCCATCAGAGGCGGGCGATGCGTCGCCTCCTGCCCGCCCAGAAACGGGTTTTCGGCGCGGTGGCAGATCGCCTTGGTCGCAGCGCTTTCCACCCGTTCCAGCGTATCGCCAATCCGGCCGAAGTGCATGATATGATTGATCCACTGCAGCAGCGCCACCACTACCAGCACGATGATGACGAGAGTGGCGAAAAACAGCGCCACCCGCCCCTCCGCACCATAGGCATTGGCCGACAGCGCGATGATGCCGACCAGGCTGAACAGAAAGGCGCCGACGAAGATCGACAGCACATTCTGCGTCGTCGGGTCCTCGGCGAGCAGCCGCGAGGCACGCGGCGTGGCCGCATCCGCCGCCGAGGAAAAAGCCTGCACAGCCACCGACAGCGAGAAGGTGACCACCGCCAGCATCGACGACGCAAGGATCGTCAGGATCGGCGCAACAGCGTCCGATCCGAGCGCTTCGCCCAGGCGCGTCGGAATGAACCGGGCCAGATAGATTCCGGCCAGCGCCGTGATGACGCCGAGCAGCCCGATCAACGCCGATCGCACCCAGATCTGGCGCAGCATCTGCCGGACCAGCCAGGCCGATCTCCCGATCACGGGCGAAAACGCAAATACATCATGCCCCAAGGACTAGGGCGCAGATGCAACGGCGGCAAGATCAGCGCGGCTGGGGCGTCAGCGGCGTGTCGGTCTTCAACCCCCGCAGCACGGTGTTGATCAGCTTCGCATTGTCCCATTCCGGCTTGCGCGGCGGGTTGTTGCCGACCCGCAGCACGATCAGCTGCTGCGACGGCACGATATAGACGATCTGGCTCGAATTGCCGTCGAACATCACCACGTCATCGGCCAGATAAGGCTCGGAATGCAGTACCTTCGGACCCGGCCGCTTCGCATTGGCGAAGCCGCGCCGCTCAATATAGCTGCCGCCCAGCCACAGCCCCATCCCGTACCAGGGGTTCTCTGCCGTCCCGGTTTTCATCGCCGCCACATAGCCCGGCGGCAGCAGCCGCTTGCCGTCCCACACGCCGTCCTGCGCCACCAGCATCGCCATCCGCGCGAAGGTCTGCGCCGGCAGCAGCGCGCAGCAGCCGCTGTGCGCCGTCCCGCCCTCGCGGTTGACCCAGACCTGCCCGCCCGGCGCGCCGATCGGCGTCAGCACCTCGGTGCCGATGAACTCCGCATAGCGCCGCCCGGTCGCCCGCTCGATGACCACCGCCACCAGCTCGGCATTGGCATTCGAATATTCATAGATGCTGCCCGGCTTGTCGGTCAGCGGATATTCGTCGATGATGATCTCGTCATGATGCGGGTGGAGATAGGCCCGGCTCCACATGTTCATCGGCTCCATGCTGACCCCCTGCGCCAGCAGCCCGGTCCGCATGTCGAGCAGATGCCGGATCAATATCTCGCCCTGCGGCTTGCCCTTCCACTCGGTGATGAAGTCGCTCGCCGGCTGATCGACACTCTTGATCTTCCCCAGCACGATCGCCCGGCCGATCGCCAGCGCGGTGATCGGCTTGGCCAGCGACTTGGAGGTGATCAGGCTGTCGGCCGTCAGGTCGCCGAAATATTTCTCGGCCACCACCTTGCCCTTGTGGATGACCATGAACGCCTGGCTGTTGTTGGCCCCGGCATAGGCCTCGGCCTCGGCCAGCGCGGCGGCGCTGATCCGGCTGTCCCGCGCCTTCGGCAGCGGCTTCGCCTTGGCGCCGGGAACAACCTCCAGCGGCGAATAGGCATCGATGCCACCGGCACCGTCCACCGCGGTCCGCTCGAACCGCTGCTTGTAGACGGCCTCGGCCTCGGGCGAATAGGTCTTCGCCATCAGCGGCGAACAGATGATTGCCGCCACCGCGACCAGAACCGATTTCTGCATGACACTCCCCAACATCCCACCCAGTCGTGACGCCCCCCGGCGCCCCCCCCAACCCCCCCCCCCCCCGTGACCGGGGGGCGGATAGGCGGTGGGGGAGGCGGGCGGGGCCCGGCCCCGGGGGTAAGATCGCGCCCGAGGCAAAAACCGCGAGGGGCACCATGGGTCAATATTCGAAGTCCAGCGTGATATCGGGCTGGCTGGTCGCCATATTGTTCGTCACCCACGCCCAGATGACCGCGCTGCTTGCTCGCTCGGACCGGTTCCAGGCGCTGCGCGAAGACTATCGCGGCATCCATTACCTGCTCGGCACGCTGGTGTTCGCCGCCGTCATCTGGCGCCTGATCGCCTGGCGACGGGACGGCGCGGTCGCCCCCGCCCCCGGCGTCCCCGTCTGGCTGCACCGCCTCGGCCGCGCGCTGGCCTTCATCTCCTATATCCTGCTCCTCCTCGCCCCCTTCCTCGGCGTCATCTACGCCTGGTCGGACGAGCTGGTGATCCACATCGGTCCGCTGACCCTGCCCACGCTGATGGAGCGGGATCGCGGCGTCTGGATGTTCACCGGCTATTTCCACTCCGGCCTTGGCTTCATGAACCTCACCCTGTCGCTCGGCGCCATCGTCGCCACCGGCTGGGGGCTGCTCCGCCACGGCAAGGGCCTCATCGCCCTGTTCCCGCCCGGCTACGGCATCCAGGTCCTGCTCGGCATGTCCGGCACCGTCTACAATTTCGCCACCTTCCGCTCGCCCGAGCCCGGGCCGCGCGCCGTCGCCATCTTCTGGGCGATCTGCGCCGTCGTCTGGGGCGTCAGCCGGCTGATCCACCGCAACCGCACAACCGCAACCCGCGCCACCTCGTCCCCGTCGTTCCTGGGCCGCGCCGCCGGCCCCGTCGTCGCCACCCTCCTGCTGCTGCTCGGCGCCGCCGGCCCGTGGCTGCTGTTCCGCGTCACCCCCTGGCCCATGGGCGTCAAGGTCGCCGCCGAAGAAGGCGTCACCTCGCACCTCGTCCGCGCCAACCACCCGGACGCGCTCAAGGCGCCCACCCCGCCCACCCCCTTCGAGGACAAGGTGAAGGTCGAAACCTACAAATGGTGCCGCTTCTGCCACACCGTGGAGAAGAACGGCCACCACCTCGTCGGCCCCAATCTCTACAACATCTTCGGCCAGAAAGCGGGCACCGTCCCCGGCTACACCTACTCCACCGCCCTCGCCGCCGCCGGCGACAAGGGCCTGGTCTGGACCGACGAACGTATCGCCTGGTTCATCGCCGATCCGCAAAAGCACCTCCCCGGCACCTCGATGATCATCTCCTCCGGCCCCATCCCGGACCCCGAAGTCCAGAAAGCCGTCGTCAACCTGCTCCGCCGCGACACGATGGCCGACGCGCAGTAGAGGGGCCTCCGGCGGTCAAAAGGGCCTCCGGCGGCGGGGGGGGGCGGCCCC